>PKUO01000097.1 GCA_002869585.1 Sedimenticola sp.
GTCCAGACTGTTAATCAAGGGCACCAGGGATTCCGCGGGATACACAAGAGGTAGCATCTTATGTCCCAACTGAACCATAACACCCACCCAGTCCTTGTGGCTGGCGTAAATGACATGGTGATTCGGGATATCACCCACATCTGACCACATTGTTGCATCATCCGTCATAGGGGTATGTCCGACTATCACCGGCGTCTCTTTATCCACGCCAAAACATTCACGGAATTTTTTGATTTCACGCTTGAAATAGCCTGCCGGCTTGTTCGGACGACGCAATCGATTATTAACAAGTTCGTTCATCAACGGCTTATTGTCGTTGATATTTATGAGCTTTTTGAGCGTTATCGAACTGACTGGCGGTGCTGCATGGCAGGCAATAAAGCGCTTTGAATAGGCGACATAGGGTAGACGTCTGTAAAAACGGGCCATCTCATCCTTATAGGCCTCGCCACGCTCGGCAATCAGAGTTCTCTCCCACAGCATCCCCTGGGGTACTCCACGCTTGCCAATCTCTTCAGAGAAGCTATCGTGGTTTCCTCTGAGATAGAACACCTGATTGGGAAAATGAATCTTCAGCTTGAAGATGAAGTCCATAATCAGCAATGAACTCTCCATCTCCTCCAGCTCGCCCTCTTCTTCGTTATGCACGGCATCACCGAGTATCACGAGGCAGGCACGACCCTTTTTCATAGCTTCCAGAAATCCATTCTGGCTCAGAACAACCAGGAGATTATCAATTTTAGTATGCAGATCGCCAATCAGAAACGTCGACATACCAGCAGGTATTTCAACAACACCACCGGGTTTTCCGCGACTGTCTTTTGCCCGGTAGGCCTCGCTTTCCAGCAACTTATTGACCTGTTTTATTGTTTTGAATGCATCATCCGGGGGCAGTCGCTCGATCTTTCCACCAAATATTGCACCGATACGTTTTAACTTGGCCATGCGCCATTTGCTGATTCTACTAAGATCTTTATCTTTTAAGAGGGGTGCAATACAGGCACCATGCTTCTCATCAATACTTTTGAAAATTAATTTCCCTGCATCATTCTCTATACTTAGATGCCGGGTTGAAAGGTTTTGGGGAAGATTTATGAGATTCTTCTGATTACCTTGATTTTTTCCCAGTATAATTTTATCTCCACTACTCAGCCGAATAAAACCGGATATGGTTTTATAGTACTGATTGGGATCGAAGATAATATAATTTTCCGCATGAATATCACGCATTGGCTGATTGATCGGACGCTCCGGATAGATATGCAGGTCAGACCTGCTCTGTCCGACATTGAGTTGAACAGGATAATTTTTCAGCGGCAGACGGACCTTTTTTTCGGCCAGACGGTATGACTGGTTTAGGTCAATCTCCATACACTCTGCGAGTCCTGAAAAGCTTTCTTGTAGCATTTTTAGGAGGCTCTTTTTTTCTTTCCGGTTGAAGTCTTGCATTGCTTATATCTCGGAATCAACAATTTTTAATGGCATCCCATCTGTATCTTCCCTGATGTATACATTTAATCCCTGTCGATGAAAATAGAGCGCTAACTGCTGGTATACCAACAACTGGTTAACAACGATTTCAATATTGAGATTCTGTTCATCCACATGATGGGTAAAGCGTTGGCTTCTCTCTTTTCTGCGCTGAAAAAGAATCTCTGCCGGAGGCAATAGAAACTCGAACACATAACGTTCGTGCCAGTTGACCGAGAAAAAGTAGCGTTTTTCCGGGGGAATCATTATCCGGGAAAAATCGATTTCTGGAGGCGGTTTGGATCCCGTCCACTCTTTCTCAAATACGGCCAAAGCCTTTTCAAACCCGACGAAAGGAATACCCAAATGGATCTCTCTGGGCCTTAGCGAGAGACATTGGGCTGTCCACCATTTCTTAGACGACAGGTCAACATAACCCTCTTCCGGCCAGCCTCCCAGCATACCTACCAGGGTCGATTTCCCGGAACCGGGTGGCCCGGAAATCAGTAACTGCCTGAAAGTAATATGCGCAGGAAAGACAACCCCTTTAATAATCTGAATATCTTTGACTGGCGTGGTATTGAGGATTTTCATTCAAGTTCTATGTATGACTTTTTAACTTTATTTTTTTTCATCCTAAAATAGACAGATCGCCCCTTGAATTCAGGGGGCGATCTGTCTGGCATATTTCAGTTAGCCAAAGATACCTTTGAACAGGAAGAAGAATGCTGCAGCCAGGATACCTCCCGCAGGCAGGGTGATGACCCACGAAACCACGATATTGCCTATAACCCGCAAATCGATCGCACCCACGCCTCGCGCCAGACCAACACCCATCACGGCACCCACGGCAATTTGGGTCGTTGAAACAGGGAGACCTGTTTTGGATGCCAGCACCACGGTCGTTGCTGCCGCCAGTGTTGCACAGTAACCACGGGTTGGTGTCAATTCAGTGATTTTCGTGCCGATGGTCTGCATCACCTTGTAACCCATGGTGGCAAGACCCACAACGATACCGGCACCACCGATAGCCAGGATCCAGACTGGAAGACCGGCCTTCTGTGCGACATTGCCGCCACTCTCTACAATGGAGTACACCGCTGCCATCGGGCCAATACCGTTCGCCACATCATTTGAACCGTGCGCAAAGGCCATAGCGGCTGCGGTGAAGATCATCAAAGGCACGAATACCTTTTCTACGCTTGCGTAGTGATAATCCTTGTC
>PKUO01000051.1 GCA_002869585.1 Sedimenticola sp.
ATCAACTTGGACGTTTTCATTGCCTGGCTCCCCTTCTACTGATCTTTTGTCATTTCCAAAACTTCAGCGACATCGTCATCATCCAGTGCAATCGCACGTTCTGCATCCTTCATGGCCTGATCACCTCTGGCAAACAGAACCTCTCCCATCTGAACCAGGTTCTTTGTCACGTCATACGCATAGGCCGCATCATTCATCAAGGATGTGGCCATCAACGGTGAAATATTACCCTCGCGTATCAATGTTTCGAGCATTCCATTTACCGTGATGTCATTCTCTTCCATCTCAATCTTTATGTTGTCGAGAGAGAGAATCTGGGCCGGATCGTCACCCCACTTTTCAGTCTCGGCTAAACGGCGAAGAACTGACCCCAGATATACCCGGATCTTGTTGTATTCGGCACGAATGTGGGAGTTATCCGAAGAGATATAGCGCATCATGTTTTTGCGCAGGTGTTTGGTATCTTTGATCGCCTCTACGATATCCCTTCCCGCGGCGCGCAAGGCAAACAACTCGTCTGCCTGGTGTGGGTCCATGGATGTCTGGGCGCGACTGATAAAACCGACAATATCACTGTAAAGCCCTTTGACATTATTTTCATACTCGTAATCTATATCAATTGGCATCACCTTGGTGCTTTCAACCGCAATCTGATTAAGATCCTTTTCTGAAAGAATATCGTGGCGATGCATGCTCAACCCATGGGCAATGATGGCGAAGGCATTATCGTATAAATGCATGGTCTCTTTGCGTACCGCCTCAATCGCTGTGTCCGGCAGCTCAATAGCTGAGTCGTTGAGATATTTCGGTGTCGCCTTTGGTAAGATCTTTTCAGGCATTACCTTCATCAGGAAATCAACTAAATGGCCGGTAAACGGCAACATGGCGACTATACCTATCAGATTGAACACGCTGTGAAACACTGCAAGTTTCAGCGTGTAATCGTCAGCGGCGATACCGACATTCCGACTGATCCAGTCAACGCCTGTACCAATCTGATAAATGAAAACAATTGCGATGACCGCAGTCACCACATTAAAAATCAGATGGGCTCCGGCAAGGCGCTTGCCTTGAACGTTTGAACTCATGGCCCCGAGTATGGCTGTGATCGTCGTACCCACATTGGCACCAATAGCCAAAGCCAGTGCATTTTCGTAGGTGATCTGCTGAGCCGCCAGTGCCGTAATAATAATCACCAACGTGGCATGACTGGACTGCATCACTACTGTTGCAAAGACACCGATCAGCGTGAACAGCAAAATACCCGGATAACCCGCTACGGCGAATTTAGTCAGATCAATGGTGTCGCGGAATGCCTCGAAGCCCTCTTTCATATGATGAATACCGAGAAAGAGAAAACCGAGACCGGCAAGGATATAACCAATCCCTTTGAGATGTTTGGATTTTTGAAAAACCAGAATTATGCCGAATACCAGCATGGGCATCGCATAAGCGGAAATCTTAACCTTCAAACCAAAACCGGCAATCAACCAGGCACCGGTGGTGGTGCCCAGATTTGCACCGAAGATAATACCTATACCTGCAGCCAATCCGATCAGACCCGCACCAAGAAAAGAGATGGTGATAACTGAAACCAGGGAACTGGACTGCATGATGGTGGTACTGACAACACCAAAACTCAGCGCCTTCCAGGTACTGTCGGTAGTTTGACGTAACAGACGTTCTAACAATCCCCCGGTGAACGCCTTGAAGCCCTCCTCGAGAAACAGCATTCCAAACAGGAAAATGGCCACACCGGCAGAGATTTCCTTGAAATTAGGGCTGAACCAAAATCCATAAGCCAACACCAACAAGATAGTGGGCAAAAATATTTTACGCATCATTGTATTTAAAATACTCCCTGGAAGATGGTCGAGAAAGGAATGTCATGCAAATAGCTGCAGATTCATACCATACAAATACTGATAACGATTGATATCTATTATCAAGAACCATCGACTTAATAAGACAAAAGGATTGCTTGTGCACTTATTTACTTTTTTGCTTCACGTCCAGACTGTTAATCAAGGGCACCAGGGATTCCGCGGGATACACAAGAGGTAGCATCTTATGTCCCAACTGAACCATAACACCCACCCAGTCCTTGTGACTGGCGTAAATGACATGGTGATTCGGGATATCACCCACATCTGACCACATCGTTGCATCATCCGTCATGGGGGTATGTCCGACTATCACCGGCGTCTCTTTATCCAGGTCAAAACATTCACGGAATTTTTTGATCTCACGCTTGAAATAGCCTGCCGGTTTGTTCTGACGACGCAATCGATTATTGACAAGTTCGTTCATCAACGGCTTATTGTCGTTGATATTTATGAGCTTTTTGAGTGTTATCGAACTGACCGGAGGTGCTGCATGGCAGGCAATAAAGCGCTTTGAATAGGCGACATAGGGTAGACGCCTGTAAAAACGGGCCATCTCATCCCTATAGGCCTCGCCACGCTCGGCTATGAGAGTTCTCTCCCACAACATCCCCTGGGGCACTCCACGCTTGCCAATCTCTTCAGAAAAGCTATCGTGATTTCCTCTGAGATAGAACACCTGTTTGGGAAAATGAATTTTCAGCTTGAAGATGAAGTCCATAATCAGCAATGAACTCTCCATCTCCTCCAACTCGCCTTCTTCTTCGTTATGTACGGCGTCACCGAGTATCACGAGGCAGGCACGACCCTTTTTCATGGCCTCCAGAAATCCATTTTGGCTCAGAATAACCAGGAGATTATCAATTTTGGTATGCAGATCACCAACCAGAAACGTCGACATACCAGCAGGTATTTCAACAACACCACCGGGTTTTCCGCGACTGTCTTTTTCCCGATAGGCCTCGCTTTCCAGCAACTTATTGACCTGTTTTATTGTTTTTAAGGCATCATCCGGGGACAACCGCTCGATCTTCCCCCCAAATATTGCACGGATACGTTTTAACTTGGCCATGCGCCATTTGCTGATTCTACTAAGATCCTTATCTTTTAAGAGGGGTGCGATACAGGCACCATGCTTCTCATCAATACTTTTGAAAATTAATTTACCTGCATCGTTCTCTATACTCAGATGGCGGGCTGAAAGGTTTTGGGGAAGATTTATAAGATTCTTCTGATTACCTTGATTTTTCCCCAGTATAATTTTATCTCCACTACTCAGCCGTATAAAACCGGATATGGATTTATAGAACTGATTGGGATCGAAGATAATATAATTTTCCGCATGAATATCACGCATCGGCTGATTGATCGGACGCTCCGGATAGATATGCAGGTCAGACCTGCTCTGTCCGACATTGAGTTGGACAGGATAATTTTTCAGCGGCAAACGGACCTTTTTATCGGCCAGTCGGTATGACTGGTTTAAGTCAATCTCTAAGCACTCCGCGAGTCCTGAAAAGCTTTCTTGCAGCATTTTCAGGAGACTCTTTTTTTCTTTCCGGTTGAAGTCTTGCATTGCTTATATCTCGGAATCAACAATTTTTAATGGCATCCCATCTGTATCTTCCCTGATGTATACATTCAATCCCTGTCGATGAAAATAGAGCGCCAGTTGCTGATATACCAACAACTGGTTAACAACGATTTCAATGTTGAGATTCTGTTCATCCACATGATGGGTAAAGCGTTGGCTTCTCTCTTTTCTGCGCTGAAAAAGAATCTCTGCCGGAGGCAATAGAAACTCGAACACATAACGTTCGTGCCAGTTGACCGAGAAAAAATAGCGCTTTTCCGGGGGAATCATTATCCGGGGAAAATCGATTTCTGGAGGAGGTTTGGATCCCGTCCACTCTTTCTCAAATACGGCCAAAGCCTTTTCAAACCCGACGAAAGGAATACCCAAATGGATCTCTCTGGGCCTCAGCGAGAGACATTGGGCTGTCCACCATTTCTTGGACGACAGATCAACATAACCCTCTTCCGGCCAGCCTCCCAGCATACCTACCAGGGTCGATTTCCCAGAGCCGGGTGGCCCGGAAATCAGTAACTGCCTGAAAGTAATATGCGCAGGAAAGACGACCCCTTTAATAATCTGAATATCTTTGACTGGCGTGGTATTGAGGATTTTCATTCAAATTCTATGTATGGCTTTTTAGCTTTATTTTTTTCATCCTAAAATAGACAGATCGCCCCTTGAATTCAGGGGGCGATCTGTCCGGCATATTTCAGTTAGCCAAAGATGCCTTTGAACAGGAAGAAGAATGCCGCAGCCAGGATACCTCCCGCAGGCAGAGTGATGACCCACGAAACCACGATATTGCCTATAACCCGCAAATCGATCGCACCCACGCCTCGCGCCAGACCAACACCCATCACGGCACCCACGGCAATT
>PKUO01000049.1 GCA_002869585.1 Sedimenticola sp.
CTGTGACAACTGCGGACTAAGAAAACGTTGCCTGAGAAACGAACACCAACAGACACCCAGACAGATCAATGTAGCCCTGGATACCACCGAAGAACATAAGGCGGGCATCATCGAACGGATGAAGCGCAAGATCGACAGTCCTGAGGGACGGCACATCTATAGCCAACGGTTGGGTACGGTAGAACCGGTCTTTGGCCACATCACCGATGCGATAGGGATCAGGCGGTTTAGTCTGAGAGGCAAGCACAAGGTTGACGGGCAGTGGAAGTTGATGATGATGTTACACAATATCCTGAAGATCNATATCCTGAAGATCCACCGATATGGATGGGAATGGGCGTAGAAACAGGGAAATAGTGGCGTACTTATCGCGCTATGAAGAAATCACAGAATAATTAACGAAACTATGGAAGAGCAGAGTCGAAAAACAAACAATCTGAAATCAGTTTGTTCAAAACAGGTTTTTCGACAGGCTCGTTAGGGGGCAAAAAACATGGAAACTATCGTTTATTACTCAAGGAACGCTAAAAAGCCCCCGTTCGAGGTGACAATCGAACTAGNACTAGATGGGCAAACTGCATATATCAATTGCGATTGCCCACTTGGGCAGGAAAAGAAAATATGCCGACATAAAATTAACGCAATCAGGGGCGACAAGGCTAAGCGGCATGAATCTACCTCTGATGAAGTGATTACGCGGCTAAGACATCTTTTCGCTCCAAGCTCTACATTACGACAACACCTCGAAGAAAAGTGGCGTTCACTACGGATATTTGCTTCAGAGCATCCTGAAAGCGAAGAGGAAATAGGCAACAAAAGAAGAATATTGGGTGAGGCATTCGCAAACGGATTTTTGAATGAAAACGTGTACCGACCGCAAGAGCCATTTGATGCTGAAGAATGGGAAGACGCTAGAGAAACTTTAGTAGACGGTCTGAATTGCTCAGTAACACTCAAATATGTAAATCACGAGGGAGCCGCTACCACAAGGGATGTTCTTGTAGACGAAGTATTTGTCAGTAATTCCAAATACTACATGCTGGGTTATTGCTCTCTCCGTGAGCAGAAGCGTACGTTCCGCGTTGACCGCATACAAGGCATAGATTTTGGCTCGGAGTGCACCGCAAGAGAGAAGAGCATACTTTTGGATGTCGTCTTCCAAGGCAATCCGCAAGTACAAACATGAAACCAGTAAATACCGAAACAACCCCTAACACGCACCTCAAGCCGACCCATACTGCGTGCGTAGCTCAGTGCTTTCGTTCAGCCTTGTCACGGCGCAGTATGGGTCGGCTTAGGTGTGACGTTATCTGTAAAACCAAATTGACACCCGAGTCGTATCGGGTTACATTATTTAAATGATTCTATCGTTTAAACACAAAGGCCTAGAAAAGTTCTTCAAAACTGGGAAAACTTCAGGTATCCAAGTAAAGCACTCTAATCGGCTAAAGCTTATTCTGGGCCGTTTAAATGCATCTACCTCTCCAAACGATATGAATTTACCTGGGCTATTTTTGCATCCTCTAACCGGCAATAGATTAGATATATGGTCTGTTCGTGTCAGTGGTAATTGGAGAGTTACTTTCCGGTTTAATGGGGAGCATGCTGAAATTGTCAATTACGAAGATTATCATTAAGGTGACATTATGCTTATGCACAACCCACCGCATCCTGGTGAAATAATAAAGGAGCTCTGTCTAGAGCCCTTAGAGTTAAGCATCACTGCAGCAGCAGAAGCTTTGGGTGTTAGCCGTAAAACCTTATCTAGCATAATAAATGGTAAGGCCGGCATTAGCCCCGAAATGGCTGTAAGGCTTTCTATAGCTTTTAATACATCATCCGAAAGCTGGATGAACCAGCAAACTCAATATGATTTATGGCAGGCTGAGGCTCGTCGTAAGGAACTGCAAGTTAAGCCTTTAATTGCGGCATAAAGCATATACCCAAGCGTTCAACCGGACGCGCCTTCGTCGCGCGGTTAACGCGGCGTTGAGGCTGTCGAAAAACTCCATTTTTGGATAAAATGTAACCGTCCGGTGATCCCGTCTTGATCTGGCAGCTGGTGCCGTCAAGATAGCGTCCACTTATTTTTTAGTGGACACTTGTTATGGATACATTAAGCGTACCCCCACCGTCGCGGAAACGGCGCCGGTATTCTTCGGAGTTCAAAGCCCGGATTGTCGAAGCCTGCAAAACGCAGGGTGCGTCAGTTTCCCGGATTGCCCTGGATAACGGGCTCAATGCCAACATGGTACGGCGTTGGATTCGAAAGGTAGCGGACCCCGCATCGATCCCTCAATCCCCCGGCTTCTTGCCCATTGAGCTGCCCAGTCCATCTATCTCGCCATCTCCTGCGCGCTCGACCGATGCGATCCGTATCGAGATTCCCCGGTCCGATGGCCCGGTGGTCATTGAGTGGCCCGCCGATCGGGCCGACCAGTGTTTGGCCTTGCTCAGGAGCCTGCTGCCATGATCCGGATCGACGAGATCTGGCTGGCCACCGAACCGCTGGATATGCGCGCCGGAGCGGATAAGGCCCTGGCCCGCGTGGTTCAGGTC
>PKUO01000033.1:0-53152 GCA_002869585.1 Sedimenticola sp.
CTGACCTTTCTTCTTGAAACGCGGAAAGTCAGCACGTTTGGCGAAGAAGTTTTTGTAGGCCCGCTCCAGGTCTTTTAGCGTTTGCTGCAAGCACTGGCTGGGCGACGCCTTGAGCCATTCAGTGGCGGGGTCCTGCTTCCACAACGGCAACAGGTTTGCCAGCGTGGTGTAACTGAATTTGATTGTTTGGTTGGCGGCATACTGCTCGCCTTGCCATGNNGGCTTGCAATCGTTTCATGGTTAAAAGTGTATCTGATCCATGCGGCAATAACACCTGACCAACAATCAGGCTCTATCGTGTCCGCGCTATCCATCCCCGCCCTGAACGGCGGGGTTTTTCGCGCGTTAGGATAAAAAAACCGGCGTGAACAATCCTATGTTCACGCCGGTATTAGAATGCTGCCTGCTCGAATCAGTTTGATTCGGGCGGTGGTTCACCCTGAACTTCAGTCGGTTTATCTGCCAGCACCTGGCTGGCGTCAAGTACGTCCAGATAACCGCGTTCAACCGCCGTCTCCAAGGCCTTGGCGGCGGTCACCAGCTCCTCATAGATGACGCGCAGGGTGCGCAGACTCTTGATCTGGTCGGATGTCGGCATGCCCTCACCCACCTCCTCCGCCAAGGCAAACAGCTTGGCCAGGTAGAGCGCTCGGGATCTGGCCACCATCCCCATCACCGGGCCAAAATCCGCCAGCTTCAACTCAGGTATTGCCGGATTGATGATCTCCCGATTTAGAGAACGGATCTTGGTATTGATCTCGATCAGTAATCGCTTATGTTTTGACTCTGACACTGCTGCCAACCTCCCTAACCGAAAACCTGAACAATCACAGAAAACGTTTTTCAGACACAGCGAAACGTCCGTGATTAACCACTGATCCATGTAACGGCAGATGGGAATAAAAGTTTAGTTTTGTCCGGAAACGCCCGCTAAAATCAGCACCGCAGGCTCTTTTCAATCTCCACCCAGAGCTTTTCCAGTTGTTTGTGGTGATTGCTGCAGGCGCGGTAGACCCTGATCTCCAGGGGTATATGCCAAGCGGCATCGCCAGCCGGAATCAGTCGTGCATCCAGACTCGTATCCAGCAGACGGGCCGGCAGCCAACCCACCCCATAGCCTTCCGCAACCATCGCCTTGACACTGGTGGCGTTGGCATTTTCATTCACCACCAGCAGGTGCGGGGTTTGCACAACACGCAGCAAATGGCTGCTGATAACCCGGTTCAACATCGTCTGATCGTTATAGCTGATATAGGGTAGCGGGGATTTTTCCTGGCCCGGCAGCTGGTATTTCGGCTCGCCCTGTGCGTTCAGTGCGGTTACCGGCAATAGCGTCTCTTCAGCCACGCTCAGGTGTTCGTAGCCGGGCCCATCCAGGGTTTCTAACAGATCATTCTCCCGGGACCAGTAACAGACGATCAGGTCGCACTGCCCCTGCTCCAGGGCCTGCACCAGTTGACGGCCGTCCCAGGCCGCGGCCTTGAGGTTTACGCCAATATCCACCTGGGTGTTGAGCCCTTCCAGCCAGTGCCGAAAGAAGCTCAGATAGAGTGACTGGTTGGTCGCAAAACGCAGTTTTTGCGCCTCCACCCGTTCCAGTTCCAGGCAGGCCTCTTTGGTCTCTTTGAGCAGGCTGGTGATCTTTTCCGAGGTTTCCAGAAACAGCTTGCCCGCCGGGGTCAATGACAGGGGCAGGGTTTCGCGATCGATCAACAACATCCCCATCTCCTCCTCCAACAGCTTGATACGCCGGCTGAAGGTAGGCTGGGTGATATTCTGTTCGTCTGCGGCACGGGAGAAATGGCGGGTGCGCGCCAAGGCGCAAAAATCCTCCAGCCAGCGTATCTCCATCGGTAAAGCTCCTGATCCGGTCGAATACGGAGTAAGTATTCTACGTTTTGATCTGCGGAGCTTACCACTATTCCCGGGGCGGGCGTCAGGACAAACCCGGGCGGGTTATAGTCGTCCCTCCTCCATGGCATGACAGGCAACCTGACTCTGGTCGCTCTGTGTAATCAGGCGGGGAATCTCGTTGCGGCAACGATCTGCCGCGTGGGGACAGCGGGCATGAAAGACACAGCCCCTAGGCAGGTTGACCGGGGTCGGCACCTCGCCCTGAAGCTTGATATGGTTGGGACGGTTGTCATCGAGACGCGGGATTGCGCTCAACAGTGCCTGGGTGTAGGGGTGCTTGGGCGTGCTGAACAGGGTTCTGGTCTGTGCCAGTTCACAGATGGTGCCGAGATACATCACCGCCACGCGCGTACCGAAATGCTCCACCACGGCAAGGTCATGGGTGATGAACAGATAGGTCAGGTGCCGCTGCTCCTGGGTCTCCATCATCAGGTTCAGCACCTGTGCCTGGATGGATACATCCAGCGCCGAGATCGGCTCATCGGCGACGATGAACTCCGGCTCCACGGTCAGCGCCCTGGCGATGGAGATACGCTGGCGTTGGCCGCCTGAGAACTCATGGGGATAACGCACACCCCAACTGGGATCAACGCCCACCGATTCCATCACTTCGCTGACCCGTTCCTTGACCTGCATGCCGGTGAGCTGGGGGTTATGAAAGTGGACCGGCTCTTCCAGCGTCTGGGTGATTGTCTTGCGCGGATTGAGCGAGGCATAGGGATTCTGAAATATCATCTGCATCTTTTTCCGATAGGGCAGCATGGCCCGGTCGGTCAGATTGTCGATGCGCTGACCCCGATAACTGATGCTGCCGCTGCTGGGGCTGAGCAATCCCATCACGGTGCGGGCAACGGTGGATTTACCACAGCCACTTTCGCCGACGATGCACAGCGCCTCGCCCTTCTTGACATCGAAACTCACACCGTTGATCGCATAGACATAGGCACGATTCAGACTGAAACGCCCACCCTTGAACTGCACCTGATCAAGAAAGTCGCCGGAGATATCGAAACGCTTGTGCAGCGAATCGACCTGGACCAGCGTTTCATCGGAGACCATTCGGGTGACGATGGGTTGTTGCGCCTGTTTAGTCTGAGTGTTTTTCATCCGCTAATCCTCCTGCCGCGCCTGATCTTTCATCACCTTCACCATGTGGCAGGCCACGGAACAACCACCCGAGGCGGTAAACTCTGGCAATGTCTGTTTGCAGATGTCCATTACAAAGTCGCAACGGGGGTTGAAGGCGCAACCGGCTGGAATGCCCTGCAGGCTCGGCATGGAGCCCGGTATCTGGTTAAGGCGATGGCCAGGCAGTGTCTGCTGAGGCAGCGCCTTGATCAACCCCTGGGTATAGGGGTGCTGGGCATCGTTGATGATCTCCTTGGTGGGACCGATCTCGATAATTCTGCCGGCGTACATCACTATCGCCTTCTCCGTCACTTGGGAGACAACCCCGAGATCATGGGTGATCAGTATCAAACCGACGTTGTTCGACTCGCAGAGATCCAGCAGCAGATCCATGATTTCCGCCTGAATGGTGACATCCAGGGCGGTGGTTGGCTCATCGGCGATAATCAGCACCGGATCCATCAATAGCGCGATAGCAATAATGATGCGCTGGCGCATGCCGCCCGAGAGTTCATGGGGATACTGGTCCATGCGGGTTTCCGGCGACGGGATCTGCACCTGCCTGAGTTTGCGGATGGCGATGGTGCAGGCATCTTTCTGGGATATCTGGCGGTGCGCCTGCAGGCACTCCACCATCTGCTGACCGACGGTGAGTACCGGGTTGAGGGTCATCATCGGGTCCTGAAAGATCATGGCGATCCGGTTACCGCGAATCGTGCGCATCTGTTTGGGCGTCAGCTTCGCCAGATCCTGCCCCTCGAACATCACCTCTCCGGCGGTGATTCTCCCGGGCCGGCTCAACAGGTTGAGGATGGCGAAGGCGGCCACTGATTTTCCCGCGCCGCTCTCGCCGACAATACCCAGCCGTTCGCCGCGTTCCAGGGAGAAACTGACATCGCTCAATGCCTGCACCCCGCCGCTACGCAGCTCAAAGGTAACTTCCAGATTATTGACCCGAAGGAAGCTCATAATCTAACCCTTGTAGAGTTTCGGGTTGAGGACATCGCGCAACCAGTCGCCGAGCAGGTTCATCACCAGAACCAGCAGCACCAGCACGATGCCAGGAATAACCGTAATCCACCAGGAGCCGCTGAAGATGTATTCAAAGCCGCTGGATATCAGCGAACCCAGCTACGGCTGAGACACCGGCATGCCGAGCCCGAGAAAGGAGAGCGAGGCCTCGCTGATAATCGCATTCGCCACCTGTACGGTGGAGATCACCAGCAGCGGCGAAAGGGTGTTGGGCAGGATATGCGTCCACATGATGCGGCGGCTCTTGAACCCCATGACCCGCGCGGCATCCACATACTCCTTGTGCTTTTCCGACAAAACCGTGGCCCGCACGGTGCGCGCGTACTGGGGCCATTCGGCAATGCCGATCACCAGAATCAGCATGAAGATGGCCAGATCGGCATAGAGCTCTGCGCCGAAGGCCGCCTGAAACACCGCCAGCACCACGATTGCCACCATCATGGTCGAGAAGCTGAGCTGGATGTCTGCCAGACGCATCAGGAAGCTGTCGATGCGTCCGCCGAAATAGCCTGCGGTAAGACCGATCAGAACGCCAATCAAGCATTGCAACATCACCGCACAGACACCGATCAGCAAGGAGATCCGGGTGCCATAGAGCATGGTGCTCAACAGGTCGCGACCCTGGGAATCCGTACCCAGAATAAATCGCTCATCCGCCTTCTCCTGCCACTGTGGAGGGATCTCGGAATCCATAATGTCGATCATCGCCGGATCATAGGGATCGTAAGGCGCAATCAACGGGGCGCTGAGCGCCGCCAGAACATACAGGACAAACAGCGCAAAGCTGACGATAGCCACCTTGTCCTTCTTGAAGCTGTGCAGCAGATGTGAATCCCTGAAGCGCTGCCAGTGCGAAGGGATCACCAGTTGTTCGGCTATTTGTGCTGGAGAATCACTCATGCCTTGCTCCGCGTCAGTCTGACTGTTGGATTGACCAGGCCATAGATCATATCGACGATGGTGTTGGTGACAACAAAAATGGCCCCCACCACGATCAGGTAGGCGACGATCAGCGGCGTATCAACCCGGTTTACCGCCTCCAGAAACAGAAAGCCCATTCCCGGCCACTGAAACACGGTTTCGGTAAGAATGGTGTAGGCCACCATGGTACCGATCTGCACGCCGCCGACCGTAATCACGGGTAACATAGTGTTTTTCAGGGCATGCAGGAACCAGATACGAGTCGGCGCAAGCCCCTTGGCCCAGGCAAACTTGATGTACTCGGACTCGAGCACCTCCATCATCTCGGCGCGTATCAGACGCACAAACAGGGGCAGCATGATCGAGGCCAGAGAGACGCAGGGCAGGAGCAGGTGGAGCAGGCCATCCATGTTGAAAAAACCGGTATCCCAGTAGCCGAAGACGTGCTCGGTAACCCCCCTGCCAAACGAGGGGAGCCAATTCAGCTCGACGGAGAAGAGATAGATCGCCATGATGGCGGTAAGAAACACCGGAATGGATATGCCGACAATGCTCAATCCCATGACGGCTTTAGAGAACAGGCTATGGGGCTTGATGGCCGAGTAAACGCCAATCGGCACCGACAGCAGGATAATGATAAGGGTGGCACCGAAGACCAGTTCAAGGGTCGCCGGCAGTTTTTTCAGAATGACCTGAAGCGCCGGTTCCTTAAAAAAATAGGAGGTACCCAGATCGCCCTGCAGCGCCTTGCCGGCAAAGCGCAGGTATTGAGTAAAAAACGGGTCGTTCAGACCCAGTTGGTCGCGCAGTTCCTGACGCTGTTCTTCAGAGACCGACTGGCCGACCAGTTCACGCAACGGGTCGCCCAGATTATCCTGAATGGAAAAGCTGAGCAGACTGATGACAAACATCACGATTGCGGCCTGAAACAGACGTCTGATCAAAAAAGCAATCATAGATTAGTACTCAGAGAGAGCCATCCGGAACAGGCCTGTCGGAGAAGTAAGACCCCTCTCCTTATCCTTGGGAGAGGGATCTCCCGGGTTTGTCACCGACACCTGCGGTTGAGTGAACCGCCGGTGTCAGTCAGCAACAACACCCTTTGCCTACTCTTTAATGACTAGGTCACCGAGGAACGGGAAGTTCATCACGTTCACAACAGGGGCTATGTCCACCTGCTTTTTAGCGGCCCATGCCAGGTTCTGCCAGTGCAGCGGTACGAATGCGGCATCGTCATACAGGATCTGTTCGACCTCCTGCAACATCCCCGCGCGTTTTTGTGCATCGGTTTCACTGGAGCTGAGCTTGATCAGTTCATCGACTTTCGGGTTGCAGTAGTTACCGCTATTGTACTGCCCGGCGCCGGTCTCCTTGTTGGGACACATGGCCAGAAACTCGGTGAAGTTTGCGGAGTCTTCCGTGTCGGCATGCCAGCCGATCATCATGATGTCAGCCGCGCGTTCGTCGAATGTGGGCCAGTACTGCGCCTTGGGCATGGTTTTCAGATCGACCTTGATATTGATCTTAGCGAGCATGGAAGAGACCGCCTGGGCAATTTTCTCATCATTTACGTAGCGGTTGTTGGGCGCCATCATGGTGACGCTGAAACCCTTCTCATAGCCAGCCTCTTTCATCAACGCCTTGGCCTTGTTCAGGTCATAGCGGGGTTTCAGGCTCTCTTTGTACCCGGCATACCCCTTCGGGCTTTGCTGGGCGGCCGCGGTAGCGAAGCCTTTCATGATCTTTTCAACGATGCCTTCGTTGTTGATGGCATGCACAATCGCCTGGCGAACACGCAGATCCTTGAATTCGGCACGGCGTTCCTGATTCAGCTGGAAGGTGATGATACGGGTGCCGGGGAGGGCTACCAGATTCACCTTGTCATTTCCGGCAATCCGCTGATGATCGGTGGGTGGTACCGGCGCGATAAAATCGACATCGCCAGACAACAGCGCGGCGACACGGGTCGGCGCCTCTTTGATCGGGGTCATGACGATCTTGTCGACATTGCCCTTGGAGGCCTTGTCCCAGTAACCGCTGAAGCGGTCAAACTCAACCTTGACCCCCTGCTCACGGCTGGTGACCACATAGGGTCCGGTGCCGGATTCATGGGTGGATGCATAGGTACCGGCATGTTTTACCAGCTTGTCTTTCGGTTCGCCATTTTCATCTGGCCCGGTGTAAAACTTGGAGTCCATCGGGAAGATGTAAGTGGCGGTGTGCAGAACCAGAGGAAAGGCCTCTTTGGTGACCAGATCGAAGCTGTAATCATCAATCACCTTCAGAGAGTCAAAGGGCTCAAATATCCCCTTGAAGTCAGGACTGGATTTGAGGCGATTATAGGTCCACAACACATCCGCAGAGGTCATAGGATTGCCGGAATGGAAAGTTACTCCCTTACGCAGTTGAAAGCGTACAGTGCGCTCATCGATGCGCTCCCAGCTTTCGGCAAGCCGCGGCTCGAAGGTCAGTTCCTGGGTCCATCTCACCAGAGGATCGAACACCATGGGCGCCATCTGCAGGGTGCCACCTGAGAGTTGTTCATGGGGATCGAGTGAAACCGGGTCGGCATCATAGGCCATTTTCAGGGTGACTGCGTTGGCGCCCATCGCTATACCCAGGGCCAGTACAGACCCTGCCAACAGGGAAGTGATTGTTTTCATCATAGATATCCTGAGGTTGTGTTGCCGTTATTATTCGGTTGAGGGCGAGTTACATATAACCCTTTCGGGTATAACCCACACTCCCGGCACTGCAAATAGATCTAATCTCGACTACAAAGACTAGTGGATAGCTGGAAATCGTGGCAATCGAAATTATCTGAAGGCCTGATAGAAAAAACGCATACCGCTATTAAATAGCGTTCGATTAGACTATGGCCTGGGTGGAATCTGTACAATCCGGACATGCCTCATTCCCCTTTCCCAAAAAAAAACGGGAATGGCCTGGCGACCATTCCCGTTGTATCAGCTGTGGCGATTTCCTTTACGATTCTCTGTATAACGGGCACTTGGTACGGTCATACTCGTCACCCAGGGAATCCCAGACATAGTCCAGCGCCTTCTGGACGCCCGAGAAGAAATGATCCTCCTGCATGAATTCGATCAGACGGGTACGCCGGATCACATCCATGAACTGCTTCTTCATCCCGGCAAACACCAGCTCTATACCCGTCGCCTTCAGCCGCTCCGCGAGATGGTGCAGCACCTCTTCACCCGTCGCGTCGATATGATTGATGCCTGAGGCATCGACAACGATATAGCGCAATTTGGGCTTGGAGGCGACCTCCTTGAGGATCTTGTTCTCAAAATAGCCTGCATTGGCGAAATAGAGCGAACCATCAAACCGCAGCAGAGAGATGGTGTCGCTGGTCGGCAGCGGATGTACCGAGATATCGCGCATCGAGCCATCTTTATAGCGTGAAAGTACCGCAACGCGCGGACGCATGGTGCGGATCACGAACAGCAGCAGCGAAAGCACCACGCCGGTCAGGATGCCCCCTTCCAGATGGGGCGCCAGGTAGAGGGTCAGGGCAAAGGTGATTACCGACACCACACCGTCCTGAGGCTGGGCCTTCCAGGCGTGAATCACTGGCGTCGCCTTGATCAGGTTGATTACCGCCAGGATGATTACAGCCCCCAGAGTCGCAGTCGGCAGGTGATAGAGCAGCGGGGTAAGAAAGAGCAGAGTGATGCCCACTACTATTCCGGTCACAATGGAAGAAAACCCAGTCTTGGCGCCGGCGTTGATATTGACTGCAGAGCGGGAGAAAGAACCTGATACCGGGTAGCCTGTGAACAGACCGGAAACCAGATTGCTGATCCCCTGCCCAACCAACTCCTGATTGGTGTCGAGACGCTGACGGGTCTGGGCAGCCATCGCCTTGGCGATCGCGATCGCCTCCATGAAACCGATCAGAGAGATGATCACGGCGCTGGTGATCAACTGCTTGACCACCTCAAAATCGAATACCGGAATAGTGATACTGGGCAGGCCCTGGGGAATCGAGCCAACCACACCGCCGCCGCCGGCCTCAAAATCAAGCAACCAGGACGCCAGGGTAGTTACTACCACCGCGGCCAGAACACTGGGAACCTTGGGGTAATAACGTTTGAGAAGCAGCATGATGGCAATCGCCACTATACCCATCAGAAGCGTTGGCCCATGTGTATGGTCGAGGGCCGCCAGTATGGTGTTATAAACGGTTTCATAGTGGTGTTCCGCCTGGGGCGCTGTAACACCAAACAGTTTGCCGAGCTGAGAGGTGGCAATGATCAGAGCGCCGGCATTGGTGAAACCAACCACCACAGGATGGGAGAGCAGATCCACCACCACGCCCAGTCGTAACAGGCCGAGCGACATCTGAAACAGGCCCACCAGGATCGCCAGAATCATCGCATAGGCAAGGTAGCCATCGGGATTGGACGAGGCCAGTGGACCCAGTGCAGCGGCGGTCATCAACGAGACCACGGCTACCGGACCGGTTGCCAGCTGACGCGAAGAGCCGAAGAAGGCAGCGACAATCGGCGGCAGGAAAGAGGCATAGAGCCCGACATAAGGCGGCAAACCCGCCAGCTGCGCATAGGCCATGGACTGGGGGACCAGAACCAAAGCCACCGTGATACCCGCGAGGATATCCGCCTTCAGCGTATCCCTGTCACGCAGCTCGCCTATCCAGCGAAGAAATGGAACGAAACGACCAGGAATGCTCAATAAAAACTCTGTGACCCAGACCACAACCTTCCCCTGTTATCAGACTAGTTAACCACAAAATCCGTCAGTATATATTGATATTCTGTTTTCATCGACAGTTTTTCTGGCTTCGGTTATTGATTTCCAAGGATTTTTCGCAGCGCAGCAAGCCGATTCGGCCAGTCCTGCCCTCGACGGGGGTGATCGAAAAGAATCATAAGCAAGAACGGCTGTGGGAAGGCGTATTCTATGCGTGGTCAACCGGCCTTGGATAGCAGGTTTCACAGCCTGCCCAGACTGTCATTTATCCGCTGATCAGCATATCTGACATGTCATCGCGAAGGTCATCAAAATCCGGCTCGCTCATTCCCACATAACCCAATATCACCTCTTTGCCCTGCTCCCATTCGTGATCAGGGGTGATGGACCAGAACAGCTTGTCGATATGCTCCGCCATCTTCAGAATGGCAAGCAGCGACCCCTCCTTGGTTACTTTTCCGCCATTTTCGGTGAGTTTCTCCACGGCGTTGTGGTGATCACGGATAATCTCGACAATATCCCTCTCCAGACCCCAGGAGCGGGCCAGAAAATAACCCAGTACCGCATGATTGGTGTTGTACTGCTGTTCTTCCAGGTCCGTGATAACACCACGCACACTGTTCAGATTTTCTTGCAGAAAGGCGGGATAATCGGAAAACTTCTGCATCAGCAATCCATGACCTGCATTGTGGAAAAGGCCAAGCATATAGGCCTCGTCCTGGGGGACTCCGCCGATGACCTTGGCAATTTTCGCCGACACCATGGCGACATTCGCCGGTGAATCCCAGAAGTTGGGAGGACTTGCCGTACCAGACGTTTCAAACGTCCTGCGCAGCGCCAGGCCAGTAACAATATTGAGGGTGTTGTGAATGCCCAACAGACTGGTCGCCTGCTGAATGGAGTTGACCTTGACACGCAGCCCGAAGAACGCGGAGTTTACCGTACGCAGCACCAGGGCGGAGATAGCGACATCCTGAGCGACAATATTGGCGACATCAGCGAGAATCGGATCATCCTTCTGCAACTCCTCCTGCAGTTTGGTAACGATAAAAGGCGCCGGGGGAATTTTTATCCCATCGATCAATTTCTGCGTTTCATCACGATCTGACGTCATCAATCAAGTCCTTGTGTGCTCTTTCTTTAATCTATTGCGGAGAATTCTAATTCAGTAACTGCGGATCATTCTATATTGAATTCGGACTCTTGGGTGAGATTAGTCAGTAACGCGCCAAACACCCTCAGCGTCAATAATCGAGACTTTCACGCCGCCCGCACCCGTCAACCCCCTATGCTATATTTTCAGTAGGAGTTGATCATTTACCCTTGATGGCGCGAGTATGGCTAAGCAACTGCGTGAATGGCTTGATAACGATGTCAGCGCAATCCGCCACAAGCCCATGCGCTGGTTATCCGAGCAGTTTTTCTTCCGTGATCCCAATCGTGCCGTCTTCGCAGATTCCTCTTATTTCTTTCCGCCTGCGGATGGCATTATTCTCTATGCAACAACTGTAGATCCAGAGTCTGGCATTGTCGATATAAAGGGCAAACCCTATTCACTGCGAAACGCATTGCGTGACGATAGCTTCGATACTGAGTGCCTGGTGATTGGCATATTCATGACCTTTTATGACGTCCATATCAACCGGGTACCCTATGCGGGAAAGCTCTCCTATCGGGAACTCGATACCCTCGACAGCTACAACTACCCTATGATCGATGTCGAGAAGGATATCCTCGATGAACTTTCAGTCAGCGCACGAAATGCCGGCTACCTGTTCAACAATCAACGCGTGGTCAACCGCATCTTCAGCATGGATCTGAAGCAGCACTACTATGTGCTGCAGATTGCTGATTACGATGTCGACTGCATCACCCCGTTCAAGCTCAAACAAAACCAGCCCTTCTCGCAGAACCAGCGTTTCTCCATGATCCGTTATGGTTCCCAGGTAGACCTGATCATTCCCCTGTCCGATCGGTACGACTATGAACCGATGCTCGAGCCGGGCATGCATGTCGAGGCCGGTGTCGACCCGTTGGTAAGAATTATCGCTAAAAAGGGAAAGTTGCCTTAGCAGGAGCGTCTGTCATGAGTACTGAATTCAGAAGAGAGAACCTGGCCGGAATCGCTGAGGGGCTGCAAACAACCAACCCCACAGCGCTAGGCAAGCCTGCGTTTCTGATGAACGTACCCTTTTCTCTGGCCGCGTATGTGGCGAATAATGCCTGGATGGAAGAGCTGAAAGGGGATGAACGCAAGGTCGACAGGACAAAGGCGATCAATCAGTTTTTACAGCTTTATCACTTCATGGCCGCAGACGCCTTGATCTATCTGTTGCCGACCCCGAAAGTCTCCGGCCTGCAGGACCTGGTCTATTGCGCCAACATGGGGGTTGTCCTTGAGCATGTCCCGGATCACAACACCGTCATACTCTCCAACTTCAGCACCCCTGTCAGGGTTCCGGAAACAAGGGTCGGTGAAACGTTTTTCGCCTCCATGGGCTACCAGGTGGTTGAACCCGCCTACCATTTCGAAGGCGAGGCCGAACTGAAACACCTGCACGACAATGTCTATATCGGGGGGTATGGTACCCGTTCGGACAAGCGTGTCTATGACTGGATGGCAGAGACCTTCGACATGAACATCATTGCCGTGGAGGAGACCGACCCCTATCTCTATCACCTGGATTGTACCGTCTTTCCGCTGACCCGAGAGACCACCCTGGTTTGCACGGAAATGTACAAACCGGATGAGATCAAACAGATTGAGGCCGTTACTGATATCGTCGCGGTAAGCCTTGACGACTGCTTCTCAGGCATCTGCAACTCTGTTCGGCTGGGTAACACCATGCTGAATGCCTCAAACATCCACGATATGAAACCGGGAGACGAGTACTACGTCGAGGAGAGGGAAAAGAACCGGAAACTCGAAGATATCGCTGTGCAATACGCCTTCGAGGTCTCCTTCTTCAACCTCAGCGAATTCCTCAAAAGTGGCGCACTGCTCTCCTGCATGGTGATGCATCTCAATCGGAAGTCCTATGACCTGGTGCTGCTGTAGTCGCCAACCCAAAGTCGTCTGGGTCCATGCCGGGACAGTAAAGATATGAGATTTCGTCCAAGTTACCGCAGTATCTGGGGAATCTCCTTCCCGATCATAATCGCTGGTGTCAGCGAAACCATTGTTGACATCACCGACACAATATTCCTCGCTCATTACGGCATTACCGAACTGGCGGCCATTGGCATGGCCGATGCAATCTATGGGCTCAGCCTGTTTTTGATCATGGGACTGGTCGATGGGATTCAAATCATTATCGGCAGGCGGGCAGGCCAGGAGCAACGCCATGAGATTGGACGCACCTTCAATCAGGGGCTCTATCTTCTCTTATTGGCGTCTCTACTCTCGCTGCTGTTAATCCTTGTGGCCGTGCCTGCGATCACCGATACCCTACTTGCCTCCCATGAAGTGCATAACGCGGTGAATCGATACCTGCACATTGCCGCCTTTGCCCTGTTTTTCCAGTCCACCAATCTCGCACTCAGCGCATTTTATGTAGGCATTTCCAGAACGCGGGTGTTGATTGGGGGCGCAATCATTCTCGCCATCACCAACATAAGCCTCGATTATCTGCTGATCTACGGCAATTTCGGTCTTCCCGAGATGGGTATTGAAGGCGCCGCGATTGCCACGCTATCGTCAGAGATTGCGACCTTTCTTTTCCTCTTCGCGGAGGTTCTGCGCAAACGCTATGACCTAAGCTACCATCTTTTCAGGCTCTCCAAATGGAACATGGCTCTGGCCCAGCATTTGGTTTCCATCTCCATGCCGGTCTCCCTGGAAACCCTGGTCAGCATGGCGAAGTGGTTTCTACTGTTGGTCATCATTGAACAACTGGGTGAAGAGACCCTGGCTGGCGCAAATATCATCCTCTCCTGTTATGCACTGTTCATTATTCCCGTTGAGAGTTTTTCCGAAACCATCTGTTCAATGATCAGCAACCTGATTGGTCAGCACCATGAAAAAAGGCTCCGGTTGCTGATCCGGAGAACCATCAACCTCAGTTACTCGGTTGTCGTGCCCATGCTGGCCCTGACCCTGCTTTTTCCAGATCAGGTACTGTCATTGTTTACCCCGGATAAGGAGATCATCGCCGCCTCGCACTATGGTCTGATAGTGATGGTTTGCATAACCCTCATTGCCGTGCCTGCCGAGACCTACTACTCGGCTGTCGCCGGAACGGGTGACACGCGCATCATCCTGGCCATTCAGTGCATCGTCACCCTGGTTACTCTGACCTATGCCTGGTATGCGGCACTGATCGCCGAACTGCCGCTGCAATACATACTCCTGGCCGAGATGCTGGGCGCCACAACCTGCCTGGTGCTCTCCTGGTTGTGGTTCAGAAGCGGACGCTGGAATCGCCTGAATATCTAGGGCCCGTTGGCAGGCCCTGGAATCTACTCCGCTGACGATAGCCTGGCGACGATCTCGGCAGGCTCCATGCGCTGGGTGTAGTCTGAATTGACAAAGTCGTAGAAGATCACACCATCCTGACCAATGATGTAAGTTGCAGGCACCGGTAATTTGAAGCTCTCATCACCATTAAAGGCGGGAATATCAATACCCAGTTTTGCATAAATCTCTCGTAAGGATTCAGGCAGTTCGAAAACCAGCCCCAGTTGCTCGGCAACCCGATTACCCGGATCACTGAGGATATCGATTGCGATATCGTTGCGTTCAGCGGTGGTCATCGCCTTGTCCGGCGTTTCCGGAGACATTCCCACAAGCCGTGCGCCCCGGGCTTCGATCTCAGGCAGAAAAGCATGCAGGGCTTTCATCTCCATATTGCAGTATGGGCACCAACCGCCCCGGTAGATGTTGAGCACCAGGCTCGATTGCTGTAGATAATCCGATAAACGCCGTAGGTCACCGCGCTGATTAGCCAGTTGGAAATCCGGCATGCAGTCTCCAGCCTTCAGGGCACAGTTCTCGATATCCAGTTTTCTTACATCCTCCGTACCCTGGACCATTACACCTAGGACTTCCGCAGGCAGATTGGCTGCTTTCACTGCGTTATAGGCATCTATTTCGTCTTTCAATACACCCATGTTTATCGCTCCCAGCTATTTATTGAATGATTATTCCATAACAATGGTAGATATTGAGTGATTATTCAAGTATTATTTTTGGATATTTGCTCAATAACGCTAGACTACCCATAAATATCAGGGAGTTGACGATGGCAAGACCGGTTCAGTTCAAACACGAAGATGTCCTAGATAGCGCCATGCAGATCTTCTGGAAGCAGGGCTACGCTGCCACCAGCGTGACAGATCTGATTGCCGCCACAAAGCTCAAGCCTGGCAGCCTGTACGCCGCCTTCAAGTCAAAAGAGGGGTTGTTCCTCGCCGCCCTGGATCACTACGGTGAGCGCAGCGCCGAAAGAATCAGACAGACGCTGACCAATGCGGATTCACCTCTGGCCGGGATTCGCGGCTACTTTCACCAGATGGCCAGGTCTGCGGCCGACTCCACGGCGCAGCATAGCTGTTTTCTGGTCAACACCGCCCTGGAACTGGCACGCAATGATGAGGTTGTACGTGAACATGTGAACCGGTATTTCGACCGCATTGAAAACCTCTTTCTGGATGCCTTGGTGGCTGCCCGGAAAAATGGAGAACTAGCGCCAGAAAAAGACCCTGCAGCACTCGCCACATTTCTCATGTCGGGGATATGGGGCCTGCGTGTTCTGGAGGGAACACACCCCACTCAAGAGCGTGCCGCTGTAGTCGTCGAACAACTCCTGCAACAGCTTGAATAACCGTTACAAAAGCAGGCCATCAAAAGGCTTATCAAGGTTACGGCATGGTTGCTGCGTTGGCAAAATTGGCCAGCGCATTCTCTATTTTCGTCAGAACTTCACCACATCCGTCAATCTGGTGGCGTCCAGCGAGGTATTTTGGATCATTGTAAGAGAGCCACACCTGCCCCGCTTCGTCTTCCCATATCAGCGCCTTTTGAGGTAGATCGATGGCCACACTCTGGCCACATTGCATGAGAGGCGTACCCACCTTCGGATTGCCGAAGATAACCAGTTCGGTCGGCCGCAACGCCTTTCCAATCTTGCGCGCAGCTTCGGCATGGTTGATTCGAGTAAAGACCGTCATACCCTTCGTCTTCAATGCATTCTCAAGACGATCTGCTGTGGTTTTTACATCATGCTGGCTTTTGATGTTCACCAAGCCATCACCTGCTATGGCCACTGAGGTGAAGAATAAAAGTACTGAAAGAATAATCCCTAGTGACTTGCGCATTGCCTATTCCTCAAAGGAATTGTTCATGGGTATTGACAGAAACAGCTGGTCTTCACTGCTTTATTGATATCTGTCATATGAGAATGATACCTATTTACTTTAATTCCATTGAAAGAACTATAGCAGAGAACCTGACACCTCAAGACCTCCGTCGATGAATATTCGTATAGTGTTAACAGGCCCGAGTACACCACCGTGATTTCCATCACGGCCATACGATCAAATTGGTTCGATCCTGGAAACTGACTATAATGCCCACCACCTGAATTCCCCCTGGGACCCAAAATGCCTGAAACACTCTATTGGCAAGACGTTCTCGTTTCCCTGCGACGCATCATTCGCGCCACAGACCTTCACTCCAAACGCATGGTGAAGAGCTGCGGTTTAACCATTCCACAGGTAATGGTATTAAGGGCAATTGCCGCCTTAGGAGATGTGACCGTGAAGCGGATTTCCGACGATGTCTCCCTGAGTCAGGCTACGGTGACCTCTATTCTTGACCGACTCGAGGCTAAAGGCCTTGTGGAGCGGGTTCGCAGCCTGACAGACAAGCGCGCCGTCAATCCACGGCTGACCACCGCCGGCCAGGAAATACTGGTCTCCGCCCCTCCATTGCTGCATGAACAATTCATCACTCGCTTCGAAGCCCTGGATGACTGGGAGAAGACCCAGATTCTGTCATCCCTGCAGCGGATCGCATCGATGATGGATGCCGAATCAATCGATGCCGCACCTCTGCTGGACATAGAATCACCCAATTCCTGAGTACCCGCCCGGCCACACACTTGTAAACTGACCTACTCCTCCCACGTCACCCGGTCAGAGTGGCCAGCCAATCATCGAACACACTGACTTTTTATTTAGTCTACTAAATAAATCCGGCTTAACCGACGAGAATAGACATTCCAAATGTCTGTTAAAATGCCAAGAATAACCGTCAAGAACTATAGCATTAAGCCGCCAATATTCAGGGACAGGTGATTATTTTTTCTGCCAGCAGAGAGAGACAGTCGCATTCATTAGGGCCTGTTGCTTGCCCTGGCATATCAGTTCGCATTGCAAGTCTTGCCAGGGTCAACCGAAACTTTGTGGATATAGAAAATGTTTAACTGGCCAGATCGGAAAAAGCGAGCAAACCGTCGCGGAATAATCGTGGCGCTATTGCTGCTCTGCACCTTCTGCATGCCAGCCCTCGCAGAGTGGTCACCAACCACCAGAGGTGTAAAGGTCGGTATCTACCAGAACAGTCCCAAGATATTTCTCGATTCCAACGGTAATCCCGCAGGCTTTTTTAAAGACCTTTTGACCACCATCGCCCAGGCCGAGGGCTGGACGATTCAGTATGAACCATGCACCTGGGGAGAGTGTCTTCAGCGGATCGAAAGCGGTGAGCTCGACCTCATGGCCGATGTCGCCTACACCTCCGAGCGCGAAAAGAGATTCGATTTCGGGCAAGAGGTGGTGTTTGCGAGTTGGTCTGTCATCTATGCAAAAGCAGGCAGCAACATTGAATCCATACTCGATCTGGACAAGAAGCGAGTGGCCGTTCTGCGTGACAGTTTTCAGTCTCAGACCCTCAGAAAGCTCACGGAGAGTTTTGCACTAGCTACGGAATTCATCGAGGTTCCCAGTTTCGAACAGGGTTACCTACTTGTAGAAAGCGGCAAGGCGGATTGCATTGCTGTGAACCGCCTCTTTGGCAAACTGCATGAATCGACCTACAGCGCCAGACCGACCAATATTCTGCTTGCTCCCGCACTGGTTAAATTTGCCGCTCCGAAACGAGACAATCATCTGTTACTCAACACCATCGATCGGCATTTGATCCGTTTGAAAAACGAGCTCAATTCCGAATATTACCAGGCGTTCAACCATTGGTTCGAACCATCAAAGACAATACGGCTTCCGAGCTGGCTCAAATGGACCCTGATATCGGTAACGATAATCATACTTGGTCTGATTTTACTTGCCCTGATTTTCCGTCGAATGATTCGACACAAAACCCACGAGTTGGAGCAGAACAAGAGCTATCTCGAACGTCTATCCTACTTTGACCTGATTACCGAACTGCCCAATCGCGCGCTGTTTATTGATCGCATTGAACAGGCTGTCCGCAAAACCCGGCAGGGGAATCCTCACCTGGCGGTGCTGTTCATCGACCTTGATGAGTTCAAGCAGATCAATGACAGTGTCGGCCATGAGATCGGCGACAAGGTTCTCAAACTTGCAGCGGATCGACTCAGACATTGTGTCCGGAACGAAGATACCGTAGCACGTCTGGGCGGCGATGAATTCACCGTGCTGATCGAATCTCTGCATCACTCGGAGCTTGCCGCGACCATCGCCGAAAATATTCTCAGCGCCCTGCGCGCGCCCTTTCTGATTTCAGAACACGCCTTCTATGTCACCGCCAGCGTCGGGATAAGCCTGTTTCCGCAGGACGGCAACAGTGCACAGGCGCTGTTACGCAATGCCGATTCGGCTATGTACAAGGCGAAGGAGGAAGGCCGGAATACCTTTCGCTTCTACACCGAGGATATGACGAACCGCGCAGTCGAACGGATGTCCCTGGTCGCCGGACTCCGTGAAGGAATCGGAAACAACGAATTTTTTCTCAATTATCAGCCGCTTCTGGACCTTGAAAGCCGCAAGATCGTGGGAATTGAAGCCCTTCTAAGGTGGCAACACGAAAGCAGGGGATTAATTCCGCCGGATAAATTCATTCCGCTGGCGGAAGATAGCGGATTGATCTTCACGATTGGGGAATTTGTCCTGCGGGAGGCCTGTCAGCAGATGGTGCAGTGGCATCATGACGGCATCGCCCCGGACAGAATCGCTGTTAATCTATCAGGAAAGCAACTTCATCGCGGAGATCTCATAGAAACGGTGACACGCGTTCTGGATGAAACAGGCTGCAAAGCGGCCTGGCTCGAACTGGAAATCACTGAAGGCTTCATCATGAGTACACCGGAGACCTCCATTCTGGTCATGCAGGAGCTCAGAGATATGGGTATAGGGCTTTCGATAGATGACTTCGGAACGGGCTATTCCTCGTTGACCTATCTGAAGATGCTGCCAATCTCAAGGCTCAAAATCGACCGCTCGTTTGTGAACAATATTCATTGCGATCCCAACGACGCCGCTATTGCTAGTGCCGTTATAGCCCTTGGAAAGAGCCTGGACCTGACCGTGCTGGCAGAGGGCATAGAAACAGATGAGCAGCTCAGCTTCCTGCAACAGGACGGTTGCAACGAAGGACAGGGTTATCTCTTCGGGCGTCCCATGTCAGCGGGGGAGATGACTGAAAGGCTGAAAAATGACACCGATACCACCCTCCCGAGGGGCTGAGGGGGCATTCAGGACAACGGTTACCAATCGATGCCGACCACCATCGGCTCAATAAAGAATACCGATAAAATAAAAAAGGGTTACAGAGAAACTCTGCAACCCTTTTATTACATGGTGGGCCGCGGGCGATTCGAACGCCCGACCAATGGATTAAAAATCCACTGCTCTACCGGCTGAGCTAGCGGCCCTAAACGCATACAATGCAATAGAAGCGCGGCATTATACCCTAGCCTCCCGATCAGTCAATGGATAGAGGGTGACTTCTGCCCATTGATTCTGAAAATATCGCCACTACTGCTTATCAGGGCGATACCACACGCCCAAGACATGTACAGAATCCTCTAGATCGCATCCAGTTTGCGCAGTTTCTCCGGCAACAGTTTGAAATCCACCAGCCCGGTAATCAGCGCTTTGAAGAAAGATGCCTCATCTTCATACACCATCTTGTAGTACTGCACTTTCATCGTCAGTCCGCTACCCAGCACGATTGCAGCAAAAGCAAGGAATGATCCAATGGCCAACGTCGAGGCGCCTGTTATACCCTGCCCGATGGTACAGCCCATCGCCAGAACACCGCCGAAACCCATCAACACCGCACCGATGACATGGGTAGTGAAATCCTTCAGATTGACGAACCACTCGATGCGAAAACCACGACTCACCAAGGCCCAGAGTAACGAGCCGGCAATCACACCGAAAAAGGCCATTACCCCAAAGGTGAGCAGTTTCGCGTTGAAACCGGAGGCGGCATAGCCCAGGGTCTGCCCCATCGGATTGATGAAGGTGAATGACTGGGGGCTGAGGGGACGGCTGTCAGCGGGCTTGCCCACGGCGGAGTCGGCCAGAAAATCCCACTGCTGTACATAACCGCTGAGTGAGTGCATCTCGCCATCCAGGTCTATGGCTACATTGGAGCTGACATACCAGGCAGCAAGAACGGCAAGACCAACGACCATGCCTCCGAGGATATTATCGAAACTGCTGCGGAAATCTGCGGATTTAAACACATAGATCAGCAGCATCAAGCCCAACAGGCCACCAATTACCAGGCGCGCGATAGCCGCATTATCCCCGGCGATCACCGAGCCCAGATCCTGGGGTGTACTGAAGGTCACCGCCAGTGGGCGAATCCAGTCGTAGAACAGGACAGACATCAGTGTTTTGTCGGATCCAGGGAAGGGGTTGATCATGAAATAGGCGATGACGGCGATGATCAGCAGCACGACAATCGACTTCAGGTTGCCGCCACCGATACGGATCAGGGTCTTGTTACCACAGCCTGAAGCAAGTGTCATACCCACCCCGAACATCAGGCCGCCAAGAATATTCTCAGCCCAGATCAACTGATTGGCCCGGTAGGGAGGGAAGGACGCGACCGGATCGACCTGTCCGGTGAACTCCAGGATGGTCACGCCGATCATGGCCACCGCAATCGCCAGAAACCAGGCCCGCATCCGCCCCATGTCACCCATGTTTACCGCGTCGGATACCGCACCCATGGTGCAGAAATTGGTTTTATTGACTACTGCGCCCATGATCAGGGCGATAGCGAATGTTGCCCAGAGAAGCGCTGATTGCGCCTGAAAAAATGTCTCGAAAGCCATTGAATACCTCCCCTAACGCGGCATGGCGTAACATCGTAGTGATGCCTTTTTATTGTTTCCGGCCTAAACAAACCAAAGGGGCAAGGTTAGCTTATTAGCAAAGGATGATCTACTGGGGTTTATAGTAATGTTGGTTGCTGTTGGTAAGATGTAGGGTCTGGCACCCCGGCATCCCTGAATCCCTGGGCCCGTAGCCGGCAGGAATCACACACGCCACAGGCCCGACCCTGAGCATCCGCCTGATAGCAGGAGATAGTCAGCGCGTAATCGACTCCCAACCTGCCTCCCTCCTGAATGATCCTGGCCTTGGTCCAGTCGATCAGCGGCGCATGAATATGGAACTCATCACCCTCGACTCCTGCCTTGGTGGCCAGATTTGCCAGCTTTTCAAAGGCCTGGATAAACGCCGGCCGGCAGTCGGGATAACCGGAATAGTCCACGGCATTGACTCCGAGGAAGATATCCCGTGCGCCCAGCACCTCTGCCCAGGCCAGCGCCAGCGACAGAAAAACGGTATTGCGGGCGGGCACATAGGTGACCGGAATCCCCTCAGCACTCTCCACAGGCACCTCGATTTCAGTATCGGTGAGTGCCGATCCACCAAACATATCGAGGGCAATCGGCATGATGCTGTGTTGTTTGACCCGCTGTGCGCGGGCAACCCGTCGCGCTGCGTCGAGTTCCGAGGAGTGACGCTGGCCATAGTCCATGCTCAGGGCGTAACACTCGAACCCCTGATCAACAGCAATTGCCAGAGCAGTTGCCGAGTCGAGCCCGCCGGATAGCAATACCACGGCCTTTTTCATAGTGACACTCCCCCTATTTTCCAGACACATTGCCCCACAGGGCCTTGTGCAACTGGATCTGGAAACGCACCTGGAGCCGGTCGCGGATCACCCAGTCAGCCAACTCTGTTGCATCCTGTAGTCCTTGCGCGGGTGAAATCAGCAGCTCACAGCGGCGATCCAGATGCAGGGTATCGATCTGCTCCCTGGCCCAGAGATAGTCCGCCTGATCGCAGATGACAAACTTCACCTGATCTTTCGGCGTGAGGCAATCGATATTGGAGAGTAGGTTTTTCTCCATCTCCCCCGATGCCGGTGTTTTCAGGTCCATTACCTTCACCACTCGCGCATCCACCTGACAGACATCCAGTGCACCACTGGTTTCGAGGGAGACCTGATAGCCGGCATCGCACAACGCCTGCAGCAGCCCAAGGCATTCCCGCTGAGCCAGGGGTTCACCGCCCGTAACCGTGACATAGCGGGCTCCGAAAGAGGCCACTGTAGCGAGTATCTGCTCAAGGGTCTGCCACTCGCCGCCCTTGAAGGCATAGGTGGTATCGCAGTAGCCGCAACGCAACGGACAACCGGTCAGACGAATGAATACCGTGGGCATGCCCACCGTGTTCGATTCACCCTGAAGGGAATAGAAAATTTCGCTGATACGGAGTCTGCTCATTTCGACTTGCGCTGCCAAGGCCACAATTATCTGCTCATCACGCTGCTTACGGGTTTATGTTCCTCGAACGCCCCTCTCAGCGGATGACTAGTGACCCTCGCTTCGCATCCGATCCAGGCGCTGTTGCGCCAACCGCGCAGCAGATGAACCCGGGTTCTCCTGGGTCACCTTCTCCAGACTGGAGCGCGCTTCGGCCCATTTTTTCTGCTCATACAGAATAAACCCGGTTTTCAATCGTGCATCGGGTACCTTGGCGCTCTGGGGGTACTGATTGAGGACCTTGGCAAATTCAGCCAGCGCGGTATCAAAATCGCGGGTCACGTAGCTCGCCTCGGCCAGCCAGTACTGGGCGTTGTCGGCGAACCGTCCACCTGGATAACTGACCAGAAACTGTTGCAACGCAACCTTGGCATCCGCATAGCGTCGCTGCATCAAAATATCAAAGGCCTTCTGATAGGCGGCCTCTTCCAGCGCCGGATCGGCACTGGATGCCACATCTACTTGCGGGGTATTGGAAACCCCAGAGGCCGCAACCGGAGGTGTCTCCGCCGCGGATGGGTTCATTTGAGAGACGGCTGGGGAGGGAGGCATGGAGGTCGCCTGTCCAGTCTTCATCTGACTCAGGCGCTGATCGATATCAAGGTAGAGGGCACGCTGACGCTGTTTCATCTCTTCAACGTTGTGATTCTGAACCTCGACATCTCCCCGCAACTGCTGAACTTCGCGTTGCAGGGCATCCAGCCTGAAGGCCATATCGGACAGCGCCTGTACCTTGCGCTCCAGCAGCATGACTCGTTGCTCCAACGGCATCGTTTGTGATGCCGGCGGGTTAGCCGCGATTGCCGGACCTACCAGCAACAGCGAAACCATCACCCCAACCGTCTGTTTCATCTCAACTGATCCTTGGCCTTAGTAGGCAAATACCGCACGGCGGTTCTGAGCCCAGGACATTTCACTGGAACCCATGGCATCCGGACGCTCTTCACCATAACTGACGGTAATGATCTGGCTTTCCGCCGCACCCTGGTTCATCAGCAAACGCTTGACCGCATTGGCGCGACGCTCACCCAGTCCGATGTTGTACTCGCGGGATCCGCGCTCATCACAGTGCCCTTCAACGGTCACACTGGCGGATGGATTGGCTGCGAGATAATCACCATGCGCAGCGACCACATCACGGAAATCGGCACGTACATCGCTGATGTCGTAATCGAAGTAGATCACCTTGGTGAAAAGCATGCTGTCCGGGTTATCCAGCGCGTTGCCAGTCCACGCACCACCTGCGCTTGCACCCGAGGTCTGAGCGCCATCCTGTCCCGCTTCACTTACCTCGGCGCCCATGCCGGCACCGTCTGTCTCGTCTGACTTGCCGCCCATTGACGAACATCCCGCAAATACCAGCGAGAGTGCCAAAACGGGAATCAGTTTGAGGATACTCAGTTTCATTTGTTAATTGCTCCTGTCAGTTCTTGTATAGGGGGACCACACCGGCTCGCGGACATCACCTTCCTGGAGAGCCAGCCGTTGACGAACACGACCATCCACTGAAACGGCGGCAAGTTCGCCTTTGCTGCCAATCTTGGTGGCATAAATTACCATGCTGCCGTTCGGCGCGAAACTGGGAGATTCGTCGAGACGGCCTTCACTCAATATTTGCAAGGCATTGCTTTGCAGATCAAGCACACCAATTCGGAAATCACTCCCCTGGCGGGTAACCAGCGTCAGGCTCTTGCCATCGGGTGAATAAGAGGCGCGCGCGTTGTAACTGCCTTCGAAGGTAACTCGCTTCTCCTCGCCACCAAATGCCGGTACGCGATAGATCTGTGGCTTGCCGCCACGATCCGAGGTGAACACGATCTGGCTGCCATCCGGCGACCAGGCCGGTTCGGTATCGATCGCGTAGTGCGAGGTCAGGCGTTGCAGGGTTTTCTTATTGAGATTGTAGACATAGATATCCGGGCTACCATCCTTCGACAGTGTCAGCGCCAACTTGCGACCATCCGGCGACCAGGCCGGCGCGCCGTTGATACCCTTGAAGGAGGCCACTTTCTCACGCTTGCCGGTGAACACCTCCTGGACATAGATCGAGGGCTTGCGATTTTCGAAGGAGACATAGGCCAGTTTGCGGCCATCCGGCGACCAGGCCGGCGACATCAGCGGTTCGTCCGAGGTAACGATGGTCTGGGCATTGAACCCATCGGCATCAGCCACTTTCAGTGACACCTGCTGGCCTGCCTTGCCTCCTCCAGTGGAGATCACATAGGCGATACGTGTCGCGAAGGCGCCACGCTGCCCGGTCAGCTTTTCATAGATGATATCGGCAATGTAGTGCGCGGTGGCACGCAGATCCCGTTCCGTGGTGGGAATGTTATAGCCAACAAGCTGCTCGCCCTTATAGACGTCAAACAGCTGAAAGCGAATCAGGTAGCCCCCGGCACCGTTGGGCTTGACCTGCCCGACGGCCAGGTTTTCCATACCCAGCACCCTCCAATCCCGGAACTCCACCTCGGAGCCGATCTGTGGCCGCGCCAGCATATCCTTCACCGGCATGGTGTTGAAGCGGCCACTGCGCTTCAGGTCATCGCGGATCACCTGGGCGATATCCTGGCTGGGGCCAGCCCCCGGCCCCTGCCAGCCAAAGGGTACGATGGCAATCGGCAAGGCACCCTCGGCGCCTTCGGTAATCTCGATGGTCAGGCTTGCCGCGGACTGGGCATGCCACATCAGTAAAATCAGTAATATCCAGAGTTTTCTCATTGTCATCTCTAGCTCGGATTGAATTCAAAGGTTATATCCCGGAACTTCTCGAACAGACTGTCAGAGGGCACCGGCAGCGGATCAGCCTTGTACACAGCCGCACTCGCGGAGCGATCGAAGGCATCATTACCGCTACTTTTAACCACGCTCACCGCCAATACTGCTCCACCCGGTGCGAGACGCACGCGCAGGGTGCATTTCAGCCCCTCACCAATGCCCGCCGGGCGTACCCAGGTGCGATTCACCTTCTGGCGGATCTGCAGCGAGAAACGATCCATCTCGCGTGCATTGCGTTCGGCTTCCTGCGCGGCCAGAAGTTCCGCTTCACGCGCCTTGCGGGCCTCTTCCTCGGCCAGTTTCTTGGCTTCCGCCGCCTTGCGTTTCTGCTCGTCTATCCTGCGTTTGGCCTCTTCCGCCTTGCGCTTCTTCTCCGCGGCAATGCGCTCGGCCTCCTGCTCCTTGCGTTTCTGCTCTTCCGCCTTGCGTTTTGCCTCGGCCTGTTCGGCCTTCTTCTGTTCAGCCTGACGTTTTTTCTCCAGCTCCGCCAGCTTCTTTTTCTCTTGTTCTGTCTTACGCTTGATCTCCGCCTGGCGCTTGGCTTCGGCCTGCTCCTCAGCCTGGCGTTTCTGTTCCAGTTCGGCCAGACGCTGTTTCTCATCCTGCTGCTGTTTTTTCAGCGCTTCGAGACGCTGCTCTTCCTCACGCTTCTGCGCAGCCTGCTGTTGTTTCTTCTCGTCGTCGGCCTGTTTCAGCCGCTGCGCCTCCTCGACCACCTTACTCTGGTCAATGACCCGCGCCTGTACCACTTCCACGTTGCTCTTCGGCTGCTGGGGCTTCTCCAGCCAGTCGACCCCCACCACCATGAACAGGATGATAACCAGGTGCATCAGCACGGCAATCAGCGCCGCCATCGGGTTGCGTTTTAGAATCTGCAACATCGCCGCGCTACCTTTCCGGTGTCTCTGTTATCAGACCCACATTGGGCGCACCTGCCTGTTTGATCAGCACCATGGCATTGATTACCTTTTGGTAGGCGACATTGCGATCACCCTTGACCATAATTGGTGTCTTGGGTTTGTACTGCAGCACCGCCGCGACCCGGGTTACCAGGACGTCAGGATCTACCGGTTCATTTTTCCCCTCGCCGATGTCGATGAAGAGTTCACCCAGAGCATTCACCGAGACAATCACAGGATCATCCGCCTCCGCAGGCAGGGGCTCGGCATCCGCCTCGGGCAGATCCACCTTCACACCCTGGGTCAGCAGCGGTGCGGTGATCATGAAAATCACCAGCAGCACCAACATCACATCGATGTAGGGCACAACGTTGATTTCCGACATTGGCCGCCGGCTCTTTTTCTGGCGACTCACTGTGCGTCCATCCCCTGCTGGCGAGCAGAATAGATCACGAAAAGGAACTCAGACATGGGCCTGGCGCTGCAGAATGGTGGTGAACTCGTCAAGAAAGTCCTCATAGCGGCCGTTCAGGCGTTCGACATCGTTGGAGTAGCGGTTGTAGGCGACAACGGCGGGAATCGCTGCGAAGAGCCCCATTGCAGTCGCAATCAGGGCCTCTGCAATACCTGGCGCCACCAGCGCCAGGGTGGCCTGCTTGACATTACCGAGGGCATGGAAGGAGTTCATGATGCCCCAGACCGTACCGAACAGCCCGACATAGGGACTGGTGGAACCTACCGTTGCCAGAAACGAGAGATGGGTTTCCAGCTCATCCATCTCACGGCTGAGCGCCACATGCATTGAGCGCCGCGCGCCTTCGACCACCGCCATCGGTTCGATCTCCCGATGCTTCTTGAGCCGGGCAAACTCCCGAAATCCGGCATGGAAGATACTCTCCATCCCGGTGATTTCCCCGTGGTTGTGATCGACACTGCGATAGAGTTCGGCCAGGTCAATGCCTGACCAGAAACGTTTTTCGAAATTTTCGGCGGCTTTGCGCGCCTTTTTAAGCACCCTGGAGCGATCGAAGATCATGGTCCAGGAGATGATTGACGCCAGCATCAGGGTCGCCATCACCAATTGCACCAACGGGCTGGCATTCAGGACCAGATGAACAAATGAGAGATCAGACTGCATCAGAGAGTACCGTCAATAAAGAATGGGGTATGGCTTTGGGCCGGAAAGTGTGTGCATCGAGACTGGCTATTTTTACCTGTCCGCAACAGAGTGACTGTTCATCCTGTTTTCGTATTATATCCTGCTGAAAGGTCAAACTCGCTTTTCCCCGTTGCCTGATCGTTGACACCACCACCAGTTCGTCATTGAAACGGGCTGGCTTATTATAATCCAGTTCGACCCGCCGCACGGCAAACAGCACCCCCTGTTCGTCGATCAGCCGATCCTGTTCAAAACCCAGAGCGCGCAGCCATTCGGTCCTGGCCCGTTCCATGAATTTCAAATAATTGGCATAGTAAACCACACCGCCAGAGTCGGTATCTTCGTAGTAGACCCTGACTGGCCAGAGAAATTCCCTCATAATCTTCACATTTTTCAGAATTAAACGCTTAATTGCCGGGTTTTATGTCGATCCGGTCACTCTTCGAACAGATCGGTTATTTCCGCAGCCGCCTCCACTCCCGGTTTTGGGGCCAGGCCAAAGTGCAGGTAGGCGGTACGGGTGGCAACCCGGCCCCGCGGCGTACGCATCAGATAGCCCTGCTGTATCAGGTAGGGTTCCAGCACATCCTCAATGGTGCCGCGCTCCTCGCCGATGGCCGCTGCAAGGCTGTCGACCCCGACAGGGCCGCCATCAAACTTTTCGATCACCGCCGATAGCAGCTTGCGGTCCATGATATCAAATCCGCTTTTATCCACCTTGAGCATGCCCAGCGCCTTATCCGCCACCTCGGTGTTGACCTCGCCAGCGGCCTTCACCTGGGCATAATCCCGCACCCGACGGAGCAGCCGGTTGGCGATTCGCGGGGTTCCACGCGAGCGGCATGCAATCTCCCGGGCCCCGGCCTCATCAGAGGTGATGTTGAGAATGGAGGCGGAGCGGCGCACGATATGGGTCAGATCATCATCGCTGTAGAATTCCAGACGCTGGACGATACCGAAACGATCCCGCAGCGGCGAAGTCAGCAAACCGGCGCGTGTCGTGGCGCCGATCAGGGTAAAGGGCGGCAGGTCCAGTTTGATCGAGCGCGCCGCCGGGCCTTCACCGATCATGATGTCCAGCTGGTAGTCTTCCAGTGCCGGATAGAGCACCTCCTCGACCACCGGACTGAGGCGGTGAATTTCATCCACAAACAGCACGTCGTGAGGATCGAGATTGGTCAGCAGCGCCGCCAGATCTCCCGGTCTCTCCAGCACCGGACCCGAGGTCTGGCGCAGATTCACACCCATCTCGTTGGCGATGATGTGCGCCAGGGTGGTCTTGCCCAGACCCGGCGGTCCGAAGATCAGCACATGATCCAGCGCCTCTTGTCTGGCCCGGGCGGCGCTGATGAATATCTCCATCTGCTCGTGCACCACCGGCTGACCGACATAATCTTCCAATCGCCTGGGACGGATGGCGCGATCCATCGCCGCATCATCCAGACCGGCCTCAGGGCTTATAATTCGATCGATCTCTGCCATTCTCAACTCTACGCTTTGCCCGCAAAGGCGGTTGAATTCTATCTATTCGGCGCCATCGATTTCAGCGCGGTGCGGATGATCTCTTCGCTGCTCATTCCCTCGGTGTCGATGCTGCGCACCAGCCGGCTCGCCTCATTCGGTTTGTAGCCGAGGGCAATCAGGGCGCCCACGGCATCCGATACCGGGGTTTCTGCTGGAGCGCCCGGGGTGTGCACCACGGTGATCGCGCTGCCTGTGGTCACTTCCAGCTTATCCAGGCGGTCACGCATCTCTACGATCAGGCGTTCGGCCGTTTTTTTGCCGATACCGGGCAGGCGTACCAGTGCTGCCGCGTCATCAGTCTGCACACATCGGGTGAACTCTTCAATGTTCATTCCGGAGAGGATCGCCAGGGCCATCTTGGCGCCGACGCCACTGACCTTCAGCAGTGCACGGAACAGCGCCCGCTCGGACTCACTCCCGAAGCCATAGAGCACATGGGCGTCTTCGCGCACCGCCAGGTGGGTAAACAGGGTAATCTCGCCCGTTGCCGGCAGATCGTAGAAGGTGGACATCGGCGCTTCCAGCTCGTAACCGACGCCGTGGACCTCGATCATCAGAAATGGCGGGTGCCGATAGACAACCTCACCCCTCAGTCGTCCGATCATCGGCGCCACCCTCCCCCGGCTTTGGCCAGATTCATCAGGGTGCTGTTGGAGTGGGCATGGCTCAGGGCGACCGCCAGGGCATCCGCCTGGTCAGCCGCCAGTTTCTGTTCCAGCTTGAGGATGTGCCGCACCATATGCTGTACCTGATCCTTGTCCGCCTTGCCGGTGCCAACCACCGCCAGCTTGATCATCCGCGGGGTATATTCGGCCACGCTCAGACCAGCCACCACACAGGCGCAGATGGCCGCGCCCCGCGCCTGTCCCAGTTTCAGCGCGGATGAGGCATTCTTGGCGACAAACACCTGTTCGATGGCCATTTCACTGGGCTGGAACTCCTCCACCACATCCGAAATGGCACGATAGATCTCACCCAGGCGTTCCGGCAGTTCCTGTTCCGTAACGCGTATGCAGCCACTGCCGATATGGACGCTATGGGTTCCGTTGCTGTCGATGATACCGAACCCGGTCACGCGGGAACCGGGGTCAATACCGAGAATTCGGCGCATCAAAATGGTGTTCCCGTGTCATTTTTCAATTGGATCAAGTCCATGAAAGTAACAGTTATCCGGGCAATGAGCGAGCCCGCCACCCAGGATCGGAACCAGACTGTCGCGGTCAACCAATGGCGTCCATGATTTCTTCGGAGATATCCGCGTTGGTGTAGACGTCCTGAACATCGTCCAGATCCTCCAGCACATCAATCATTTTCATCAACTTTTCAGCGGTATCCTGATCCAGTTCCGCCATGGTTGAGGCGCTGAATGTCACCTCGGCATTGTCCGGCGCCAGACCGGCAGCGACGATGGCGTCATTGACGGCACTGAAATCCTCCGGCGTGGTCATTACATCCACCGAACCGTCATCATTGCTGATGATATCCTCGGCCCCGGCCTCCAGTGCAACCTCCATCAATTTGTCTTCGTTAACCCCCGGGGCAAAACTGATAATGCCCTGTTTGCTGAACAGATAGGCCACCGAACCGTCGGTACCCAGGTTGCCGCCGTACTTGGTGAAGGCATGACGAACTTCCGAGGCCGTGCGATTACGGTTGTCGGTCATGCAATCGACGATTACCGCCGTACCGCCGGCGCCATAGCCCTCGTAGCGGATCTCTTCGTAGTTATCACCCTCACCGCTACCTGCGCCGCGTTCGATCGCGCGCTTGATAGTGTCCTTGGGAACATTTTCGCCATTGGCCTTGTCCACGGCGAGACGCAATCGGGGATTGGAGCCGATGTCGCCACCACCCTCTTTGGCCGCTACCGTCACCTCCCGCAGGAGTTTGGTCCAGATTTTTCCACGCTTCTTGTCATTGGCCGCTTTTCTGTGTTTGATATTGGCCCATTTACTGTGTCCCGCCATTTCGATCCTCTCAAGTTCTCGCCGCAGGCGGAGTTTATCATTCCGGTTGATTCTCAGGAACCTGCGGAGATGAGGAAATAGGCCCGGATCCCTGTTCAAACCGGGCGGTTTCGAGGAATTTTTCCGTCTGCTTGGCAACTTCCCTGGAAAACAGCATGCCCATGTGGCCCACCGGCAGGGTGCAAAAGTCATCCGCACCCGCCAAACGGGTTTCAGCTACAGCCACGGTCCCGTCACAGGGCCCATCCAGGCAACCAAAAACCCGGCCAATACCCATCCCGCTGTTTCCGGCGATCACCCCCAGTGGTCTCGATCTTCGCCATGCAGGGGCATCGCCCAGCAACCCCTGATCGGTGGTCCGCCCCAGGAGATGATGCAGCAGCGGGTAGAACGACAGGGTCCGTGCCACCAGGCTTCCCAGAACCGGGGAGCCGAGCAGCACCACCCGCCCGGGCGGTTGCCCCGGGTAGAGATCGAAGAGATGCAGCAGGATGATGCCACCCAGACTATGACCAACAAAGTGGACCTGTTCCAGCTGTAGTTGTTTGACAAAGTCGTTCAGTTTCTCAGCGCTTTCCCTTGGCCGGGTACTGAACGATTGGTAGTGAAAATAGTGCACCGAATGACCCATAGCCCCCAGCCGTAGGCCCAGCCAGCCCATTTCGAGACCAGTCATCCAGATCCCATGCACCAGCACAACCGATTGTTTTTCTTTTTGTTTTTGATCAGACACTGATCACAACCCCAAATTATTGCCGAAACTGCCTAAAGATAACCGCCCGCCCGCCGATCCAAAACAGAGGCGAAACTGATTGACGGAACACCATGCAGGAAGAAAAAAAAGGTATATCACCCGCGTTGCAGGACTGGATCGCACGTCTGCAGGACAAGCCTTTGCCGGCAATGGCGCTGACCGTGCAACGGGTGACCCAGCTGATCGACAGCCCCAATACCACCAACGCTGATTATCAACGAATCATCAGCCGCGATCCAGGATTTACCCTCTCTATATTTCGTGCCTTCAGCGCCAACAACCGCTCCCCCAAGGCGCCCGCCAGCAATCTGGCCCATGCCATCGCTTTGCTTGGTCTCGCACCGGTCATCGCAGGCACCAAACAGCTGCCAATTCTGAAAAAAATGCTGCATGGCAAGGCCCGGCAAGGGCTCTATGGCTGCTACTCCAAAGCGACCTACGCAGCCTGTTACGCCTATAGCTGGGGTCAGCAACGCAAGGAGAACAACTCGGAAGAGATGGCGATCGCCGCCCTGCTGCATGATTGTGGCGAGATGGCCCTGTGGGCCTACGCCAGAGAGGAGATGAAAAGGTTCCATGTACTGGTCAGCCGGGGGGAGGCCCGCCATGTGGCCGCCGAGGAGATTTTCGGTTTCACCCTCGAACAACTGAGCCTGGCGCTGGCCGAACAGTGGAAACTCCCTGCACTGACAATCGATGCGCTGCAGCACTACGGAGCATTTCATCCCCGCTCCCTGGGTGTCATGCTGGCCTGTGAACTGGCCACCGAAAGCGCCAGAGACTGGAATTCCGATACCACCCTCGAATTGTATCAACTGGTGGCCGACTACCAAGGCAAATCCATTGATCAGGCGGTCGCCAATGTCCATTGTCAGGCGGCCGATATCGCCCGCAGTCTCCATGGCCTGCCACTGCCAGTGAGCGCGGATTGCCTCTTGCAACTGCAACCGGCAACGGATAAACCCCGCTCAATCCCAAGCAAACAGCAACCCAGCATTGCACGTCAGGATGAACCGCCGGCCCCGGAAAAAACGAGCAAGGCGCCCGCCAGGGCAAGCACGACAGAGAAGCCGATGACAGCTGCACCCAGGGCGGACAAGAAGCAAACCCCCGCCGGCAACGGCCTGCAGCAGAAAATCTCCCTGGTCATGCAGGACATGATGGATACAGCGGGTCTGGAGCGGGTCATGTTCGCCATGCTCACACCCGACCGCAAATCCATCCGATCACGCTTCGTCGTCGGTGGCGACCAGGATGACCAGCTACGAAAACTGGATATCAGCCTGGAGCAGCGGCACCTCTTCTCTGTCTTAGTGGCGAAACAGCAGGGCTTCTGGCTGAACAGTGGCAATCGTCAGAAATACGCCCAACTACTCCCAGAGAATATTGCCAACTCACTGCACAGCAACAGTTTTTTCGCCAGCTCACTCTACCTGCGCAACAAGCCGATCGGAATCCTCTATGCCGATTGCAGCGATCCGAATGACCTGAACAGCCATAATTTTTCACAATTCAAACAACTCTCCCAGCGGCTTTGTAATGATCTGGGCCAGTAATGCCAACACCGGATCACTTGATCAGGATCATTCCTGCTCCAGTCCGACAACAGTAGCATTTGCAGGTTAATCGGCTGGAAACTCTTGAATGTGACACCACAACAACTGAGCTACACTCAGAGCGATCGTCTCTACCTGAATATCACCGACCGGTGCACGCTGGACTGTATCTTCTGCCCGAAAAACCGCGGCATATGGATGGCCGGCGAATACGATCTGACCCTCGACCACCGTCCCTCCGTGGAGGAGATACTCGACAGTCTCAGCCATCCGGAAGATTACCGCGAGGTGGTCTTCTGTGGTTACGGCGAACCCACGCTACGGCTTAATGTGCTGATCGCCGTGGCCCGCGAGATCAAACAGCGAGGTGGAATGGTCAGGGTAGACACCGATGGGCTGGCAAACCTGGTACATAAATACGATGTTCTGCCCGAACTGGCCAGCTGTGTCGATGTAATCTCCGTATCGATGCACGCCCAGGATGCGGCGACCTATGACAGGATCTGCCTGCCCGGCTTACCCGGTTCCTATGAAAAGATGCTAGAGTTTCTCACCCTGGCCCCCCGTTACATCAAGGACGTATGGGCAACGGCGATCGAGGGCATTGAGGGCGTGGATATCGACGCCTGCCGCAAGATCGCAGAGGGACTTGGCGTTACCTTTATACCCAGAACCCTGGACTGCATACTGTGACAAGCGTGACCGCTCCACTGATTCCTGTCTTTGACAGCCCCTTCGATCCGACCAATGACGCCGCCTACCAGGCATGGCGCGAACAGAAACTGGCCGGCTATCCGACATCCCTTGCGGACCTGGTTGTCCCGGTGAACAACCTGCTGCAGCTCACCGCTGATGAATATCAGGCAATCAGCAGTCGTTTGAAAAAGACCAATATGGCGATCTACGCCAGTTGTGCCGAAGCGACCAGGGACAAGGCGTTGATTCGCGCCATTGGCCGACAGTTTGGACTGGAGCGGCTTGATCACAACATGTGCGCCGACAACGATGCCATCACCTCGCTGAGCGTACAGGAAGACGCCCTGCATCAGGGCTATATACCCTACACCACCCGCCCCATTGCCTGGCATACCGACGGTTATTACAACGACGCCGATCACCAGATTCGCGGTCTGCTGCTGCACTGCGTTCAACCGGCGGAATCGGGTGGCTCCAATGAATTGATGGATCACGAAATCGCCTATCTCCTGCTGCGCGATGAAAACCCACAATACATCGAGGCGCTGATGCACCCCGAAGCGATGACCATTCCCGCCAATATTGAAAATGGCGCAGAGTTGCGACCCGCCCGTAGTGGCCCGGTATTTCGGGTCTACCCGGACGGTGCTCTGCACATGCGTTATACCGACCGCAACCGCAGCATCGAGTGGCGCAATGATTCGCTCACCCTGGAGGCGGTCGCCGCGCTGAAAGCGATTCTGCACAACCAAACCAGCTACCAGTTCACTGGCACCTTGCAGCCCGGCCAGGGCCTGATATCCAGCAATGTGCTGCACACCCGCACTCAATTCGAGAATGGCGAGCATGAGCGTCTCATCTACCGGGCGCGCTACTTCGACGCCATTCATTTCCAGTAATCGGGCAGGCGTCACCGGGAAATCATCACTGAGTCTGGCGGATTTGCGGAGTTGATCGATTCTTCCGGCTGTGACAACATCCGCAGCCCGGTACGCCAATTTGATGAGTTTCCGATGTCCGAGCACAATCCCGACAGAATTCCGACAGAGATCAATCTACACAGCAAGTCTCGACTGCTGATCATTGCCTTTTCCGATGGCAAGCGCTTCGAACTGCCCTGCGAGTATATGCGGGTTTTCTCCAAGGCAAAAGAGGTGCGGACGCTGGATAAGCCAACAATCGGCAAGGAGAATGTCAACATCACCCAGATCGAGCCTCAGGGTAAGTATGCTGTTCGCCTGGTTTTTGATGATGGCCATGAGACAGGCATCTACTCCTGGGACACCCTGTATGAACTGGGAGAAAACAGGGAGAAAAACTGGGCAGGATATCTCAAGAAACTGGAACAGATCGGTTACCAGAGACAGGCAGAGACCAGCGAAAGCGGGTCACGCAAGGTCAAACTGCTCTACTTCACCTATCTGGTGAAGAAGCTGCGCAAGGACCATGAAACCATTGAACTCCCCGCAAGCGTGGTGGATGTTCAGACCCTCATCGAATGGCTGCGCCGCCGCTATATGGACCGGGCCTTCCTGTTTCGTGATGGCAGCCTGCAGGTCACGGTAAACAAACAGTTTTCTGAACCCTTTACACGACTGGAAGATGGCGACGAGGTTGCCTTCGTACCCACCTCGCCTGTAGCACCCACCGCCGAGAAATAAACCAACGGGCTGGCGATGTCAGGCTAGTCGTTGTAAACGTTGGCGGCGATAACCATTTTCACCAGTTCAGCGAGAGATTCCGCCTCCATCTTCTCCATCACACGGGCACGGTGCGCCTCGACCGTTTTGGCGCTGACACCCAGTGCCGAGGCAATCTCCTTGTTGGCCTTGCCGCTGGTCACCATCTCCATCACCTCATGCTCGCGCGGGGTCAACTGCGCCAGCCGTGTGGCGATCTCCGCCCGCTCCGACTGCAACATCCGCTGATCGACATCCTGCAGCAGCGCGTTGCGGATACTCTCCAGCAACAACTCGTCGTTGAACGGCTTCTCAATAAAATCCACTGCACCCGACTTCATCGCCCTGACCGCCATCGGCACATCGCCGTGACCGGTAATGATGATGATCGGTATGCGAATCTGGTGGTCAACAAAGTGCTCCTGCAACTCCAGACCGCTCATGCCCGGCATGCGTACATCCAGCAACAGGCAGCCGGCACGGCCGGGGTAATAGTTACGGATAAACTCATCGGCAGAACCGTAGGTTTCAACCTTCATGCCCACCGATTCGATCAACCACTTGAGTGAATTGCGCATTGCCAGATCGTCATCGACGACAAAGACTGTAGACTCATTACTCATCTGTTTTTTACCACCGGTTTAGTTCTCTTTATGGCTGCTGGGCAGTTTAACTGTGAATTTTGTACCCTGTCCCTTGGACGATACTACCTCAATCTTACCATTGTGATCCTCGATAATCGTCTGGCTGATCACAAGCCCCATGCCCATGCCGCTCCTTTTTGTAGTAAAGAAAGGCTGGAACAGATGCCTCAGGGTGGCAGGGTCCATGCCCACACCACTGTCTACCACCTCAACCAGCACCGTATTGCCACCATCCGTACAACCGGTCCTCACCACCAGCGAGCGTTCCTCCTCGGGCACATCGAGGAGGGCTTCCAGGGCATTGCGGGTCAGATTCAGCAACACCTGTTCCACCTGCACCACATCCACCCGCACCGGCAATTCGGCCAGTCCCAGCTCCTGCTCAATCACCAAACCGGCCTTTTTCGCCTCAAACTCAACGAAGGAGCAGACCTCGCGAACCAGCTCATTCATATCGGCAATGGTGCGCATCGGCGGCTGTTTCCCCACCAGGCTGCGCAGACGTTTGATGATCTCACCGGCACGGCTGGCCTGGGTGTTGATCTGCCCCAGGGCATAGATGATCGAATCGACATCGTCTGACGAGGACTGCAGTCGCCGTGCACAGCCGCTGGCGAAATTGGCAATAGCCGAAAGCGGCTGATTCAGCTCATGGGCCAGCCCTGTGGCCATCTCGCCCATGGTACTGAGGCGACAGACATGCACCAACTCCTGCTGGTGTTCCCGCGCCTTGCTCTCCGCCTGGCGTACGGCGGTGATATCGCGCCCGTAGATGTTAACGTAGCCGAAATCGATAACCGGGGTCAGTAACAGCGAGAAAATATGATCTTCATAGATCACCTCGGTCTCCCAGTCCCGCCCCGATTCGAATACCTCCGCAATCCGGTTGCGCCAATAGAATGGCAGTGTCTGGGCGAGTCCGCACCCCCAGTATTGCAACAGCGGCTCACTGGCTGGGTTGGCGTAGAGAATCACACCGGGCCGGTTGACGCGCAGCACCGGACTGGGGCTCTCTGCCGGGAACTTGGCAAGGCTGTGTATTTCGCGTTCGGCCACCTTGCGGTTGGTGATATCGTGCATGTAGACAGTGAACACGGTTCGATTCTGGAGCTTGAGTGATTTGATGGCCAATTCAATCGGGAACCGGCTGCCATCCACCTTGACGGCGTTCATTTCAACCCGCGCCTCGCTCTGGGACTCCTCGGGCAGACGCAGGCAGTGTTCCAGCCGCTGGTTGAACTGGGGATGACACGTCTTATCCAGAATCATGCTGATATGCGCCTGGCCGACCACTTCTGCACGTCGATAACCAAAGGTCTGCTCGGCCGTGGCGTTGAACTCGACGATCATGCCAGACTCATCGACAGTGATGATCGAATCGAGGGCCGCCTCCATGATGGCGCGTTTGAGCGCCTCCGATTCCTGCATCTCGGACTCATGCTGGCGGCGCATGTCATCCCGCGCCTCTCTGACCAGGTAGATAAACTGCCTGATCCAGTCCTCCAGCACAAACAACTGATTGCCCTGCTCAATAAAGGGTTGATCCGATCCCAGAGCGCGTCGGGAGAAGCGGGAGATACGCCGGAGAATCCGGTTGAGCCGCTCCGACAACAGGAAAAACACCAGGGTAAAGGTGGAAACGAAGGTAATCGCCGCAACCACCCGCTGACGTCTCTCGATGGCCTCGACACGCTCGCGTATCACCTCCACAGCGCTACGGGGAATCATGGTTGAGAACTGCAAATTGACCGTGGATCCCTCGTACTCATAGAAAGACTGGGCGGTGACAAGATAGTCATCAACCGCCGAGCGCACATGCTGGCCTGCGATGATGCGCTCCGGATCACTGCTGGCGAGGAACAGCTGCTCATCGCCATCCAGAATGCCCACGACCACATCGCCGCTCGGCACGCCCTGCTGGGAGGCGGATAAAAAATCCGCATCAATGGGGGCGATCATGATCAGCGAACCCATCTCGGTGCCGGTTGCATCATCGACGTTTTGCGAAACCAGCAGATAGGGTTTCTCTTCAATTGTGGTGATAAAGGTGCCGCCGCGATCCCCTCCCTGATAGAGCTCACTGATCCGCTTCAGCTCTTTGGGCAGATTGTAGGGACCGGCCTGAAAGATTTCCCGCAACCGGCCGTGTTTGTCGGCCAGCAGAATGTGGCTGGGTGTAACCAGCGATTCCCAAAGGGTTTCATCCGCCAGCCAGGGCGGCGTGTCAAAATAGAGGATCGGGATTATCTCGTCCGCGTCAAACCAGTAAACCGGTTCCAGGTAATTGGAGAGTGCGCGATGATTGGCCAGCAGGCGCGTGGTCGAGGCGTGCACCGCAACGAAGTTCTCGAATCGAATCAGGGTCTCCCGGGCCTGCTGGTCAAGCCGCCCTTTCAGTTCCTGGGAAAAAACTGTGCGGAAGGCCTTGGGCTGTATCTGCTCCAGTACCACCCAGGCAACAAACCCACAGGCCAGACCGACCATGATGGCGAGTACCGGCATGGGTATGCGTCTGAAAAAATCCAGGCGCCGGGAATGGATTGGAATGGGCATAGGGCTAGATATCCACCTGCACTGATCTGCCCATTATGGGGTGCAACCGCCCGTCAGGCAAAACCCTGATTCAACAACCGACCAGGGTTCAAAATGCCTGCGGGAACAGCGTTAGGCCATTGCCCTACGATTAACCCTTTGAACAGGGAATATATCGCCAATGTAGACCATATCATGCAGAAACATATGGCACTGTGGATCCAGATCGCGGAACATCAACCCCACGCCACCGCCAGCCTGGTGCACAACCATGGCCTCAGCGCGTATAGCCTCACCGGTAGCTCGACAATCCAGCAGCAATGACACTTCCACCAAGGCGTTCAGGGGTAACTGCACACAACCGAGATCAACAAACATGCCGCCCACGCCCAGATCTCTGACTTTGCCTCGCACAAGGCCTAAGGCCCTGAAGTTCAGAACGACTTCGGCCTCGATGGGGCGTCTTAGTGAATAGCGATGTTCAATCATAACCTCCACTCTCCTTTGGTGCCTGGAAGCCCATCCAGTGTGACCGATGACATCTCTTGTATGCAGCGGATGTTCTAACGGGTGTGCAAAGTATGGAACAAAATCTTGACCTGCCTAGTGGGAGAATTGCGATACACGACTAGGGAAACTACTAGGTTTTCCCTTAGAATGCTTGAATGAGTTCACATTTAGAAAATCCCGTCATGGCCGGCCTTGGGCGCAGACTTGCTGCCGCCGCCTATGATCTACTGCTGGTCTTGGGTCTTCTGGTACTTGGCTCTGCGGCAGTAACCTTGCCTGTCGGCCTGATACTGGGGCCAGTGGCATCCGAAAACCTGGGAAATAATCCTTTATTTATCGGATGGTTAGCCCTGATTCCTGCCGTATTCTTTATAGGATTCTGGCTGCGTGGCGGGCAAACGCTGGGTATGCGGGCCTGGCGCATCAGACTGATCAGCAGCGACGGGGCACCAATCACATTCCGTCAGGCCGTGATTCGCTACCTCTCCGCCATCCTCTCCTGGGCGTTGCTTGGGCTGGGTTTTTTATGGTCGCTGCCAGACCCGGAAAGACGCACCTGGCATGACCGCCTGTCAAAAACCCGGCTGATCGTACTGGAGAAAAAAGAGCCGCTTTAGGTTATCCGCCGGGTAAACCAGATGCTGATCGAAAGAAACAGGATGGCGGGCAATGAGGCGACTAACAACGGGCTTAATTCATAGACGATTGCCATGTGCCCAAATACCCGGTTGAGCAGAAAAAAGCTCAGGCCGACCAGCGCGCCGACGAAAATCCGTTGACCGATCCCCACCGAACGCAGCACCCCGAACACGAAGGGGACTGAGAGAAACACCATGATCAGCGTCATTACCGGCATCAGCAACTTGCTCCAGAAGGCCACCTCGTAGACAGTCACCTCCTGACCGTTCTTCCGCATGAAATTGATGTACTGATGCAAATCCCAGATGGGCAGCATGTTGGGCTTTACCACAACCACGTCGAGAATTTTTGGGCTGATCATCGACTCCCAGGTCGCTTGTGGAATCTTGCGGCTGACTATCCGATTATCGGTGATCCGGCTCTGGCGTATCCCTTTCAACAACCACCTGTCTTCCTGATACTCCGCGGAGGCCGCATAGGTGCTGGTGAGCAGTTCACGGTCATCCGAGAATTCGTAGATGTAGATCTGCCGCAACTCGGAACCGGGAAGAATCTGGCGGATATTGATGAATGAGTTCCCATCCCTGGACCAGAAACCGTAGCGGGTCTGGAGGGTGATCTGCTTGGCGATTTTTTCCATCTTCATGCGTTCCGCGTACTGCTCGGAATGGGGCGCAATGACCTCACCGACAACAACCACGAAAACAATCCCCAACAGGCCCACCCGCAACACCGACCAGATAATCCGTGACAAGGAGATGCCATTGGCGCGCATCGCAATCAGCTCGGAATTACTGGCCAGCGCACCCAGGCCGATGAGACTGCCCAGCAAAACCACCACGGGGAAAATTTCGTAGGCCATACGCGGCAATATCAGCAGCACATAGAACAGTACATCCCGTGTCTGATAATCGCCTCTTCCGACATTATCCAACTCGTTCATCAACTCGAAAAAGCCGATCAGCGCCAACACGGCGACAAAGGTGATTACCGTACTCACGATAACCGTGCGGCCAATGTAGTTATCGAGTATTTTCATGGGGAGGTCTTCAGCAGCCGCCTGAGTAATTTTACCGAATCAGGGGATTTCAGGATCATCACAATCGCCGTGATCAACAATATCGCCACATGTACCCACCAACGCCCGATTGAGGGTGGCGTCGCACCGGAGACCATCCACCCCCCGGAAATTGCCTGGAGATTGAAAAACAGCGCATAGATGAGCAGGGCCAGAATCAGGCTCCCATACATGCCCTGGCGCGGCAGGGATTTGCTCAGGGGAATGCTGATCAAGGGAAACACCAGCACCGAAATCGGCAACATCACCCGGTACTCTAACTCGGAGCGCATGCGGATATCATCCGAACCGATCAGCTGCGCGGTAGGCAACTGCTGAGGCGTCAGTTCAGACTGGCTCTGCTTGCCCTCATCGATGCGGATTGCATATTTATCAAAATCCCCGTTGACATAGTCATTCTGGCCGGGGTGACCTTCATACCTGTGCCCATCACGTAACACGATATAGGGTGTACCCGTTTCCGGATCGGTGTAACGGTAACCCTCTGAGGCAGTGATCAGTCCCAGTTTTCTATTCTGCCGGTTCTGCACGAAGATGTTCTGCAACCGGGTCTTGTCCTTGGACATATTTTCGATATAAAAAACCAGATCGCCCTGGCTGTATTCATTGAAGCGGCCCGCCACCGAGGTCGATAGCTCTATCGCCTGCTGTTGCTGCGCCTCGACAAGCTCGAATTTGGTCTTCTTGGCCCAGGGCAGAAGACCCATAGTCAGATAGGCCACCAGTAACGCCACCGGTATTGCCACGAACAGATAGGATCGAAATATGCGGAAGGTGCCAACACCACTGGCGGCCAGCGCGGTCACCTCACTGTCGCGATACATCCTGCCCAGTGAGTAGAGAATCGAAAAGAAAAATGTGGGCGGGGTGATCGGGCCAACCACCTCAAGCACCTGCAGACCAACCAGGCTCAAGACCAGTCGGCTGTCCACCGCGCCAACAGCCGCCTGCTGCAATATCCTGATGTAGCCCTGCACCAGTACAACAAGCAGGATCACACTGAAAATTGCGAAAAAGGTCTTCAGCACCTCGCGCAGAATATATCGGTCAATAATAGGAACCAAGAAACCTTCCTTCAGGAGACGCTAAAGCCTCAACCGGCAAAACTCGAAACTGATGGCAGAATGTAACCAGGCAAAGGAACTTACCCTTTTGACTTGATTGATTACAGGCCAACATGTCAATTTTTCAATTTTACCAGAGCAATGCCATTGCGGTTGAACAATTGACGTTCAATGTCGAGCTTTTGCAGATGATGACCCTTGGTCAACACATAGTCCCCTGGTTGCGGCAGCCGCCTCGGTGATATCGTCTCGCTGTAGACATTGAAACTGGGCATCTTCAGATGCCACTGAACCACAGTGAGGCCCTGCTCCCTGGCCAGCATGGCGGCATCCCTGATCGGCTGCTGCTGCACTGCCGCCACCGCCGGCAGCAATGCCGACGCCACAACCAGGACAGTGACAAAGCCGCTCGCCAGGAGTGCCTGCTGTAATTCGATTCGCTTCTCAAATAACAGGTAACCCACGGCCAGCAGGCCCGCCAGAACAATCCAGCGATACGAAGAGCCCAAATCCTGCTGATGATTGCTGAGCATCAGTACCAAAAACTCGTCATGTGAACGGCTGCGCACCATTTCCAGGATTTCGGGCAACAGCAGCAGCACCGCCAGGAACAGCAGAATAGGCAAAAGGCCCAACCAGCGACGGCGCAGTTGATCAAAATACAGCGCCATCAGGATGGTCATGGCGGTATAACCGTAGACCACATAGTGGGGGAGTTTGGTGCTGGAGAAGGAGAAAAACAGAAACACAAAACCAAACCAGAACAACAGGTAGAGTGAGAGATCATCCTTGATCAGTGCGGGAATCCTGCGCAACACCAGAAACAGGGCCGCGGTATAGGGCAGCACGCCCAGAATGACAATCGGCACATAGTAGAAAAATTTTCCGCTATGCACCTCTTTGGCGCTCTCGAACCGTCCAAGGTTGTGGTTAAACAGAAAATCATTGATGAACGCACCACCATCATGAAAGTAGGAGATCACGTACCAGGGCAATCCGATCAGGAGAAAAATCAGAATACCCAGTGGATTGAACACAGCCGCCAGCCAGAAACGAAACTCCTTGCGCAACAGGCAAAACAGCAGGCTCACCACCAGGGGAACCATCACCGCCACCGGGCCCTTGGTGAGAAAGCCCAGACCAATGCACAGGAAAGAGAGGTACAGGTATTTTTTCTCCAGAAAACGGTAATGGAGAAAGAACAACATCATCGAGGAGGCGATGCAAAAGTTGAACAGGGCATCGGCCGTCGCCGCCTTGCCCATGACCGAAATCTCAAGACAGGTCGCTGTAATGAGGGCCGCCACCAGAGCCCTGCGCCGATCGGCAACCCTGGTCACAAAATAATAGACCATCAGCACCCAGCCGGAGGCTGCCAGTGCCGAAGGCAGGCGAAGACCGAATTCGTTGAAGCCGAACAGGGAGACGCTGGCCGCCTGCAACCAGTAGATGAGAATCGGCTTGTCGTTGCGAGGCTCGCCATTCAGATAGGTGGAGAGAAAATCCCCCCGCAGAAACATCTCCCGCGTTGCCTCACTGAACGCCCCTTCGTCCAGATCGAATAAGGGCACACCCCAGATATTGAAGAAAAAGCTGGCGAAAATCGCGGCGGGCAACAGCCATTCACTGCGTCTTAGAACTGGATTAGTCGAGATCAACATCAGGCGTCAGATTCACTTTCGTTGGAACAGGCAGCGCAAGCCCGGTATGGCCAGAATAATCACCGCCGCGGCGATCAGGTATTGCAGCCAGATCGCCTGGGGGTAGCTGGTATCGAGAACCAGCAGCGTATAGATAGCGCCAGCCAGTAATATCAGGGCCACCACCCGCTGCACCGGCAGCGTTACCACCGGCGACCAGCGTCCCGCCCAATAGACGCTCATAGCTGCGGTTGCCCAGCCAATCCCTGCGCCGACCAACACATCCACCGGCCAATGGGCACCGACGATCACCCGCGAAAAGCCCACCAGCAGAGCCACCAGAAAACCCTCGATGAACCAGTTCGAGTCACGAAAATGCAACAACACCAAACCCGCTGCAATGAAGGCCGTAGCGGTATGTCCCGAGGGGAAGGAGTGGCTACTCAGGAACGGACCGATGACCTGAATCTGGTCTGCCGCCAGCACGGCGGCGGGCCTGGCCGCATCAAACAGGGCCTTGGCGCCATGCACCAGCAGGGTGCCGGGAATAACCGATATCAGCAGGGCACTGATCAGACGGGGTTCGCGACCGCAAAACGGCAACAGCAGGGCAAGCGCGACCGCGGTATCCCCCAGGATCGTCATGCCCGACCAGAAAATCTCGTTTTGCCCCCCGTTCAGGACCAGAAAAAGTGGCTGGTTCAGGTCGGCCAGCCAGATGCCCAGCGCCGTTCCCCAAAGCAACAGCAACGGCCCCCAAACCCTGGGCTGCTGCCAATAGTGCTCGTTTTTCTGGCTGGTCCTCATCGGAATTGCGGCTCGTGTAAACTCAAAAGGCGCCATCCTAGCCCAACCACCAGGCCCAGTCCATCCGGCCGCGGGGGGAACAGAACGCGCGCTGGCTCTGACCCTAATGGTTGTTTGCTGCCGGTTTATCCCATCGGCTACACTAGCCCGCCTATGGCAGCGAAATCCAGTTCTCCTTTAAAGATCCTCCTCGGCGGCCTGATACTGCTCCTTTTTCTCGGACTGGTTGAACACTTCATAGGCTGGGGCAATCTCCTCAGTCCCTGGAAGGAGATACCCTCAGGCACCATCGCCCTGACCATCTTTCTGAGCTTTGTCAGCTACTGGCTGCGTACTGTTCGCCTGTATGACTATTTCCGAACGGATATGCGAGGGCAGTTCCTGCTCGGCTTGCGCCTGATGCTGCAGCACAATCTGCTCAACAACATACTCCCCATGCGCAGCGGAGAAATCAGCTTTCCGGTGCTGATGAATCGCTATTTCCAGGTGCCGCTGGTGCGTTCGCTCCCTGCCCTGCTCTGGTTCCGTATCCTGGACCTCCACACGCTCAGCCTGCTCGGTCTGCTGGCCATCGGTCACTACTGGTTTTCCGCAACCACAAGCAATCTGCTGGCCGCCCTCTGGCTGACCATACCCTGGTGGCTGTACCACGGCCAACGCCGTCTGCACGCCCTGCTCGACCCACAGCATGCCAACCGGTTGATAAGCCTCAGCCATCGTCTGCTGAAAAGTCTGCCCCAGTCCGGGCGTCACTTCTGGAGCAGTTGGTTCTGGACCCTAACCAATTGGCTGGTAAAGCTGGCTGTATTTGCCTGGGTACTGCTGATTTTCGTCGACATGCCGGTTTCGGCTGCCTGGATCGCGGCCATCAGCGGCGATTTAACCAGCGTCCTGCCCATACACGGCATTGCCGGCGCCGGCACCTATGAAGCCGGGGTGGTGGCAGGCGCCGCGCTGTTCTCCATCCCGATCGAAAGCGTGCTGCCAGGCGCTATCAATCTGCATCTCTTCATTCTGGCGTCCACCCTGATAGGCGGAGCGCTCAGCCTGATCATTCCCGTGAGAAAAACACCTGCCATCAGCAATAACCAGCCCTAGCAGAAAACAGCCCACTCCTGACCATCTTTGCTTACTCGACCGGCAAGCTGGGGTAGAATGCACACAATCCAGCCCACCGCCAAACCAACAACAGGAATCAAAGGGTGATGACCGAGTCCGCCGCCGAGAAAAATAACACCCAGGAACACCGGTTGTCGGTGGTGCTGCCGATGTATAACGAAGAGGAGAACATCCAGCCGATGCTCCTGCAGATGCACGAGGCCATGGCTGACTACGGTCACCCCTGGGAGATACTGCTGGTGAACGACGGCAGCAGCGACCAGACACTGCAGCGCATGGAGAGCGAGGCTGCAAGCTATGGCAGCCATGTGCGCATCATCGACCTGCAGCGCAACTTTGGACAGACCGCCGCCATGCAGGCGGGCATAGACGCCGCCCGCGGCGATGTCATTGTCACCATGGATGGCGACCTGCAAAATGACCCCAAGGATATCGTGCGACTGGTCAAGCGACTGCAGGATGAAAACCTGGATATGGTTGCCGGCTGGCGCAAGGACCGCAAGGATGATCTGGTGCTGCGCAAGATACCCTCACTGATCGCCAACCGGTTGATCCGTAGAATCACCGGCGTGCATCTACACGACTATGGCTGCAGCCTGAAGGTTTACCGCGCCTCTATCATCAAGGACGTGCGTCTCTACGGAGAGATGCACCGCTTCATCCCAGCCTGGGTTGCCACACGTACCACGGCGCAACGCATCAAAGAGGAGGTGGTCACCCACCATCCACGCCGCTACGGCACTTCAAAATATGGCATTTCCCGTACCTTCAGGGTCATTCTCGACCTGCTGGCCGTCTATTTTTTCATGCGTTACCGCACCCGGCCAGGCCATTTTTTTGGCTCCATCGGCCTCTGGTTCGGCACCCTTGGGGGGCTAATCCTGGGTTACCTGTTATTTCTTAAGATTTTTTTCGGTGAGGCAATCGGCGGACGCCCGCTTTTACTGGTCGGCATTCTGTTTGCCGTGTTCTCTGTGCAATTCCTGACAACCGGCGTGCTGAGTGAATCCATCTCTCGAACTTATTATGAATCGAGCAATCAAAAATCCTACGCCATCCGCAATCACGCCGCACTCAGACTGGATGATGACAAAGGCTGGAAACGGCTGGGCTAGCGATCGGCATTGAAATCTCAGGCTAACAATTTTGCCTGACCTGCACAGAGAGACCGACCGTTGAGCACACGCCATCTCATCCGCCTGCTGGTGATTGTTATCACTCTCCATGCCTTTCCCGCTGTTGCTGAGAATACCCTGGCAACGGCGGTTTATACCGGTAATTTCAGTTTTCTCACCATCACCGCAGAGAGGAAACTGGTACACAACCAAGACACCCTCTATACCTTTTCCCAAGAGACCGACAACTTCATGGGGTCGATCATTGAACAGAGCCAGTTTCATCTGAACCCCGACCGCAGTCTGACCCCTTACCGCTACCTGTACCGGCAAAAGATACTCGGCAAGACCAAGGCCTACGAGATGCATTTCGACTGGGAAAAGATGCAGGCCAGGTACCTGCACGACGGTGAGCAACAGATCATCGCCCTGGAAAAAGGTCTGCTCGACCCCCTGCTCTATCAACTGCAGCTACAAAAAGATGCGCGCAACAATAGAGAAACGCTCAGTTATCGTTTTTTGAAGAAAAACAAAATCAAACACTATACCTTCCAACGCGCCGGCGAAGAGTCGATCACTTTCAACAACCAGGAGAACAAGACCCTGAAAATCCACAGGGTCCCGGCAGATGACAAAAGGGAAACCCTGATCTGGCTTTCTCCGGAACACCTGTATCAGATCGCCCGGATCGTGCATACAGAGAATGGCGAATCGAACAGCCTCGTGATCAAGTCGGCTGAATCATCACCCGAATTTCAGAACTGGCTGTCCCACTGAACATTCGTTAAAAGCCCCTCAGCGCAGATCACCGGAATAAAAACCAGTATAATCCCTCATCCCTGTGGAACGGGCTGCGGAGCGCCTGTTCCTGATTGAGGGGAACGCTGAAATAGACTCGAATCGCATATTGGGCCCTGTCATATGAATGTTACAGTTTTCGGGATTGGTTATGTTGGCCTGGTGCAGGCCGCCGTGCTCGCCGACTCCGGCCACCACGTCTGCTGCGTCGATATAGACGAAACCCGGGTGGAGAACCTGAAGAAAGGGATCATCCCGATCTATGAACCGGGCCTGGCCCCGCTGGTCGAGCACAACTACAAACAGGGTCGCCTGCAGTTCACTACCGATGCCGCCGAAGGTGTGCAGCACGGTGAGTTTCAATTCATCGCGGTAGGCACACCGCCGGATGAGGACGGTTCCGCCGACCTGCAATATGTGCTGGCGGTGGCCGAGAGCATCGCCAGCCACATGCGTGAACCGAAGATTATCGTCGACAAGAGCACCGTGCCGGTCGGCACCGCCGACCAGGTCAAGGCCCGGGTCAGCGAGGTGCTGCAGCGGCGCGGCGAATCGATCGACTTTCATGTGGTCTCCAACCCGGAATTCCTCAAGGAGGGCGCCGCGGTGGGCGATTGCACCAAGCCGGATCGGATCATTGTCGGCACCGACAGCGACGAGGCGGCGGAGAAACTCCAGGAGTTGTACGCCCCGTTCAATCGCAACCACGACCGCATGATCGTGATGGACGTGCGCAGCGCCGAGCTGACCAAGTATGCCGCCAACTGCATGCTCGCCACCAAGATCAGCTTCATGAACGAGATGGCCAACCTCGCCGAGCGCCTGGGTGCGGACATCGAAGCGGTGCGCCAGGGGATCGGTTCGGACAGCCGCATCGGCTATCACTTTATCTATCCGGGTTGCGGCTACGGCGGCTCCTGCTTTCCCAAGGATGTGCAGGCGCTGATCCGAACCGCCGACAGCATCGGCTATGACGCCCAGGTGCTGAAATCGGTTGAGGCGGTCAACCACAGACAGAAAGCACTGCTGTTCGAGAAGATCAGCCACCACTTCAACGGCGACCTGCAGGGCAAGACCTTCGCCCTCTGGGGGCTGAGCTTCAAGCCCAACACCGACGACATGCGTGAAGCGCCCGCCCGCGTGTTGATGGAAGCGCTCTGGCAGGTCGGCGCCAGGGTTCAGGCCTTCGATCCCCAGGCGATGCACGAGTGCCAGCGCATCTACGGGCAGCGTGATGATCTGATCCTGATGGGTACCAAAGAGGCAGCCCTGCACAATGCCGACGCACTGGTGATTGCCACCGAGTGGCAGCAGTTTCGCGCACCGGACTTCGGCCTGATCAAATCCGAACTGACCAACCCCGTACTGTTCGACGGACGCAACCTGTTCAGCCCCGAGCGTCTGAAGCGCAAGGGCTTCACCTATTATTCAATCGGCAGGATTTAGCAGGATGAAAGTACTGGTAACCGGCGCGGCCGGCTTTATTGGCTCGGCGCTCACCCTGCGCCTGCTGGAACGGGGCGATCAGGTGATCGGCATCGACAATCACAACGACTACTATGATCCGGCGTTGAAAGAGGACCGGCTGGCCCGGCATGCCGGTCATCCACACTACACCCACATGCGCATCAACCTGGAGGACCGTGCCGGGATCGCCGAGCTGTTCAGCCTCCACAAGCCCCAGCGCGTGGTTAATCTGGCCGCCCAGGCGGGGGTGCGCTACTCCATCGAAAACCCGCTGGCCTATGTCGACACCAACCTGGTGGGCTTTGCCCACATCCTGGAAGGCTGCCGGCACAACGGCGTAGAACACCTGGTGTATGCCTCATCCAGTTCAGTCTACGGCAGCAATACCCATATGCCGTTTTCGGTACATGACAATGTCGATCACCCGATCAGCCTGTATGCCGCCACCAAGAAGGCCAATGAACTGATGGCACACACCTACAGCCATCTCTACCGACTGCCCACCACGGGACTGCGTTTTTTCACTGTCTACGGACCCTGGGACCGCCCGGACATGGCGCTGCAGAAGTTCGCCCGAGCGATTCTCAAGGGCGAGACGATCCAGCTCTATAACTACGGCAACCACCAGCGGGATTTCACCTACATCGACGATATCGTCGAGGGGGTCATCCGGGTTCTGGACAAACCGGCCGAGGCGAATCCGCAGTGGAGCGGTGAGCACCCGGATTCGGGGACCAGTTCCGCCCCCTGGCGGGTATACAACATCGGCAACAACAACCCGGTGGAACTCAAAGAGTATATTGCGACGCTGGAACAGGCACTGGGGAAAGAGGCGAAAAAAGAGCTGCTGCCCCTGCAGCCCGGGGATGTTCAGGCCACCTATGCGGATGTCGAGGATCTGGTCAGGGATTTTGCATACAAGCCCTCGACCAGCCTGACAACAGGCATGCGCCGGTTTGCCGACTGGTATCTCGGTTATTATCATGCCGATAGTTGAACCGCGTCTCATCGCCCTGCGGGTATCTTTAATTCCCGCTCTGCTTCTGCCACTATGTGGACATTCGTGCCGCAGTGAAAGCCGGGCAGACGAACCAAGACCCGCGCTGCGGCACCACTGAACACTGAACCATTTGGAGTTCCCATGGAATATCAGCTGAAAACCGGCGATCTGACAACACTGCGCACTGCCTGCCTGGTGGTGGGCGTATTCACCAAGAAAAAGCTGACTGATCCTGCCTTGGCGATCGACCAGGCCAGCAGCGGCGCAATCAGCGCCATTCTGAAAAAAGGCGATTTTGAGGGCAATGCCGATCAGACGCTGATGCTCTACAACATCAATGGCCTGGCCTGTGACAGGCTACTGCTGGTGGGGCTGGGAGATGAGAAGGAGTACGGCATTAAGGGCCTGCGCAAGTCAGCCGCACAGGTTGCCAAGATCCTGGACAACAGCCATATCCTTGAGGCGGTAACATCACTGCCTGCCGTGCCAGCCGGGGATGAAAGTCTCTACCGCATACTGACAGATACAGTAATCGCCAGTGAAGAGGGTCTCTATCAGTTCGATCAATGCAAAAGCAAACCCTCACCCAACAAACGACCGCTGAAGAAACTGGGCCTGTTCATCGGCAGTCAGCGCAAAAACCAGAAGCTAGACCAGGCGATCAGTCATGGCATGGCCATAGCCGCCGGATCGGGCCTGGCAAAGACCCTGGGCAATCTACCCGGAAATATCTGTACCCCGACCTATCTCGCCGAGCAGGCAAAACTGCTGGGGAAAAAATCCAGCAAACTCAAGGTGCAGGTACTCGATGAGAAACGCATGCAGGCGCTGGGCATGGGCGCTCTGCTCTCAGTCTCCCGTGGCAGCCGCCAACCGGCAAAACTGATCGTGATGGAATACAAAGGCGGCCCCGCCAAAAGCAAACCGGTCGTCCTGGTGGGCAAAGGGTTGACGTTCGATGCCGGCGGCATCTCCATCAAACCCGCGGCTGCCATGGATGAGATGAAATACGATATGTGCGGTGGCGCCAGCGTGCTCGGCGCACTCAGCGCCTGCGCCCAGGCGGATCTGCCGATCAACGTCGTAGGCATTGTGCCTGCCTCGGAAAACCTGCCCGACGGCGATGCCAATAAGCCAGGCGATATCGTCACCAGCATGTCGGGCCAGACCATTGAAATCCTCAATACCGATGCCGAAGGGCGTCTGATCCTGTGTGACGCACTCACCTACGCCAAACGTTTCAACCCCGATGTGGTCATCGACATCGCGACACTGACTGGCGCCTGTGTCATAGCCCTTGGCGCCCACGCCTCTGGCCTGCTCAGCAACAATGACGCTTTGGCCAACGATATCCTCGAAGCCGGTCAACGCTGTGGCGACCGCGCCTGGCGTCTGCCCCTGTGGGATGACTACCAATCCCAGCTGGATAGCAATTTTGCCGATATGGCCAACATCGGCGGTAAAGGAGCAGGCACAATTACCGCGGCCTGCTTCCTGTCCAGGTATACCAAGGAGTACAAATGGGCCCATCTGGATATCGCCGGTACCGCCTGGATCAGCAATGGCAGTAACAAGGGAGGCACCGGCAGACCGGTATCACTACTCACTCACTACCTGCTGAAGCGCTGCAAACTGGGCGACTGAGACCGATGACGCAAGTTGACTTCTACATCCTCTCCGATCAGGCGCCAGGCAACCGTCATGCCCTCGCCTGCCGCCTGGCCAACAAGGCCTGGCGAGAGGGCCACCGTGTCTATCTGCATACCAACTCCGCGGAGGAGTCCCAACATCTGGACAAGTTGCTCTGGACATTTCGCGAGGACAGTTTTCTGCCCCACGGTCTGCTCGATTCTTCAGACCCCAGGCTCAACCCGGTGCTGATCGGAAACGGCGAAAATACCGGGGAGGAGCATGATGTACTGGTCAACCTCGCCACCCAAGTGCCGACCTTTTTCAGCCGGTTTCAGCGGGTAGCAGAAATCATCGATCACGATCCCGAGATCCGTAATGCCGGCAGGGAGCGTTTCCGCTTCTATCGGGACCGTGGATATCCGCTAAACACGCACGACATCAAGAAATGAGTGGCAGCGACGACAAACCTGGTCAGACCCCACCCGATAATCTGGTATTGGATGATCAGGGCATCCCGATCCTTGATGAGATCGTGTTACCCGATGCAGAGGAGGATGAAGAGGAAGAGTTTGATTTCAAAACATCCTCTCAACCTCTGCCACAAGCCTCCACCCTGGGCAGCTTCAATCTAAATCTGCCCAATCACAACGCCCTGATCATGGCAATCCGCAACCAGCTGCGGGCCAGGCTGGTTCGCGAAATCACCCCGATCCTGGAACAGGTCACTGAAAAGGTGGCGGCAGAGGTCACTGCGGATTTTGCACAAAGATTCAATGACGAACTCAACCAGTCATTGAAAAGGGATATCGAAGCCTTCATCGACGAGACACTGGAGAAGGAATTCAACGCGTGAATGCTCCACCGGCTTAAAGCCGGTGGCTTCAGATTACGGCTAAAAGCCGGATTTATCGGCCTTTCGGCCGATCGCTGTCGCTACACAACATGGAATTCATCGTCCGGTTCAGGCGGTGTCTGGTTCTTTATGTATTCCTTCCAAACCTCGTCTGTTACATTCCCACTCGTGGCGACCCAATAACCTCTTGCCCAAAGATGCTGACCCCAGTACCGCCGACGTAAGCTCTGGAATTCTGATAACAACTTGTGCGAACTCTTGCCCTTCAAGTATTGGACCGCTTTGGATACAGACAGTTGGGGCGCTATCCCTATCAGCATATGCACGTGGTCTCGGTTAATAGACCCCGCATAGATCACCATCTCCTTGCTTCTGGCTATATCCCGTAACAACTCCCGACACCGCAGACCTACATCTCCACCCAATACCTCGTATCGGTACTTCGTCGTCCAAACCAAGTGGTACTTACAGTCAAAAACTGTGTGGCTGCCGCCTTTGTAATATTACATTCAAGGAGCTCACCATCACCCCCGCGATCCGTCGCCTAAAGGCGAGGGGTTTACGGATCCCCTATCGGGGACTCTAAATATCGGCGTCATGTTCGTGATGGTGACGCCATCGAGCACTTGCGTGACATTTTTGCCAAGGTCTGCATGGACTTCGAAGCGGAGCTGGTTGAAGTGGACGGCGAAGATGATCATGTTCGCCTGTTGGTGAATTACCCACCCAAGGTGGCAGTATCCCATCTTGTG
>PKUO01000033.1:53161-150782 GCA_002869585.1 Sedimenticola sp.
CAGCTTGAAAGGTGTATCCAGTCGGATGCTGCGAAAGGTACGCCCTGATCTCCAGCAAAGATATTACAAGGGTGTCCTATGGTCGCCATCGTACTTTGCAGCCTCCTGCGGGGGAGCGCCAATCAGCATCATTCGCCAGTACATCGAACAGCAGCAAACTCCCGGATAGCTGATCGCGCCTTATATCCCCGCCCTGAACGACGGGGCTTTACGGCGCATTGGGTAAAAGCATAATTTTAAAAATTTGATTTTTTATGTCGATCGATAATTTTCATTGTCCCTCTTGCAATCAAAGGATTGATGGCTGGATTGTACGGCGCAGTGAATTCGACTGCCCGGCCTGTGGCGCAACGTATGAGTCAAACTACAAAGTATCGTTGCGCAGAGCGATCTGGGCTGGGCTTAGCGGCTGGCTGTTGGGTCTGCTGTTAGCTTGGTTCGTTACTGGAGTCTGGCAAAAGGCGCTTGTTGTGGCCCTGGAACTGGGTGTGCTGGGTGCTCTTGCGCTTGCCGTGCTTGTTAATCGGTTCTCTGTGAAAATTACAGCGGTTGAATAATCCCCATGCTGCAACTATCTGAACAGGTGGAAATTCCCGATAGTGAGATCGAGATCAATGCCATTCGCGCCCAGGGGGCGGGTGGCCAGAATGTCAACAAGGTCTCATCGGCGGTCCATTTGCGGTTTGATATCAACGCCTCATCGCTGCCGGATTTCTATAAGGAGAGACTGCTGGCACTGCGTGATCGGCGTATCTCCAGCGATGGTGTGATTGTCATCAAGGCGCAGAAATTTCGTACTCTTGAGAAAAATAGGGATGATGCCCTGGAGCGTCTCAGACTATTTGTGAAAAGTGCTACGGTCATCAAGAAGGCGCGAAAACCGACCCGGCCAACCAAGGCGTCTCAGCGGCGGCGTCTGGACAGTAAGATAAAGAAGGGAAGGCAGAAGGCCCTCAGAGGCAAGGTGGGGCAGGAGTGATAATGTTAAAGTGGCCTAAATAAAAAAGCCCCGCCTATTGGCGGGGCTTTCATTACGCAAATTCGTTGTTATTACTGTGGAATAACGTTGACTGCGCTAGGACCTTTCGGGCCTTTTTCAGTTTCGAAGGATACGGTCTGTCCTTCGGTCAAGGTCTTGAAGCCGCTTGCCTGGATTGCGGAATGATGAACAAATACGTCATCACTACCATCTGAAGGAGCGATAAAACCAAAACCTTTACTGTCGTTAAACCACTTTACTGTTCCTGTAGCCATTACGGTTACCTCATTAAATTGTTAAGTTGAATTAGCATGTAGATTGCTGTTGAGAAATCCGGACGGGATGGCGCTACGCTAATTACTGCGAGGTGCTACCGGAACTACATCATGACAAAAAACTACAATGTTACGGAAGTTAGGATAGACCATACGCAAATAAATATCCAGACTTTTTTATAGCGGTATATTTCCGGGTAATGATTCCTGGCATGCCGCAATGCCAGGAATCGTGCTGAGATACCGATTTTCCAGAGACTGGCAGGTGTTATCAACCCATTTTTTCTGTGGACTAGCGGCCATATATGACATTGGGCAGCCAGGTTGCCAACTGCGGCCAGAGTGCCAGCATGCCCAGCGTGATCAGCTGGATGAGGATAAACGGGGCGACACCGAGATAGATGTCGGTGGTCTTGATCTCCACCGGCGCGACCCCCCGCAGGTAGAACAGCGAGAAGCCAAAGGGTGGTGTCAGGAAGGATGTTTGCAGGTTGAGGGCGATCATCACCCCCAGCCAGACGGGATTGAGCCCCATCGCCAGCAGTACCGGTGCAACCAGCGGTACCACCACGAAGGTGATCTCGATGAAATCGAGGATGAAACCGAGAAAAAACATGATCAGCATGACGGTGATCACCGCACCGACAACACCGCCAGGGAGATTGCTCAGGATCTCCTGCACCACTTCGTCACCGCCGAATCCCCGAAATACCAGGGAAAACACCGATGCCCCGATCAGGATCAGAAAAACCATGCTGGATACTTTCGTGGTGCCGCGTATCACCTCTTTGAGAATGGCGAGATTGAATTGCCTTTGCGTGATCGCCAGGAGTATTGCGCCAGCGGCCCCGACTGAAGCGGCTTCCGTTGGTGTTGCCAGTCCGCCGAGGATCGAGCCTAGAACCGCGACGATCAGAAACAGTGGCGGAAACAGCACCTTGAGTGCGCGAATGAACAGCTCCTTCTGGTTGATTGCATGGCGCTCCCCTTCCGGGATGGGGGGGACAGCGGAAGGAATGAAAATCGCCACGCCAACGAGATAGAGAATATAGAGTCCCACCAGCAGCAGGCCAGGTAGCAAAGCCCCGGCGAACAGATCCCCCACCGAGACGGTATCCGGTGAGTAGATACCCATATCCAGCTGCGCCTGTTGGTAGGCGGATGACATCACATCACCCAGCAGTACCAGGACAATGGATGGCGGAATGATCTGTCCAAGGGTTCCGGACGCACAGATTGAGCCGGTAGCAACCTTCGGGTTGTAACCGCGTTTCATCATGGTGGGCAGTGACAGCAGCCCCATGGTGACAACCGTTGCCCCGACAATGCCGGTACTGGCGGCGAGCAGCATACCCACCACCATCACCGAGATCCCGAGCCCTCCGCGCAGCGGACCGAACAGCATGGCCATGGTGTCGAGCAACTGCTCGGCCACCTTTGAGCGCTCGAGAGTGATCCCCATGAAAACAAACAGGGGCACCGCTATCAGGGTTTCATTGGTCATTATGCTGTAGAGGCGGTTGGGAATCGCTTCCAGAAATGCCGAGTCGAATGTGCCGGTCATAATGCCGATAACCGAGAACAGAAGGCCGGTACCCGCCAGTGCAAAGGCCACCGGATAGCCGGATAGCAGCACGATGAATACAGACCCGAAAAGAATCAGTGGCATGAGTTCAGTCATCATCAGATCTCCCCCATCTCTGGATCAGTCGGATAAGGGAGTTTGCCAGTCAGATAAAACAGGTTGGTGAGAAAAATGACAAAACCCTGCAGGGTGAGCAGTACCGCCATCACCATGATCACGGTCTTGAGCAGAAACACCGCTGGAATACCGCCTGCCTCCTGGGAGGATTCCATCACCGACCATGCGGCAGCGACGTACTCCCAGCTGATCCAGGTGATGAAGATGCACACCGGCAGCAGCAGAAAAAGTGTGCCCAGCAAGTCAACCCAGGCCCGAAAGCGAGGCGTGTTGTCGCGATAGAGGATGTCCACCCTGACATGCCCTTCGTGCTTCAGGGTATAGGCGGCGCCCAGCATGAAGACCAGTGCATGCATGTAGGTAATGGACTCCTGCATGGCAATCCAGCCGATATTGAACAGGTAGCGGAGGACGACAACGACAAAGGTGACGATCACCATGAGCAGGGTCAGCCAGGAGATGGCGCGGCCGATCGACTCATTGAGGTTGTCTATCAGTGTCACAATGCGGGGCAGCCCGCCAGATGGTTCTGATGCCTGGTCCATCATTGCTCCAACATGTTATGTGTTTTTTTGTAGTATGGTTATCGGGTTCTCTGAACCGCTATATCTTAGCAGACCTTTGCGGTTTGTCGGGTCATTTGAGGTATATTGTTTTGCATGACATTTTTACCAGATCTGCCGCTCTCGCTGTACATCCACATACCCTGGTGTGCGCGTAAATGCCCCTATTGTGATTTTAATTCTCATCAGATAGAGGGATGCCCCGATGCCCTCGGTTATGTGCGGGCGCTGTTGGTCGATCTGGAGTTTGAGGTGAAACTGATCGGCAGGCGCCAGGTGTCGACCATCTTTATCGGCGGTGGAACGCCCAGCCTGTTTCCGCCAGAGGCGATACGGACACTGCTGCTGGGGGTGGCGCAACGGGTCGATCTCGCGGCGGACGCCGAGATCACCATGGAGGCCAATCCCGGGGCTGTGGAAAAGGAGTGGTTCGACGGATTCCGTGCTGCGGGGGTGAACCGGCTGTCGATCGGTATTCAGAGCTTCAACGATGCCGCGCTCCTGCAACTGGGCCGAATTCACAACGCCGAGCAGGCCTGTGCAGCCATAGAGCAGGCCGCAAAGAGCGGCTTTGACAGTTTCAACCTGGACCTGATGTTCGCCCTGCCGGGGCAAACGCCGCCGCAGGCTCTGGAGGACCTGCAGCTGGCGATCGGTTTTTCGCCCGCACACATCTCCTACTATCAGCTCACCCTTGAGCCCAATACCCTGTTTCATGCGCAGCCACCGGTTCTGCCCGAGGATGACGATAGCGCCGAGATGCAGGAAGCAGCTCAGCAGCTGTTGAGCGATGCAGGCTATGCCCAATACGAGGTTTCAGCCTATGCGCGGGCGGGAAAGCAATGCCTGCACAATCTCAACTACTGGCTGTTCGGGGACTATCTTGGGATTGGCGCTGGGGCGCATGGCAAACTGTCCGATGCGCAGGGTGTCAGGCGGCGTTGGCGAATCAGGCATCCCCAGGCGTATCTCGACGCTGCAGGTGATCCGGCGGCTGTTGCCGGCGAACGCATCCTGGCGCGCAATGACCTGATCCTGGAATTCATGATGAATGCACTGCGACTGAATCAGGGCTTCACGACCGATATCTTTCATGCCCGCACCGGAATTTCGTTCCGGGAAATCGAGCCATTACTGGATAGGGCGCTGGAGCGAAAACTGCTCTGCATGGATGGCGACAAAATTATGACAACTCCAGATGGGCAGCTCTATCTCAATGATTTACTGGAAGATTTCTGTTTGTAATTGGTCATTAAGTGTAGGATAGGAATCTCTGTCTGCGACAGGGCCAATCGCTTTATGCTAGGCTCTGAGTGTGTACTCGGACAACGCTGTAGAGGAGGTCTTTCAGATGCAGAAAGATCCAGCATTTGATCTGGCGGAGATGGATTTCAAAAAGTGGTCTGATCTTGCAAAAAACGACCCTGAATCCTTCGAGGTCATGCGCCAGGCGGCTATTGAAGAGGTTATCCAGGGTGCTCCAGCCAGCCAGCAGTCAAGGCTCAGAGGCCTGCAGTGGCGCATTGACCAGGAGCGGCGCCGGGCTGCCAATCCCCTTGCGGCCTGTATGCGAATCTCCAGCATGATGTGGAATGCCCTGGTGGGATCCGGCGGTTTGCTTGAGAATATGCGCGAACTCACCCTGGATAGTGATGCCCCGATTCAACCGAAACGCCAGCAGGCAAAGGGTAAAATTCTTGAGTTCTGCCGGTCTGGTGAATAATCTCCAAAGGGCTTGCGAACCGTCAGAAACTGATCTATCATGCGCCGTTTTCCCGCCGTCATTGGGACGGACGGAAGGTTCTGGTTTTATAGAGGCTACCATGAAAGCGGACATTCACCCCAATTACACCGATATCAAAGTTGTCTGCAGCTGCGGTAATGAATTCATGACCCGTTCCACAATGGGCGAGGATCTGCACGTGGAAGTTTGCTCCGCCTGCCATCCCTTTTATACCGGCAAGCAGAAAATGCTCGATACGGCAGGTCGTGTAGACAAGTTCCGCAAGCGTTATTCACGCGGATAATATCTCAGGGGTCAGCGCGGTTGACCGCACCCTGAAAAAGGCACCTTACGGGTGCCTTTTTGTTTTCCAGCCCATGGATAATCTGGCAAAAGAGTTTGGGAGAGAGAATCGATGACCGAGAAAGATGTGCCCCAGCATGCAGACAGTGCAATTAACGAGGCGGCTCTGAAATATCATGCCGAACCTCGTCCCGGGAAAATCAGTGTAACGGTTACCAAGCCAACGGATACTCAGCGAGATCTGGCCCTGGCTTATACCCCGGGTGTCGCCGAGCCTGTCCGGCAGATCCACAAGGATCCCGAGGCGGCCTATCTGTATACCGCCAAGAGTAACCTGGTTGGGGTGATCACTGATGGCACTGCAGTCCTGGGTCTGGGCAATGTGGGCGCTCTGGCGGGTAAACCGGTCATGGAAGGCAAGGGCGTCCTGTTCAAGAAATTTGCCGATATCGATGTATTCGATATCGAGGTCAATGCCGATCACCCCCAGGAGTTCATCGAAACGGTGATGCGGATTGCCCCTACCTTTGGCGGCATCAATCTGGAGGATATCGCTGCGCCCCATTGCTTTGAGATTGAAGCGGCGCTGATCGAGCAGCTCGACATCCCGGTTTTTCACGATGATCAACACGGTACCGCGATCATTATCGCGGCTGGCCTGCTGAATGCATTGGAACTGCAGGGCAAGAAGCTCGAAGATTCCAAGATAGTAGTGCTGGGTGCGGGGGCTGCGGGGATTGCCTCGGTACGTCTGCTGATGGCCATGGGGGCACATAGAAAAAACATCTATGTTGTTGATAGGAATGGGATTATTCATGTTGCTCGCAAGGACCTGAACCCCTACAAGTGGGGTGTGGCCGCGGATACTGAAAGGCGTACTCTGGCTGACGCTATGCAGGATGCGGATGTCTTTATCGGTGTTTCCGGTCCTGATCTGGTCAGTCCCGAAATGATTGCGGCGATGGCGCCAAAACCGATCGTGTTTGCCTTGTCGAACCCGGTGCCGGAGATTCGTCCGGAAGTAGCGAACAAGGTGCGTGATGACATCGTCATGGCCACCGGTCGCAGCGACTATCCCAATCAGGTCAACAATGTGCTTGGTTTCCCCTTTATCTTCCGTGGCGCGCTGGATGTGCGGGCGTCAAGAATCAATGAGGATATGCAGATCGCCACGGTCAATGCCCTGAAGGAACTGACTCATCAGGCGGTGCCGCAATCCGTGCTGGATGCCTATGGCCTGGAGCATCTGGAGTTCGGTCCTGACTATATTATTCCCAAACCGCTTGATCCCCGCCTGAAGCAGGCCATTTCCGCTGCGGTGGCTAAGGCTGCCGTCGAGTCTGGCGTGGCGCGTCTGCCCTACCCCGCTGACTATCCCAGTAGTTAGTTAATTGCTGTAAATAAGGCGTCGGATAAAGACGCCTTATTTACTCTGTTTGGTGTTTTCTTGTCTTGGCGGTTGCCTGGGTCGCGCCACCCTCCCGGGTTTGTCTCCCTCCAGAGTTGGTCTATTATTGCTGTTTACTAAGTTGCTGCCGGACCTGTGGGTTTTTGGCTGTGAAGTTGTTTTCATCGTGCAATGCCCATTAAAACAATTCTAAAAATAATTGGATAATTGTCCTAATATATTTTTTCGGGGTTGTTTGGTGCTATCCTGTCTGTTATAAATGCACTCCCGGTCGCTGTTTATGGTAGGAGAAAATATTTTTATGGCTGACAAAACATTAACACTGAAGAACAACGGCAACGGTAAATCAACTGAGCTGCGGCTGATCAGCGGTACCGAAGGGCCGGATGTGATGGATATCTCCTCTCTCTACCGGGAAATGGGCATTTTTACCTATGATCCGGTGTTTGTCGCAACAGCCAGTTGTCATAGCTCGATCACCTATATCGATGGTGATGAGGGTATTTTGCGCTATCGGGGTTATCCCATCGAACAACTGGCGCGCAGCAGTAACTTTCTCGAAGTGGCCTACCTGTTGTTGTACGGTGAATTGCCTTCAGAGTCGCAGTTCAATGAGTTTCAGGAGATCATTCGCTATCACACCATGATCAAGGAGACGCTGAAGAGCTTCTTTGACGGCTTCCATTACGATGCCCATCCGATGGGAATCATGGTCGGTGTAGTCGGTTCGTTGTCCGCCTTCTATCACGATTCACTGGATATCCATAATCCGCGGCACCGGGAAATCTCGGCACACCGCATGATCGCGAAGATGCCGACCATAGCCGCCGCCAGCTACAAGCATAATATCGGGGAACCCTTCATGTACCCGCGCAATGATCTGGATTATTGTGGCAACTTTCTGCACATGATGTTTGCCACCCCGTGCGAGGATTATGAGCCTGATCCGATTGCAGTGAAAGCGATGAATCTGCTGTTCATTCTGCACGCCGATCACGAACAGAATGCCAGTAACTCAACGGTTCGTCTCTCGGGCAGTTCCCAGGCCAACCCCTTCGCCTGTATCGCTGCCGGTATTGCCTCCTTGTGGGGGCCGGCCCATGGCGGGGCCAACGAGGCGGTGCTGAATATGCTGCAGGAGATCGGTGATGTTTCGCAGATCGACAAATACATCGCCAAGGCTAAGGATAAAGATGACAGTTTCCGCCTGATGGGATTTGGTCATCGGGTGTATAAGAACTTTGACCCGCGCGCCACGATTATCCGCGAAGTCTGTCACGAGGTGCTGGAGAAACTCGCGGACAGCAATAATCCGATGTTCGAACTAGCGCGACGCCTGGAAGAGGTGGCGTTGGAGGATGACTACTTCGTCGAGCGCAAGCTCTATCCCAACGTCGATTTCTACTCAGGCATCATTTACCGCGCACTGGGTATCCGCAACAACATGTTTACGGTGATGTTTGCGATCGCACGTACGGTAGGTTGGGTCGCCCACTGGATGGAGATGATGTCCGATCCGGAGCAGCGTATCGGTCGGCCAAGACAGATCTATACCGGCGCAGGCGAGCGAGACTATGTGCCGTTCTCCAAACGCTGATCACTCTCCTCCAGCAGATTCTGCAGATTAGCCAGGGACGCCCCTTTATCCGGGCGTCCGTGCAGACTGCTCAAGGGCGGGTTTTTAATGGCGTTATACGCCAGAACAATCAATTCTATTGCAATATCTCCGGCCCTGAAGCTGAAGCATGGATGCTTAAGGGAGCGGCCTTTGGGATAGTGCAGCACCACCTCTGACTCCTTCCAGGTGATTTTCTGATCAAGCAAAAAGAAGATCACCTCTTCCGCTGAATCGCAGAACAGAAAAAGCTGCACCGGGCTCTGTTCATCTGCCGTGCCACTGAGTACATCCCCGGTCAGTCTGGGTTGAAATCTCTCCAGCATCTGCATGGCGTTGACTGCCTGTTGCCGGAGTTTTCGCAGGGCGTTGGGTTGCCGATCGGACTGAAAGATCGCCTGATACTCTTTCAGGGCCAGCTCTATCTCCTGGTTGTCCGGCAGATTGCGGCGATTATTGTCTGCGCCCAGGTGCCGCGCGGCCTTGCTACGCGCCTCGTCATAGCTGAGATAACGCTGCTCGGCGAGTATGCGTGCCGCCTGCAGAGCGATCTGGTGGCGCAGATCTGAGGTTCTTGACATGACCAGGGTCTCAGAACAGCTCTTGAACCGGATTGCGCTGTCCATTGCCAGAGCCCGGGCTGGCGATCTCTCTGTTGGAAGCGGTTTCCATCGGTGCGTTCTCAGAACGAAAGACCTCAAATATGGCATCGCTTTGCCCGGCCTGTGCCCGCTTGCCGGTGGTCGGGTCGATTTTTACAGTGACAATGCCGGGAGGCATCTGCAGCGGAATCTCTTCGACCCCTTGCAGGGCCTCCTCCATGAAATACATCCAGGCAGGAAGCGCTGCCCTGCCCCCGACCTCGCCCCGACCGAGAGGCTTGGATGAATCGAAGCCGACCCAGGCGATCGCCACCAGGGAACGGTTGAAGCCATTGAACCAGGCATCTCGCTGATCATTGGTTGTGCCGGTCTTTCCGGCCAGATCATTACGCCCTAGGCGTCTGGCGCGGGTGGCTGTGCCGTGGTTGATGACGTCGCGCATCATCGAGTTCATCAGGTAGTAATTTTGCCGGCTGATCGCGCGCGGAGCGATGCGTGGTTGGTTCGCAGTTTCGAGTGTCTCGGTCTCAGCGGCATTGGCTGGGTCCGGCAGTTCACTGGTCTGGTCTGCGGGCGTGTCAGGGCACTGTTCACAAACCACGGGTGGATTCGCCTTGAATATCTACTGATTCTGGTGGTCGAGAATTCGGGTGATGTAGTAGGGCTCTACCCGATAGCCGCCATTGGCCAGAATGGCGTAGGCGCTGCTCATCTGTAGCGGGGTAACCGCGGCGCTGCCCAGGGCGAGTGAGAGGTTATGGGGCAGTTCATCCGGGTCGAAGCCGAAGCGTGCGGCATGCGCGAGGGCGTGCTGGATGCCCATGTCGCGTAGCAGGCGGATTGACACCAGGTTACGCGATTTGGTCAGGGCGTAGCGCAGTCGGGTGGGTCCAAAGAACTTGCCGCTGTAGTTTTCCGGCCGCCACGCACTTTCGAGGCTTGGATCGTTGAACACCACAGGGGCATCGTTGATCAGACTCGCTGGGGTATAGCCCGCATCCAGTGCGGCGGAATAGATGATCGCCTTGAAACCTGATCCAGGCTGTCGTTTAGCCTGGGTAACCCTGTTGAATTTACTGAGAAAAAAATCATAGCCTCCGACCAGTGCGGAAATTGCACCGTCATCCGGCCTGATGGAGACCAGCGCCCCTGCGGCCTGGGGAATCTGCGCCAGCCGCCAGAATGAGCCCTCTTTTTTCTGTTGTCCCAGGATGCGGATTAGCGCCCCTGGTTTGAGTATCTCCTGTGCCGATTTTGGCGGATTACCCTTCCTGTTTTCACTCTTATAAGGGGCTGCCCAGCTGAGTCCCTCCCACTCGATGGTTATTCGTTGACTGTCAGCCGTGAGGACGTTGACTGATTTATCACCGACCTCGAGGACAATGGCAGGGAGCAGGTCTCCATAGACGGGGGCGTCTTTGAGTCTCCGAATCAGGGTCTCTTCTATCGCGTCCGCAGGCAGATCGAGTTGCTGCTCAACCCCGCGATAGCCGTGGCGCATGTCGTACTCCTGCAGGGCAAGTCTGACGGCCCGGTTCGCTGCGGTCTGTAGTCGGCTGTCTAAGGTGGTGTATACGGTATAGCCATCGGTGTAGGCGTTGGCGTCATATTTTTCGAACAGCTCGGCCCGGACCATTTCGGCAATGTAGGGGGCTTCCACCTCGGATTGCGCAGAATGGATGCTGGCCGAAACGGGTTGGGCTTCCCCTTCAAGTTGCTGTTGCGGGGTGATGTAATTTAGCGATGCCATACGCCCCAGGACGTAATTTCTGCGGGTCAGCGCCCGTTCCGGGTCAGTAATAGGGTTGTAGCGGGAGGGGGCTTTGGGCAGGCCGGCGATCATGGCGATTTGCGCGAGATCGAGTTCGTCGACGTTTTTACCATAATAGACTTGGGCGGCCGCGCCCACCCCGTAGGCTCGATGGCCGAGATAGATCTTGTTCAGGTAGAGTTCGAGAATCTCTTCCTTGGAGAGGTCTTTTTCGATCTTCAGGGCCAGCAGTATTTCGTTGATCTTGCGGGTGAAGGTTTTTTCGCTGCTGAGGTAGAAGTTACGCGCCACCTGCATGGTGATGGTGCTGCCGCCCTGACGTCGCTCGCCGGTCATGGCCAGTTGTACGGCGGCCCGGAGAATGCCCTGATAATCGACGCCGGGATGTATGAAGAAGCGGTCGTCTTCGGCGGCAAGAAATGCCTGGATCATCCGTTCCGGCACCTGGTCGTAGCGCAGGGGTATGCGGCGTTTTTCGCCAAACTCGGCAATCAGTTTCTCATCTGCCGAATAGACCCGTAGCGGCACCTGGAACTGCACATTTTTCAGGTTTTCGGTATCCGGCAACTGGGGGGTCAGGTAAAAATAGGCTAGAGCAACGCCAGCCAAACCGACTAACAATCCGATAAGTACGCCCCAGAGGAGGAGTTTCAGCAGTTTATTTATCCACTTCATGCGCTAGTTCACGGTTTTAGTCTAAGGTTGGCAGCCAGAATGTCGTTACATAATTCAGGTATACTAACAAATTATGGGTGCGGGATTCAGATCTTAACAAAATTTAAAGAGTAAAAGGCTTCACAAAAAAATCATTTACTGCTATATAGTTAAGAATCGTATTTAAAGGAAAACCTGTACATAATTTTAAAAACGCAATCACTGCGGGGCAAGGAATCAAGATGTTCCCTTTTTTTGGGTCCAAAAAACAGGCCATGATCGGCCTTGATATCAGTTCTACGGCTGTAAAACTGCTCGAACTCAGTCAGTCATCCGGACGTTCAGGGGCAAGATACCGGGTCGAAGCTTACGCTGTTGAGCCGCTGCCTGTGAACGCTGTCGTCGAAAAAAACATTGCCGATGTCGACGCCGTAGGCCAGGCAATCAGGAATGTGATTCGTCGTTCCGGCACTAAATCGAAGTTGGCGGCAGTTGCCGTTTCTGGCTCGGCTGTGATCACCAAGATCATCACCATGCCAGCCTCTCTTTCAGATCAGGAGATGGAAAATCAGATCCAGCTGGAAGCGGATCAGTATATCCCTTACCCCTTGGAGGAGGTTAATCTCGATTTCGAGGTTCTGGGGGTGTCCGAGAAAAATCCCGAGATGGTGGATGTTCTTCTGGCTGCTTCGAGGAGTGAGAATGTCGATGATCGCGTCGCAGCCCTCGAAATTGCCGGCCTGAAGGCGGGAATTGTCGATGTCGAGGCCTATGCGATGGAAAACGCATTCTCTCAGATTTCCGAGCAATTACCCGACCGCGGCGAGGACCAGACCGTTGCAATGGCCGATATCGGCGCAACCACCACCACGCTGAATGTCCTGCACAACCGCAAGATCATCTATACTCGCGAACAGAATTTCGGGGGCAGGCAGCTGACCGAGGAGATCCAGCGGCGTTATGGTCTATCCCATGAAGAAGCGGGCATGGCCAAGCGTCAGGGCGGTTTGCCTGACAACTATGTGCCGGAGGTACTGGAACCCTTTAAAGAGGCCATGGCACAGCAGGTCAGCCGTTCATTGCAGTTCTTCTTCTCGTCCAGCTCATATAATAGTGTGGATCAGATAATCCTGGCGGGTGGCAGTTCCTCCATTCCGGGCATAGACGAGTTGATTGAGGAAAAACTGGGGACGCCGGCCATTATTGCAAATCCGTTTGCCAATATGTCGGTGTCATCGAATGTAAAGCCGCAAAGTTTGAGTAACGATGCACCATCATTGATGATTGCTTGTGGTCTGGCGTTAAGGAGTTTTGATTGATATGGCACGCATCAATCTACTGCCGTGGCGGGAAAATTTAAGGAAAGAGCGACAGCGCGAGTTCGGCATGATGGCGCTGGCTGCTGTTCTGGTTTCCGCTGCGGTCTGTCTGGGTGTTCACCTTTTTATTAACGGGATGATTCAGTATCAGGAGTCGCGCAACAACTTTCTGAAAAGCGAGATCGCCGTTGTCGACCGACAGATCAAGGAGATCAAGGATCTGGAAAAGACCAAAGCCAACCTGATTGCCCGGATGAATGTTATCCAGGAGTTGCAGATCAGCCGGCCCCAGATCGTGCATCTGTTCGATGAAATGGTGGCCACCATTCCGGATGGTTCCTACCTGACCAAGCTCAAACAGCTGGGTGGTAGTCTGACTGTAGAAGGTCGTGCCCAGTCGAACGCGCGGGTTTCCGCCTACATGCGTAAAATCGATGCCTCGAAGTGGATCGGCAGTCCCAACCTGCAAGTCATCTCAACCCCAAAGTCTGATGTAGCGGGAATGAATGATTTTATCCTGAATGCGAAACAGCTAACCAATGATAACGGGGAGAGTCAGCAATGAATCTCCAGGATTTGAATGAACTGGATTTCAACAATATCGGAATCTGGCCTGGCCCGGTAAAGGCAGTCCTGATTTTGATTCTCTGCGCCGCGGTGCTTGGTGGCTGGTACTACATGAACACTCAGGATCAACTGGTGGCTCTGGAGTCAGTGGAGAAAAAAGAGGTTGAGCTGAAAATCGAATTCGAGAGGAAGCAGGCCAAGGCTGCAAATCTGGAAAAATATAAAAAGCAGCTGGAAGAGATGCGTCAGTCGTTTGGCGCCATGCTCAGGCAACTGCCCAACAAAACCGAGGTGGCTGACCTTCTGGTGGATGTTTCCCAGACCGGTCTTGCGGCTGGATTGGAATTTGAACTCTTCGACCCCCAAGCGGAAGTCCCCAAAGAGTTTTATGCAGAGCTGCCAATCAATATCAAGGTACATGGAACCTATCATGAGTTCGGCGACTTTATCAGTGGCATTGCCGCATTGCCGAGAATTGTGACCATTCACAATGTCACCGTGTATCCGAAGGCTACCGGAAAAGGTAAAGAGGTATTGGACGAAAATCCTCTGATCATGGAAGCGGTTGCCAAGACCTATCGTTATCTTGACGAGGAGGCAGGACAATGAAGCTGATTGCCAAGCCTTTTCTAAGTAAAATCAGTATATTGGGATTATCGCTGCTGGTTGGTGGCTGTCTTAACAATGACATGACCGATTTGACCAATTATGTGAAAGAGGTCAAATCAAGAAAGCAGGGGGACATTGAGCCGCTGCCTGAGATCAAGCAGATAGAGACCTTTACCTATGCATCGGCTGGTCGTAGAAGCCCGTTTGTTCCCGAAGAGCGGCAGGACGAACCAACGGTTGCCAACGAAGGTAACGGCCTGATGCCCGATCCAAACCGCAGAAAAGAGGAGTTGGAGGGCTATGAACTCGACTCCTTGAGGATGGTTGGCACACTGGAACAGTTGGCTGAAACCTGGGCGCTGGTCAGGACCCAGGAAAACACAATATACCGGGTAAAATCTGGCAATTATCTGGGTAAAAATCATGGTCAGATTACCAAAATTGCCGAAAGTAAAATCGAGCTAACAGAGATAATTCCAGACGGACAGGGAGGTTACCGTGAACGTCAGGCCTCTTTGGCGTTGAGTGAGTGAATCAGGGGTGGAAAGAATGAAAATTATGGTCGATAAATGTACGCAGGGCAGACAGGACAATGGGAGTTGTCCGTCCAACCGTATAACAACCCCGGTTCTCAGGCTCGCGTTGGCGCTGATGCTGTTGCTGGTTCCATTCAGCGGATTCTCGGCGGAGAATGCGCTGAAGGATATAACATTCAATGCCCTACCGGGAAATAATGTCCAGATTATTATGCAGATGGAGGGACCGGTAACTTCACCCCGCTCCTTCTCAACAGACAATCCTGCAAGGATCGCCTTGGATTTTACCGATACCGCCAATCGCTTCGGGCAGAAAAATCAGCCTGTTGGTGTCGGTCAGGTGAGGAGCGTTACGGCGATCGAAGCCAGTGGCAGGACCCGCGTGGTCGTGAATCTGGTCAGCAGCGTGGAATACAATATCGCGGTGGATGGATCACAAGTGGTGCTGAATATCGGTGGGGGTAATGCCGTCGCCAGTGCTCCGGTCCCGGCGGTTGCCATGTCTAAGCCGGCTGCACAGGTATCTGCCGTAGCCGCCCAGCGATCAGTCACCAATGTTGATTTCAGAAGGGGCGAGACCGGCGAAGGCCGTGTCCTGATCGAACTCAATGATGCCTCCGCCGTGGTCGATATGCGGGAAGAGGGTGGACGCATTGTGCTGGATATCATCGATACCACAGTGCCTGTCAATCTGGAGCGGAAATTTGATGTCAGTGATTTTGCCACTCCGGTAAAGATGTTCGAGGTTTCCGCCCAGGGGCAGAAGGCTCATGTTGAAATCACCACCGTTGGTGAATACGAACACCTCGCTTACCAGGCGGATGAACTCTATACCGTCGAATTCAGACCCCTGACCAAGGCGGAAAAGGAAGAGTTGCGCCGCAAGCAGGAGACCTTTTCCGGCGAGCGCCTGTCGCTCAATTTCCAGGACATCGAAGTACGCTCAGTACTTCAGTTGCTGGCGGATTTTACCGGTCTGAATCTTGTTACCTCTGATACGGTCACCGGCAGAATAACCCTGCGGCTCAAGAATGTGCCCTGGGATCAGGCGCTGGATATTATCCTCAAGACGCGTGGCCTGTCGATGCGCCAGAACGGCAATGTGGTTCTGATTGCCCCGACGGAAGAGATTGCTGCCAGGGAAAAGCTTGAGCTGGAATCACAGAAACAGATCGAAGAACTGGCGCCCCTCTATTCTGAGTACATCCAGGTCAACTATGCCAAGGCCAAGGATATTCAGGAACTACTGAAAAGCGCAGACAATCAGTTACTGACCCCTGAAAGGGGCAATGTGACTGTGGATGAGCGCACCAACACCCTGCTGGTCAGGGATACGGCCGCCAAACTGGACGACATCCGTCGCCTCATTGAGAGGCTGGATATCCCGGTTCGTCAGGTGTTGATTGAATCCAGGGTTGTGGTTGCCAATGATGACTTTGCCAAGGATGTGGGCGTGCGCTTCGGTGCTAATACTGATGCTACATTTGGGGCCGATAACTTTGCCGTCCTCGGCGGTGGCATGCCTGGTCATCTGGGTGGAACCTTTGGTCTGGCTCCCGGCATAGAGAATCCTGATGGCTCGGGGCAGGAGGCATTGCTGGTCAATCTGCCGCAGACCCTCTCCTCATCCCGCGGTGGAGCGCTGAACCTGGTGGTTGGGCGCATCGGCTCATACCTGTTGCAATTGGAACTCTCAGCCATGCAACAGGAAGGGCGTGGTGAGATCATTTCCAGTCCACGTGTCATCACCTCGGATCAGCATAAGGCGACCATCAAACAGGGTATTGAGATCCCCTATCAGGAGGCCTCCTCCAGCGGTGCAACCTCGGTATCCTTCAAGGAGGCCGTGCTGAAGCTGGAAGTGACGCCACACATTACCCCGGATGACCGTGTCATCATGGATCTGGTGATCAACAAGGACAGCCCGGATTTCACCCGGGCGGTACTGGGCGTGCCTCCTGTGGATACACGTCAGGTGGAAACCTCTGTGTTGATCGACAATGGCGAGACCGTGGTGCTGGGCGGCGTGTTTGAAAGAACCGAACAGTTCAACAAAGAGAGCATTCCATTCTTCGGTGACCTCCCCTATGTCGGTGTGCTGTTCAAGCAGCAGCAGAAGAGGGATGAAAATAAAGAGCTTCTGATCTTTGTTACACCCAAGATTCTCAAAGAGTCATTAAGTGTTCGCTGATTCCAGGGCAGACTAGTCACAACGGAAGGGGTTATGCAGAGATGCATAACCCCTTTTTAAATGGTTGCGGGGATGGCCAGAATCTGGCATACCACTCTGTATGAAGCAAGCTAGCAAAATCTTTCTTATCGGTCCGATGGGGGTGGGAAAGAGCACCATCGGCAAGCAGCTGGCCGCCCTACTGAACTATAATTTCCAGGATACAGATTGGGAAATTCAGCGCCGTACAGGCGTGGATATCCGTACCATTTTCGATTACGAAGGTGAAGAGGGGTTCCGCAAGCGGGAGAAGACGGTTGTCGATGACCTGTCGCAGTCTGACCAGCTGGTGCTGGCGACCGGTGGTGGCGTGGTGCTTGATCAGGACAATCGCAAGGCGCTGACCTCCAGAGGGGTTGTGGTCTATCTTCACTGCTCTCCCGAACAGCAGTTTGAACGAACCCTGAAAGATAAAAAAAGACCCCTATTGCAGATTGAAAACCCACTGGAGCGATTGATTTCGCTCATGAGCGAGCGTGAACCCTTCTACCGGGAGATGGCGGATCTGGTCGTGAGCACAGAAAGAAGGAGCGCTCTGACGGTCGCGAAAGAGATTGCACGCAGACTGCGCCAAGAGTAACTGATAAAACAATTCGACCTGAGTATAATCGCTCCCATTCCATATGAAATTGCACCAATCTTCGGTTAAATGAAAAAACAGAACAAAACATTGCGGGTGGAACTGGGAGAGCGCAGCTACCCTATCTATATCGGGCCTGGGCTGCTGGCTGATGCGGAAATCTATCGCCGCCATATTCATAACCGACAGGTGATGATAGTTACCAACGAAACCGTGGCTCCCCTGTATCTGGCGCAAGTGCAGGGCGCCCTGCAATCCTTTGTGGTGGAAACCGTTGTATTGCCCGACGGCGAGTCGTATAAAACCCTCGCGATCTGGGACAGAATCTTCGACAAGCTGCTGAGCAGCCGTTTTGGCCGGCAGAGCACCATCATTGCTCTGGGTGGCGGCGTGATCGGTGACATGGCCGGATTTGCAGCCGCCTGTTATCAGCGCGGGGTGAATTTTGTGCAAATCCCGACCACCTTGCTGGCCCAGGTGGACTCGTCTGTGGGTGGAAAAACCGGAGTGAATCACCCGGCCGGCAAGAACATGATTGGCGCCTTTTATCAGCCAAAATGCGTGATTGCCGATACAGATACCCTGAACACTTTGGACGATCGCCAGCTGTCGGCGGGAATCTCCGAAATCATCAAATACGGGTTGATCGATGATCCCAGCTTTTTTCGCTGGCTTGAGGCGAACATGGATGCTTTGCTGGAGCGCGATCCGACGGCCTTGACGTTTGCCATAGAGCGATCCTGCCAGGACAAGGCCAGAGTGGTGGCGGCGGATGAGCTGGAGGCGGGCAGTCGCGCGTTGCTGAATCTTGGCCACACCTTTGTTCACGCAATTGAGGCGGGTCTCGGATATGGAGAGTGGCTGCATGGTGAGGCGGTTGCCGCCGGCATGTGCATGGCAGCGGATCTGTCGCGACGGATCGGCTGGTTATCGGCAGAGGAGCAGGAGCGGATTGTTACACTCATCAAACGTGCGAGGCTGCCCCATGAACCGCCTCGGAGCATAACCGCTGAGCAATTTCTTGACCTGATGGCTGTGGATAAAAAGGTGATGGATGGACGGGTTCGCCTGATCCTGATGAAGGCGGTCGGTGAATCGGTGATCACCGATGAGTTCGATTCAGTCAAATTACTCGAAACACTGAACGAATATAGATCTGACGACCTATGATTGCGGTGTCTACATGTTAGATCAAAACGATGTATCAGTAAGTACAGCCATTGACGAGGATTACTTTGCCTCAGCGGAGCTGACGCAGAAGATGAATCTGCTGCTGCATCTGACTGAAAACGGTGACCGCATCGCCTTAATCAAAGGGCTGGTCAACAGCGGGAAATCAGCATTTCTTCAGCAATTTATCCGAATGTCTCCAGGCAACTGGCTGCTCTGCCGGATTGATGCCAACCCCCTGTTACAGCCCGATCAGCTGTTCGATAAGCTCGGCAAATGCTTCGATGTTGATATCAAGGCCGATGAGATCGATTATCTGCTGCAACGCTTCGAGTATTTACAGCTGACCGGCCAGATGCCGGTAATCGTCGTTGATGATGCCCACCAACTGCCAGTCGCCAGTGTGATTGCGCTGTTTCGGCTTTTTGAACGCCGGGTCCAGAATACCGCCCTGGTGAAATTGCTGTTGTTTGCCTCGCCGGAGATGGATGCCTATCTGCGTACCCCGCAGATGCAGGCAATGAATCTGCAACTGTTACAGATCATGGAGATGCCTGTTCTGACCAAGGAGCAGACCGAGGAGTTTGCCGGGTTTATATTTTCCAGGGAGGGGGTGAAGCACCGGATCAAGCTGAGTGTTGCGGAGATCGACAGGCTGTATCGTGAAAGTGCGGGTAAGATCGGTGAGGTCGAGGCTGCGGTGGGGCGAATTCTCAAGGGCAAGAGTAAGAGTGTCAAGCCGGCGGAGAAACCACAGCGGGCCAAGGTCGCCCTCTGGTCCGATATCCCGCTTGGTGCTGTCATCGGCGGGGGACTGGTTGCCTTGCTACTGATTCTGGCCTTGCTGTTCCAGGATGATATCAACACTCTGTTTACCGGCGAACCCGTTGCAGAACCGATGTCGGAAGAGCCGTCGATGGCGAATGAGCCGGAACTGCCCATTCCCGTTACGGCCGATGAGGAGCCGGTTGGCAATAGCGGGTTAGCCAGTCAGGATCAGCCATTGCGGGAGATCGGATCTGCGCCTCCAGTCATGGCCTTGTCGTTACCGGAAATCGGCAAGGAGGAGAGACCTGAGTCCGGTACAGCAGACACTGAAGAGCTGGTCACTGAGCCAATCAGTACGCCAGAACCCGTCCAGGAAGAGCTACAGGAGGAGATTGCTGCAGCCATAGTCCCGGCTAATGCAACCCCAATGGAAACGGAGCAAATCATTCGCGAGGTGCCACCCCCGCAACAACCGGTTGTGCTGTCCGAAAGTCTCAAAAACCGGCAGTCTGACCAGGGGGCTGTTGATGCCAGACCGAAGAGTCCGGTAAGTGAAGCGAAAAAACCGCTGGTCAAATCCGAGAAAACCTCGAAAGGCGGTATCTCCCCAGGCGAAAAATACCTTCTCGATCAAAAAGCCACGGCATATACCCTGCAATTGATCGGAGTGTATGAGGCGAAGGCTGCAGAAGCATTCATCAAACGCTATGGCCTTGAAAATCAGGCAAAATACTTTCGTACCACCCTGAACGGTCGGGACTGGTATTCGGTCGTGTATGGTGTCTATCCCAATCGTGATGCAGCTGCCGTGGCGAAAGCGACATTGCCCAAGTCATTGACTAACCGAGATATTTGGCCGCGTCCGCTGGCTTCGGTTCAGAGCGCTATACGGCAGAGAAAATAGGCCAAACTGCACCAATTTGGGGCGATTTCCCGACTTAACAGCGAGTCCTTTCCCTATGGGCTTTCCCTATGGGCTGGCCTGATGATAAATTCTCCAGTATCCTACGCGGTTCCGTTTGCCGACTTGTGCGCAAGGCACAGGTCCGTTTTGGTGGCCCCTACCCAGAGATGTCGGGGGTCGTGCAACAAACAACTTGGTAGGAAGCCGGATGTTGTGGCTTTCCTCCCTGATAAGAAAGAGGTTTACGATGAGTCTAGGGGCTTTGCCAGCGAAGCAGGGGCTGTATGACCCCCGTAACGAACATGATGCCTGTGGCGTCGGCTTTGTTGCTGATATCAAGGGGCGCAAGAGCCATAAGATCATCCAGCAGGGTCTGGGCATTCTCGATCGCCTGACTCACCGGGGAGCGGTGGGGGCTGATCCGCGTGCCGGTGACGGCGCCGGAATCCTGATCCAGATTCCCGATGGTTTTTTTCGTGCTGTTGTCGATTTTGACCTGCCGGAAGCGGGCAGCTACGCTGTCGGTATGCTCTTTCTGCCAAGAGAGAAAGGTGCACGCGGACGTTCCGAGCAGGAAGTGGCGCGGGTGGTAACAGAGAACGGCCAGCATGTCCTCGGCTGGCGTGATGTGCCGGTGAATAACCAGGGTTTGGGTCACAGTGTACTGCCGACAGAGCCCCTGATACGCCAGGTATTCATCAGTCGTGGGGAAGGTTGTCCGGATCAGGACAGCTTTGAGCGCAAACTGTTTGTCATCCGCAAGCAGATTTCCAATGGCATCAATGCCTCCGACATGGAAGAGCGTCGCGCCTTCTATTTCACCTCCCTGTCATCACGCACCCTGAACTACAAAGGCATGCTGCTGGCCGGCCAGGTAGGAGAGTACTACCCGGACTTGACTGATGAACGCATGGATTCGGCGCTGGCGCTGGTCCATCAGCGCTTCTCCACCAACACCTTCCCCACCTGGGATCTGGCGCACCCATTCCGGATGATCGCCCACAACGGCGAGATCAACACCCTGCGCGGCAACCTGAACTGGATGAAGGCACGGCGCAGTTCCATGGCTTCCCGGATTCTGGGTGATGACCTCGACAAGATCTGGCCGCTTACCTACGAAGGCCAGTCCGATTCGGCCTCCTTCGACAACGCCCTGGAACTTCTGGTGATGGGCGGCTATTCACTTGCGCACGCGATGATGATGCTGATTCCCGAGGCCTGGGCGGGCAATCCGCTGATGGATGAGAAGCGCCGCGCCTTCTACGAATACCATGCGGCGCTGATGGAGCCCTGGGACGGTCCGGCTGCGGTCGCCTTTACCGACGGGCGGCAGATCGGCGCAACTCTGGATCGCAACGGCTTGCGTCCGGCGCGCTATCTGATCACCGACGACGACCTGGTGGTGATGGCCTCGGAAATGGGTGTACTCGATATTCCCCAGGAGAAGATCATCAAGAAATGGCGGCTGCAGCCCGGCAAGATGTTCCTGATCGACATGGAGCAGGGTCGTATCATCGATGATGCCGAACTCAAGGAGCAGCTGGCCAGCGCCAGGCCCTACCAGGATTGGCTGGACAAGACCCAGATTCATCTCGACCAACTGCCGGAAGTGGTCGGCGCCATGAGCCCGGATTCTGCAACCCTGCTCGACGCCCAGCAGGCCTTCGGCTATACCCAGGAGGAGATCAAGTTCCTGCTGCTGCCGATGGTGTTGACAGGTCAAGAGGCGACCGGTTCCATGGGTACCGATGTCCCCCCTTCGGTGCTGTCGAACAAGGCGAAGCATCTTTCCACCTACTTCAAACAGAACTTCGCCCAGGTGACCAATCCGCCCATTGACCCGATTCGCGAAGAGATCGTGATGTCGCTGGTATCCCTGATCGGGCCTCGTCCGAATCTGCTGGGTATGGAGGATGGCGGTCCTGACATGCGCCTTGAGGTGAATCAGCCGGTACTCTCCAACGCGGATCTAGAGCGCATTCGCGATATCGAGGACAGCACCAATGGCGCCTTCCGGACCAAGACCTTGAATATCTGCTATCCAGCGGATCAGGGTGCATCTGGCATGGAGGCGGCACTGGAAGCCCTGTGCGCCGCTGCCGAAAGCGCGGTGCGGGACGATTACAATATTCTGATCCTTTCCGATCGCCGGCTTGATGGTGACCATGTTGCCATCCCCGCGCTGCTGGCCACATCGGCGGTGCATCATCACCTGATCGACAAGGGTTTGCGTACCGAGTCCGGCCTGGTGGTTGAAACCGGGGCGGCCCTCGAGGTGCATCACTTTGCTACGCTGGCCGGCTATGGTGCAGAGGCGATCAATCCCTATGTCGCCTTTGACACCATTCAGGCAATGCTGCGCAAACTGCCGGAGAAACTCAGTTTCCATGAGGCCCAGAAGCGCTATATCAAGGCGATCGGCAAGGGATTGAAAAAGGTGATGTCAAAGATGGGCATCTCCACCTACCAATCCTATTGTGGCGCCCAGATCTTCGATGCGGTGGGTCTGTCCACCGAGTTTATCGACCGCTATTTCGCTGGAACGGCAACCACCGTGGAGGGCGCAGGACTGCCGGAGATTGCCGTCGAGGCGATCCGTTGGCACGGCAATGCCTATGGCAACAATCCGATCTACCGTCAACACCTCGACGTGGGCGGTGAATATGCCTTCCGGCTGCGTGGCGAGGACCACGTATGGAGTCCGGATACCATTGCCAAGCTGCAGCATGCGACGCGAACCAATGACTGGAAGACATTCCAGGACTTCTCCCGGTCGATCAACGAGCAGCAGGAGCGCCTGCTGACCTTCCGCGGCCTGTTCGATTTCAAATTTGCCGACCAAGAGATTCCACTCGACGAAGTTGAACCTGCATCCGCCATCGTCAAGCGGTTCGTCACCGGTGCAATGTCATTCGGGTCGATCTCCTACGAGGCGCACTCGACCCTGGCGGTCGCTATGAACCGTATCGGCGGCAAGTCGAATACCGGTGAGGGTGGGGAAGAGCCGGAGCGTTTTACGCCGCTGGCCGATGGATCACAAAACCCCGAGCGTTCCGCCATCAAGCAGGTTGCCTCCGGGCGTTTTGGCGTGACCGCCGAGTATCTGGTCAACTCCGATGATATCCAGATCAAGATGGCCCAGGGCGCCAAGCCCGGTGAGGGTGGTCAGCTGCCAGGCCACAAGGTCAACAAGCAGATTGCCAGGGTGCGTCACTCCACCCCCGGGGTAGGCTTGATTTCACCACCTCCCCACCATGACATCTATTCGATCGAGGATCTGGCGCAGCTGATTCATGATCTGAAAAATGTTCAGCCGAAATCCCGCATCTCGGTGAAACTGGTCTCCGAGGTGGGTGTGGGTACGGTTGCCGCTGGCGTCTCCAAGGCCCATGCCGATCACGTGACCATATCCGGCTATGACGGCGGCACCGGCGCCAGTCCGCTGACGTCGATCAAACACGCCGGCTCATCCTGGGAGATCGGTCTGGCTGAAACCCACCAGACACTGGTACTGAATCAGCTGCGGGGGCGTATCAGCGTCCAGGTGGATGGTGGTCTGCGCACCGGCCGCGATGTCGTCGTGGGCGCGCTGCTGGGCGCCGACGAGTTCGGGTTCGCCACTGCACCGCTGATCGTCGAAGGCTGTCTGATGATGCGTAAATGCCATCTCAACACCTGCCCGGTGGGTGTCGCCACCCAGGATCCGGAACTGCGCAAGCGCTTTACCGGCAAGCCTGAGCATGTGGTGAATTATTTCTTCTTCGTTGCCGAAGAGGTGCGTCAGTTGATGGCGAAGCTGGGTTTCCGCTCATTTAACGAGATGATTGGCCATTCTGAATACCTGGATATGCGCCAGGCGATCAATCACTGGAAGGCCAAGGGGCTGGATTTCAGCCGCATCCTGACAAAGCCCCAGGCCGCCGAGGGTGTGGCCATCTACAATACCGAGACACAGAATCACGGTCTGGATCGGGCTATTGATCACGAACTGATCGCCCAGGCAAAACCGGCGCTGGAGCACGGTGAGCCGGTCAAGATCGAAATTGCTGTGCACAATTACAACCGCACCTTCGGCACCATGTTGTCGGGCCGGGTGGCCGAGAGATATGGTCATGCCGGATTGCCGGAAGACAGCATCTACATCAAGGCCAAGGGTACGGCCGGACAATCCCTGGGTGCCTGGCTGGCCCGGGGTGTCTCCATCGAGCTGGCGGGTGAGGGCAACGACTATGTCGGCAAGGGACTCTCTGGCGGCCGCATCGTCATCTATCCGCCCGCCGAATCGGCCATCGACAAGGCGGAAGAGAATATCATCGTCGGTAATACCGTGCTCTATGGCGCGATCAGCGGCGAGGTCTACTTCCGCGGGGTTGCCGGGGAGCGCTTCGCGGTGCGCAATTCCGGGGCCACAGCGGTGGTTGAAGGTCTCGGCGATCATGGCTGCGAATATATGACCGGCGGTATCGTGGTCTGTCTCGGCGGCACCGGGCGCAACTTTGCGGCGGGCATGTCCGGCGGTATCGCCTATGTGCTGGATGAAGAGGGTACCTTCGAGCAACGCTGCAACCTTTCGATGGTGGAGCTGGAGCCGATCCAGGAAGAGGACGATGCGCTTGAGGCGCTGGATCACCAGGGCGGGGATCTGGAGACCAAGGGCCGTGTCGATGTCAGCCACGACATGACGCGTTTTGACTCGATACGCCTGAAGCAGTTGATTGAGAGTCATCTGCACTACACCAACAGTGAGGTGGCCAGGCGAATTCTCGATAACTGGTCGGCCTATCTGCCGAAATTTGTCAAAGTGATGCCTGTGGATTATCGCCGTGCGCTGCTGGAACTCCAGGCACAGCAGGATGCCCAGGGTAGTGAAGCAGTCAAGGGGGGGCATTGATCATGGGTAAGCCAACAGGTTTCATGGAGTATCCGCGTCAGGACCGCAGTTACCAGCCGGTTGCCGACCGTATTACGCATTACAAAGAGTTCAGCATCAACATCAGCGATGAGGAGCTGGCGCTGCAGGGCGCCCGCTGCATGGATTGCGGAATTCCGTTCTGCCACGAGGGTTGTCCGGTGAATAACATCATTCCTGACTGGAATGATCTGGTCTATCACCAGGACTGGAAGGCCGCGATGGATGTGCTGCACTCCACCAATAATTTTCCCGAGTTCACCGGGCGTATCTGTCCCGCACCCTGCCAGGAGGCCTGTACCCTGAACCTTCAGGATCAGCCGGTGACCATCAAGAACATCGAGCTGTCGATTGTCGAGAAGGCCTGGGAAGAGGGCTGGATTGAGCCGTTGATCGCCAAGCACAAGAGCGGCAAGTCGGTCGCGGTGGTGGGTTCCGGACCAGCCGGTCTGGCGGCTGCCCAGCAACTGGCGCGCGCCGGTCACGAGGTCTCGGTCTACGAGCGCCAGGATGATGTCGGTGGTTTGCTGCGCTACGGCATTCCTGACTTCAAGCTGGACAAGAAGATGATTAACCGCCGGCTGGGTCAGATGAAGGCCGAAGGCGTGCGTTTCCACGTCAACACCCATATCGGGGTCAACTACCCGACCCAGCGCCTGTTGCAGGAATTTGATGCGGTAGTTCTTACCGGCGGTTCAGAACAACCCAGGGACCTGCCGATTTCGGGACGTGAGTTCAGTGGTGTGCATTTCGCCATGGACTTCCTGCGCGCCAACAGCAAGGTTGTGCAGGGCGTGCCGGGGGCCGCGGAGGGGTTGATCAGCGCCGAGGGCAAGCATGTGGTGGTAATCGGTGGCGGTGACACCGGTTCGGACTGCATCGGCACCGCCAACCGCCACGGCGCGCGTTCAGTGACCCAACTGGAGATTCTGCCAAGACCCCCTGAGAAAGAGGATAAAGGCACCACCTGGCCCTACTGGCCGAATAAGATGCGCACCTCCAGCTCCCAGGAAGAGGGTTGCGAGCGCATGTGGAGCGTGGCTACCAAGGAGTTCATCGATGATGGCAAGGGTAATGTCAAGGCCATTCGCTGTATCAAGGTTGAGTGGGCCAAGGATGACCAGGGTAACTGGAAGATGAGCGAGGTTGAGGGTTCGGAGTTCGAACTCAGGGCCGACCTGGTGACACTGGCGATGGGCTTTGTCCATCCTGTGCATGAGGGGATGCTCAAGGAGCTGGGAATAGGCCTTGATCCGCGTGGCAACGTCAGCGCAAACACCGAAGGCAGTCAGGCCTACAGGACCTCCATTGATGGCGTATTTGCCGCCGGTGACATGCGCCGCGGTCAATCGCTGGTGGTCTGGGCGATCCGTGAAGGTCGCCAATGCGCGAGCGCGGTGGATGAGTATCTGATGGGGAACTCTGAGCTACCGCGCTGAAAATCTTTGGCATGGGTTGGCAAAGGGAAGGGACGGCCGTCTGGCCGTCCTTTTTTATCATTCGGGTTGCGCTGTTGGCGTGATCTGCATCCGGTGTTTCGGGACGTAAATCGGTGTAAAATCGCCCTGAACTGAAAATATGATCTGCAAGCTGAAGGGGAAAACATCTTGTCCAGCCTGAAAAATGACCGTTTTCTGAGAGCGCTGTTGCGCGAGCCGGTAGATATGACCCCTGTGTGGATGATGCGCCAGGCCGGTCGCTATCTGCCCGAATACCGCGCAACGCGCAGCAAGGCCGGCAGTTTCATGGATCTGTGCATGAACCCGGAGCTGGCCTGCGAGGTGACCCTGCAACCGTTGGACCGGTTTCCACTGGATGCGGCCATTCTGTTTTCGGATATTCTGACCATTCCGGATGCCATGGGCCTGGGTCTCTACTTCACCGAGGGCGAAGGCCCCCGCTTCGAGCGTCCGGTGCAGGACGAGGCCGCGGTTGCCGCGCTGGGTGTGCCCGATCCCGAGCAGGAGCTGGGTTATGTGATGGATGCGGTGCGTACCATTCGTCGTGAGCTCGATGGACGAGTGCCCCTGATCGGCTTTTCCGGCAGTCCCTGGACCCTGGCTACCTACATGGTGGAAGGTGGCGGCACCAAGAATTTCGCCCAGGTCAAGGGAATGATGTTCGATCGCCCCGACCTGATGCACCAGCTCCTGGAGAAGGTGTCCGCCTCGGTCACCAGCTATCTCAATGCCCAGATCGCTGCTGGCGCCCAGGCGGTGATGATCTTCGATACCTGGGGCGGTGTATTGAGTCCGGCGGACTATCGAAAATTCTCCCTGGATTACATGAAGCGCATTGTCGATGGGCTGGTGCGTGAAAGCGAAGGTCGAAAGGTGCCGGTCATTCTGTTCACCAAGAATGGCGGTCAGTGGCTGGAGCAGATGGCCGCCACCGGCTGTGACGCCCTGGGGGTCGACTGGACCACCGATCTCGCGGATGCCCGGGTGCGGGTGCGCGACAGTGTGGCCTTGCAGGGCAATATCGACCCCTGTGTGCTGAATGCCTCGCCGGAGCGTATTCGGGATGAGGTCGCCAAGGTGCTGGCCAGTTACGGCCATGGACCAGGTCACGTCTTCAATCTGGGTCACGGCATCCACCCCAACGTCAACCCGGAGCATGCGGGCGTGCTGGTCGATGCGGTACATGAGCTGAGCAAGGCCTATCACAGCCCGGGCGTGAAGGGTGAGAAGTGGGGTGACTGACCCCCTGCACCGGATTGGCGTGCTTGGGCTCGGGCTGATGGGAGCGCCCATTGCCCTGCGCCTGATGGCAGAGAATTTCAGCGTTACGGGCTGGAATCGGGGGGCTGAGCGCGCGGACGCCGCGCGCGCCCTTGGGATTCAAGTCAATGCTGATCTCCAGGTCGTTACCGCATCTTCACAGGTGCTGTTGCTGACCCTCAGCGATGCAAACGCCATTCAGGCTACCCTCGCGCCGCTCGAACTTTCCAACAAGATCATCCTGCAAATGGGCACCATTGGCCCTTCCGAGAGCCGTGCTATCGCCCTGCAGGTGCGGGAAGCCGGCGCTCTGTATCTGGAGGCGCCGGTGCTGGGCAGTATCCCGGAGGCAAAAACCGGCAGGTTGATTATCATGGCTGGCGGTGACGAAGTGCTGTTCAATCGCTGCCTGCCGATCCTCAAGGCGCTGGGTGAGGCGCCGGAATGGGTCGGTGCTATCGGCCAGGCCGCAGCGTTGAAACTGGCGATGAACCAGTTGATCGCCTCGCTTACGGCGGGATTCTCCCTGAGTCTGGGCCTGGTTAGGAAAGAGGGGCTGGACGTGGAGCGTTTCATGGCCCTGCTCAGAAAGAGTGCGCTCTACGCTACCACCTTCGATAAGAAACTGGCCAAGATGCTGGCCCATGACTATGCCAATCCCAATTTTCCTCTGAAACACCTGATCAAAGATGTTGAGCTGTTCCGGCGTGCCGCCGAGGAGAATGGTATTGATGCCTCTCTGCCAGAAGGCATGAACCGTATCTTTGAAAAGGGCTGTGACAAAGGTCTTGCCGATCAGGATTACTCCGCGCTCTACGAGGCGATCAATCCTGAATAAGGCGATATCGGCCTATACTTCAATAGTGTGGTGGGGGTGGCTCATTGCCGGCGTTATCGGTTTCAGGTGGAGTGATCTGCTTCATCTGCTGGCGCAGTTCGGCCAAACCTTTTTCCAGTACCTCAATACGTTTCTGCTGGGCGATCACGGTGTCGTTCAGTACCTCGATCGTGTGCGCCTGAAAAGCGACCTTGGTTTCCAGTTCAATGAGTTGTTCGTTGAAATCTGACATGGTTTTTAGGCTCGGTGTTCTTGCGCCAGATAGGCGGTGGATTGCATCTCCTGCAACCGGCTGATGGCGCGCTGGAAGTCAAAGGCCAGGCGTTCGCCCTGGTAGAGTGTTTCCGGTGGTGAGGCAGCGCTGATGATGAGCTTCACGTTACGGTCATAGAACTCGTCGATCAGGTAGATGAAGCGTCGGGCGACGTCGTCCAGCGATGGGCCGAGTACCGGGATGTTGGACAGCAGCACGGTGTGGAAGCGGCGCGCCAGTTCAAGGTAGTCGCTCTGGCTGCGCGGTGGTCCGCACAGGGCCATGAAATCAAACCAGACCACGTCATCGGCCAGCCTCCTGACCGGTATATCACGGTTGTAGATATGGATGCTGCCGCCGAGGCGACCCTCTTCTGGCGCGAGCTGGGTAAACTCCTTCACCAACTGCTCGTCCACATCCGGGCTATGGGGGGTGTGATAAACGGTTGCCTGTTCCAGGTAGCGCAGCCGGTAGTCGGTGCCGCTGTCCAGCCGCAGCGATCGGGTGTGTTCCTTGAGCAGAGCGATGGCAGGCAGGAAACTGGCGCGTTGCAGGCCGTCCTGATAGAGATTGTCCGGTTCGGTGTTGGAGGTGGTGATCAGGGTGATGCCGCGGCTGAACAGCGCCTTCAGCAACTGCGCCAGGATCATCGCGTCACCGATATCGGTGACGATGAACTCATCCAGGCAAAGCACCCGGGTTTTACCGGACAGCCGTTCGGCAACGCTAGCAAGGGGATTGGCCTGACCCTTCAACTGTTGCAGTTCAGCATGGATCTGATGCATGAAGTGGTGGAAGTGCAGGCGCAGCTTTTCCTCGATCGGCAGTTGGTTGTAAAAGATGTCGACCAGCCAGGTCTTTCCGCGTCCCACCCCGCCCCAGAGGTAGAGCCCCTTGATGGGCCGGATCGATGTGGGCGCTCTGTTTTTCTGCAGCAGCCGGCCCAGCAGACCGGGTCTTGTGCTGTGGCTGGCGGGGGTCAGGAGTCGGTCATGTACATCCTGCAGTGCTTCAATGGCCTTTGCCTGGGCAGGATCAGCGATGACATCACCGGTATTCAGCAGTTGTTGATAATACTCGAGTGTCGTCATGGTTCGGCAAAGGGGCGGTCATGCCCCGCCCGGGGCAGTAGTTTCGGCGGGATTGAAATGGTGGTGATTTTACAATCGGGCTACTCAGTCATCATCATTGGGTGGGTAGTAATCGTTCAGATTGGTAGGGCAGAGAACATTGCGCATGGTGCCGATCAGGGTCAGCAATTGACTGTTGCGAATCCGGTAGTAGATGCGGTTGGCATCTTTGCGCGACACCAGGATGTTCTTGTTCCTGAGCTGCTCCAGATGCTGGGAGATGTTGCTCTGGGATGTGCCGGTGCGCTCCACGATCTCACCGACCGAGAGTTCTGAATCCCCCAGCGAACAGAGTATTTTCCAGCGCAGTGGATGGGCCATCGCCTTCAGGGCATTGGCGGTCAGGACAGTATCTTCATTGGGGATTTCGGGTTAGCTATGTTCGGTCATGGTTGGTTCTCCTGACTACTATCTAAGAGCCTTGATCAGCAGTTAGCTTTTCCTGAGTGTCCGGCTCAGTTCTGACATAGCCGGACATATCCTTGGCTATACAGATGATATCGCTAATTTCGCCCTGATGGTCAGTTATTGCGGTACGGGAAAAGAGTATGGGTACCCTGCGGCCATCTTTGGCAATGAATCTGGCTTCAATATTCTTCAAGGCGCCGACGCGGATCAGCGCTTCCAGCCAGGTGCCCATGAAGGCGCCTGCCTGTTCGTCCTCCTGTTCCTCGAATACATCGCCGATCTGCATGCCGGTCAGCGATGAAGGGGTATAGCCAAGCATCTGACAGGCCGCTGGATTGGCCTGGATGATGCGCCCCTGTGGGTCGAGCACCAGCAATGCTTCGCCCATGTGGGTGATGATGTTCTCCAGGTGCTGCTTGGCCTGGGCGAGTTCGGCGGTGCGCTCGGCCACCTTCACCTCCAGGATTATGTTCATCTCCCGCTCTTTTTCAATCAGGCGGAAGTAGGTGCTGATCTTGTTGATCAGCTGATGGTCATCAATGGGTTTCAGTAGATAATCCACTGCGCCCACCTCATAACCTTTTTGCTGGAACTCTTCGGTCTTGAAAGCGGCGGTGAGAAAGATGATGGGGATATCGCGGGTCTTCTTGCGGATTTTGAGCATGGAGGCGGTCTGGAAGCCATCCATCTCCGGCATCTGGATATCGAGAATGATCAGGTCGAGGCCCGGCTCCTTCTGGGCGATATCCAGCGCCTGTTCGCCCGACAGCGCCTCGAAGATCTCCACATCCATATGCTGCTGAACCAGGGTCCGCAAGGTGTAGAGATTGTGTTCATGATCATCGACGATCAGGAGTTTAAATCCGCTGTATCGCTTCATCGCTCACATTTTTATGCGGTCCCGGGAAGATGTCTTACAAGCACGGCTTCCAGGGACTCGGTGTCTATCGGTAGAGTGATAAGATCGTCAGCGCCAGCCGCCAGGGGCGCTTCCCGGTCAAAGCCCGCTGCATCCGTGATCATGGCGATGACGACCATCTCCCGATGCCGGGTTTTCAGTTGCCTGATCGTATCATAGCCACTGGTGCCGGGCATCATGGTGTTGACAAAAATCAGGGAGACCGGTGCATCTTCTTCAATCACCTCCAGCGCCTCTTCACTGTCATCAGCCGCACTGACCTTGAGTCCGCACTGCTCGAGAGCTGGCGTCAGCCGCATCAGGCTCTTCATGTCGCAGTCGACCAGCAGTATGTGATGGCCGGTAAAATCCAGTTTCGATGCCTGCTGCGGTTGCTGTGCAGGAGCCGTATCCTGGGGTTTATGATGGTTTATCTGCTCGGCATCGATATTTCTGCCATCAAAGGCGAGCGGCAGCAACAGGGAGAAGGTTGAGCCCTGGCCCGGTGTGCTGGTGAGTTCGATATGGCCGCCCAGCAACTGCGCCAGTTGCTGGCTGATGGTAAGCCCCAGGCCGGTGCCGCCGTATTTGCGGTTGGTGGCGCCATCCGCCTGCTTGAAGGCCTCGAAGATATGCCGCTGCTTGTCCTGGGGTATGCCGATGCCGGTATCGCGGACGCGAATCGCCAGATCGCACTCGCAGGGCGGAGTGTTTTCAATCGGACCGAGTATGATCTGTACCTGGCCCTGTTCTGTGAACTTGACCGCGTTCGACAGAAAATTCTTGATCACCTGGCGTATCTTGTCAGGATCCGAGATGATTCTGTCTGGCGTTCCCGCTTCAATCACCAGTTGCAGGTCGATACCCTTGGCGTCGAATTGTGGCTGCATGATGGTCTTCAGCTCGGCGAGCATCGCCGGGATGTCGATGCTCTCGATGTTGAAGGTGGTTTTTCTCGCCTCGATGCGCGACAGGTCGAGGATGTTGTCGATCAGAGAGTGCAGGTCGGTAGCCGCCTCATGGATCACCTTGGCCTGCTTGGCCTGTTCTGCGGCGAGACCGTTTTTCTTATCCGCCAGCAGCTTGGAGAGCAACAGAATCGAGTTCAGCGGGGTGCGCAGTTCATGGCTGACATTGGCCAGAAACTGGGATTTATAGCGGTTTGACTCCTCCAGTTCCTGGGCGTGGGCGCGCAGGTTACGGGTATTGCGTCCATGCTGTTCCGACAGGCGGGTCAGATTTTCCCCCAGCTTTTTCAGCTCCTGCGGGCCATTCCAGTTGAACTGCACCGGATTCTCTGTTTCCAGCACCTGCTGGATGCCCTGGGTCAGATCGCTGCTCAGGCGGTCCGCTCGCTGGGCGAACATGCGCGCGATGAACCAGATGGCGAGGATCAGGGCGAAGACGATACTCAGTACGCGCAGGGTCAGGGCGTTGCGGAATTCGGCAATCGGCGAGGGGTCGACCTGACGTCCCACCCAGAGGGCGCCGGCCTTCTCGGTATGGAACAAGGGCAGCCACATGATCTGCTGACCATTGCCTTCCCAGAGCGCCGGTTTGCCTTGCATGAAAATGCTCTCGAGACCATTGAAACGCTCAAAGGCGCTGCCCTGGGGTGCATCGGGACCGGCATGTTGGAGAAAGTCGCCGTTATCATGCACCCACTGGGTGTTACGGTAGTAGCGCGCCATGCCGCCCACATCGATCGCAATCATCACGCCGCCGAGGGCCTGGCTGTTGTTGTGATGTATCGGGCTGATCAGGCGCAGGTTCATGAAGCGTCTTGGGTCATCGGCCCCGGCGATCGGATCGAGAGATATCGGGCTGATCAAGACCCGGCCCGGTTCGGCCTGCAGACCCGATTTGAGAAAATCTTCCGGCGGGCGGGCAGGTCGTTGTATGGTCGGTTGCCACTGTTGCGTGACCTTGTCCCGGTCAAGCCAGAAGCGCTCCAGCTGGTTGTCGTCATAGAAGACAATCTGCACTATGTCGAGCTGATCCTCGAGGATCTGATTGATCCAGTAGGTGTACTGGGCGCGTGCCATGTCCATGGATTCGGTCGACTGTCCTTCGTTCTCGCCGAGGATGGTGCCCGGCTCCGGCAGCTTCGCCAGCAGGCGGACCATCTCATCGCGGCTGGCCAGGTGCTGGTCGAGATCGCGGAAATCGGCACGCAGGTTCTGCAGGTGGGCCTTGTGATAGAAAAGCTCCATGCGCTCCAGCACCAGTGGCAGATTGATCACCACGGCGATCAGCAGCGGAGCCAGCGCAAACAGGAAAAAGAACAGGAGTATCTGGGTGCGTAGTTTCACGTTGCTATCAGGGTCTCTTGTCTACTCTGTGATTCGGGTAGAACCCGGTATCATGTGTCGATGGAAACATTTCCGATACTTTATCGCGATGACCGCTATATCGCCATTCACAAGCCGGCCGGGTTGCTGGTTCATCGCAGCGCCATCTCCGAGGATAAACGTTTTCTCCTGCAACTGCTGAGAAATCAGCTCGGCCAGTGGGTCTACCCGATTCACCGGCTGGACCGTCCCACATCCGGCATAATCCTGTTCGGGTTCGACCCGGACGCCGCCCGGCAGCTGGTTGCCGAGTTCGAGCTGCGCCGCGTGGTGAAGCGATATATTGCCGTGGTGCGTGGCTATACCGAGGAGTCCGGCCAGATCGACTATGCGTTGCTGGAGGAGGAGGGCAAAATGCGCCAGGAGGCGGTCACCGCGTTCAATCGCCTGGCCACCGTGGAGCTGCCCATTGCGGTGGGACGCTATGCACAATCCCGCTACTCGCTGATAGAGGTCTATCCCCAGACCGGGCGCATGCATCAGATCAGAAAACATATGAAGCATATCTTCCATCCGATTGTCGGTGATACCACCCACGGCGATGGCCGGCACAACCAGATGTTCCGCGATCAGTTCAACAGTCACCGCCTGCTGCTGATGGCGGCCGGCCTGCGTTTTCGCCATCCGTTCTCGGACGAACAGCTGACCCTTGAAACCGAGCTAGATCCGGAGCTGAATGGGCTGTTCGCCGCTCTCGGCTGGGACCCGTCGGCCACGCGCTGGTGTGAACCTGCTTAGCTTGTCCTGATCAGATCCAGCACGGACTGGGCGTGTCACTTGGGTTTGACGTCATAGATCGCGTGGGCGATCTTGCCTGCCTTGTCGATGATAAAGGTGGAGCGCAATATCCCCATGCGCTTCTCGCCGTGGGCCTCTTTTTCACGCCAGACGAAGTAATCCTCGCAAAGCGTTCCATCGATATCCGACACCAGGCGGATGGTCAGGCCATGCTTGTCGCGGAAATTGCCGTGGCTGAGACAGTTGTCCCGGCTTACGCCAACGATATCGGTATCGAGCTTTTCGAACTCATCGAGAAGATCGGAAAACTCCAGCGCCTCTATGGTGCAGCCTGGTGTGTCGTCCTTGGGATAGAAATAAAGAACCAGGTTCTTTTCACCTGTGAAATCCGCCAGCCTGGTCACTTCAAAATCCGCGTTCGGCAATTCAAAATCCGGCGCTGGATCACCCGGTTTTAGCATAGATCTCCTCCAATGGTTCTAGATTGATCGCTTATTATTATGGCCAGATGGTGATGCGATAACATATCTGTATGCTGGGAAATTTATTGTTGATTATGGAGATCGTCAACAAAAAAAACAGCTATTCTTTCACATGCTTTTTGTGGTATCCGCAGGTGTAGCGGTTATGGCGGAGGAGCGGGGCGGATTCCGCCCCGGCTCCAGCGGTTTGATTCAGTTGGAGGCGGGATCGTAGGCGAGATTCGGTGCCAGCCAGCGTTCGGCCTGTTCCAGGGTGAGGGATTTTCTTCGGGCGTAATCCTCCACCTGGTCGCGATTGATCTTGCCCACACTGAAGTAGTGCGCCTGGGGGTGGCTGAAGTAGAGGCCACTGACCGAGGCCGCTGGCAGCATGGCCTTTGATTCGGTCAGCAGTATGCCGGTTTGGTCATGCACCTTGAGCAGATCCCAGAGCAGATCCTTTTCACTGTGGTCGGGACAGGCCGGATAGCCCATGGCTGGACGAATCCCCTGGTAGGTCTCTTCGATCAGCGCATCATTATCAATGGCTTCATCACGGGCGTAGCCCCAGTACTCCTTGCGCACCTGCTGATGCAGCATCTCCGCCAGGGCCTCGGCCAGGCGATCGGCCAGGGCCTTGAGCATAATGGCGCTGTAGTCGTCGTGGTCGGCCTCGAATTGCGCGACCTTTTCATCAATACCCAGACCCGCTGTGCAGGCGAAAGCGCCAATGTAGTCGGCCAAGTCGGGGGCCACCAGATCGGCCAGGCAATCGTTCGCCTTGCCGGTCGGCTGCTTGCCCTGTTTGCGCAGGAAGTGGAAGGTGGCGAGCGCCTGCTGGCGCGCCTCATCCTGATAGACCTCGATATCATCACCCTGGCTATTGGCCGGGAAGATGCCGATGATGGCGCTGGCCTTGAGCCATTTTTCAGCAATGATCTGTTTCATCATGGTCTGGGCATCGTTGAACAGCTTGCGCGCCTCCTCACCCTTCTCGGCATCATCGAGGATTTTTGGATAGCGTCCCTTCAGCTCCCAGGCATGGAAGAAAAAGGTCCAGTCGATGTAGGGGACGATGCTCTCCAGGGCAATATCCTGAAAGAGGTGAACGCCGGGAGATTGCGGCTGGGGCGGCTGATAGCTGTCCCAGTCGATGCTGATGGGGTTCGCGCGTGCCTGTTCTATACCGATCAGGTTGCGGTTCTCCTGCTGTGCCGCGCGCCGTTCACGGGCGGCGGCGTATTCAGCGCGCAGTTGGCTGATAAATCCGTCACGCTGTTCATCGGACAGCAGGCTGCTGGCAACGCCAACGGCGCGTGAGGCATCCGCCACGTAGACCGCCGCACCCGTGTATTCCGGGGCGACCTTGACCGCGGTGTGGATCAACGAGGTGGTCGCGCCGCCGATCAGCAGCGGAACGCTCATGCCCAGGCGCTGCATCTCCTTGGCGATATGCACCATCTCGTCCAGCGACGGAGTGATCAGTCCGGACAGGCCGATGATGTCGGCATTGATCTCCCGCGCCTTCTGCAGGATGGTCTCGGCCGGAACCATGACTCCCAGGTCAACTACCTCGTAGTTGTTACACTGCAGCACCACGCCGACGATATTCTTGCCTATGTCGTGGACATCGCCCTTGACTGTAGCGAGCAGGATTTTCCCTCGGTTCTGAATATCGCCTTCGGCCTTCTCCGCCTGGATATAGGGCTCCAGGTAGGCCACCGCCTTCTTCATCACCCGCGCGGATTTGACCACCTGGGGCAGGAACATCTTGCCTGCGCCGAACAGATCCCCGACCGTGTTCATGCCGTCCATCAGCGGACCCTCGATCACGTCTAGCGGACGCGCCGCCTCGCTGCGGGCGCTTTCGGTGTCGGCCAGGATGTATTCGGTGATGCCTTTGACCAGGGCATGTGCCAGGCGTTTGCGCACTGGCCATTCACGCCAGGCGAGATCCTCCTTCTGCTCGCTGCTGCTGCCGTCGCCGCGGTATTTTTCGGCGATTGCCAGCAGGCGCTCGGTGGCATCGTTGCGGTGGTTGAGAATCACATCCTCAACCCGTTCCCGTAACTCTTTCGGCAGATCATCGTAGATCGCCAGCTGCCCGGCATTGACTATGCCCATGTCCAGCCCGGCGGTGATCGCATGGTAGAGAAATACCGCGTGAATTGCCTCCCGCACCGGGTTGTTGCCGCGGAACGAGAAGGATACATTGGAGATCCCGCCGGAGACCAGGGCGTGCGGACACTGCCGCTTGATCTCGCGGGTCGCCTCGATGAAATCCACGCCGTAGTTGTTGTGCTCCTCAATGCCGGTGGCGACGGCAAATACATTGGGGTCGAAGATGATATCTTCCGGCGGAAAGTCCACCTGCTCGGTGAGAATCGTGTAAGCGCGGTGGCAGATCTCGACCTTGCGCTGCAGGGTATCGGCCTGGCCGGTCTCGTCGAAGGCCATCACCACAGCCGCGGCGCCGTAGCGGCGAATCAGGCGCGCCTGTTCCAGGAATTTCGCCTCTCCCTCCTTGAGCGAGATGGAGTTGACTATCCCTTTGCCCTGAATGCACTTCAGGCCCGCCTCCAGCACCTCCCACTTGGAGGAGTCGACCATCACTGGCACGCGCGCGATCTCCGGCTCGGAGGCCACCAGATTGAGGAAGCGCACCATGGCCGCCTTGGAGTCGAGCATCGCCTCGTCCATGTTGACGTCGATCACCTGGGCGCCGTTCTCCACCTGCTGGCGGCAGACATCCAGTGCCTCTTCGTATTTCTCCTCCATGATCAATCGCTTGAACTTGGCCGAGCCGGTCACATTGGCGCGTTCGCCAACGTTAACGAACAGGCTTTCGGCGCTGATGTTGAAGGGTTCCTGTCCGGCCAGGCGGCAGGCGGGTGGATTTTTCGGTGGCTGGCGCGGTGGCTTGTTCTGCACTGCCGCGGCGATGGCGCGGATGTGCTCCGGCGTGGTGCCGCAGCAGCCGCCTACGATGTTCAGAAAACCGCTGTCCGCCCACTCGGCGATATACTCCGCCATGTGCGCGGCATCCAGATCGTACTCTCCGAACTCATTCGGCAGGCCAGCGTTGGGATAGGCGGAGACGTAGGTTTCGGCGATGCGCGATATCTCCTCCACGTACTGGCGCAGCAGGTCCGGTCCGAGGGCGCAGTTCAGCCCGATGGAGATCGGCTTGGCGTGGCGCAGGCTGTTGTAGAAGGCCTCCGTGGTCTGGCCGGACAGGGTGCGCCCGGAGGCGTCGGTGATGGTGCCGGAGATCATCACCGGCAGAGACCTGCCGATCTCATCGAAGACCTGTTCGCAGGCAAAGACCGCCGCCTTGGCGTTGAGGGTGTCGAAGATGGTCTCGATCAGCAGCAGATCCACACCGCCCTCGATCAGTCCACGAGCCGCCAGCGAGTAGTCGCTGACCAGTTCGTCAAAACTGACAGCGCGGGCGCCCGGGTCGTTGACATCCACCGACATGGAGGCAGTCTTCTGGGTCGGGCCGAGACCACCGGCTACGAAACGCGGCTTCTCTGGCGTGCTCCAGGCGTCAGCGGTCTCGCGCGCCAGACGCGCTGAGGCGAGATTGATTTCGTAGGCGTAATCCTGCAGCCCGAAGCGCTCCAGATCCTTGGCGGTAGCGCCGAAACTGTTGGTCTCGATGATGTCGGCGCCGGCCTCCAGATACTCCTCATGTATGCCACGGATGATTTCGGGGCGGGTGATCACCAGCAGATCATTCATCCCCTTGAGATTGATCGTCCAGTCGGCGAAGCGCTCGCCGCGGTAGTCCTCTTCCGCCAGGCCATGCCGCTGAATCATGGTCACCATGGCGCCATCGAGGATCAGGATACGTTGCTTGAGAAGCGCTGCAAATTCAGCTGAACGGTTGTTTGCCATAACGGGGTTCCGAAAAATCAAAATGGAAAACCGGGCATTATATAACTTACTGCGTGTTCAGGGAAAAATAGTGAAAATGTGGTTATTGCCACCGGGTTGCGAATTATCAATGCACCTGCACAACCGGGTTGATTAGGCTATCCGAGTACCGCTAGCCGTAGAAAACTCGAATACACTGAGTAGTTACAGTAATGCAGGACCTGTCGGGCATTACGGCTGAAACCACTCTCATCAGGGTCGACGCATGTTATTACTCAACAGATTGAACCTGTTCAGCCGGGTTGTGCTGTCCGTTAGTGTCCTGTCATTTGCCACGCTTGCCGCCCAGGCGAACGAAGAGGCAAAGCCCGCCGGTGCGGCGGTCGACAGCGATATGAATTTCCGCATTGTCACCGACACCAAGCCGAGTATTCGTGATGACGGCGAGTCCACCGCCGATCACAGCAAATTCGAGGTATTGCAGGGGCCGTTCGAGGATGGCCCGTCTGTCACCAAGGCCTGTCTCAGCTGTCACACCGAGGCCGGCCGCCACTTCATGAAATCCATCCACTGGACCTGGGAGTATGACCATCCCACTACGGGCCAGAAACTGGGTAAGAAGACCCTGATCAACACCTTCTGCACCAATGCCAAAGGCAATGAGGGGATGTGCGCCCAGTGTAACGCCGGTTATGGCTGGAAGGATGAGAGCTTCGATTTCACCAACCAGAGCAATATCGATTGCCTGGTCTGCCATGACCGCTCCGGCGGCTACTACAAGACACCGAACTCGGCCGGCAACAAGGCCTGTTCTGTGATGTTCGAGGGCAAGCAGCCGATCCAGTGGGACAAGGTGGCCCAGAGTGTCGGTCTGCCGGGGCGTGAAAACTGCGGTGCCTGCCACTTTTACGGTGGTGGTGGCGATGGGGTGAAACACGGCGATCTGGATTCATCCCTGAAACGCCCCGACCGCAAACTTGATGTCCATATGGATGCCGAAGGGCTCAATTTCGCCTGCACCACCTGTCATGTCACCCGCCAGCACCTCTGGGCGGGCAGCCGTTACAATGTCATGGCTCATGATACCGAGGGGTTGGGACTGCCGGGTGAGCGCCGCGACGTGGCGACCTGCGAATCCTGCCATAGCGAGGCGCCCCATCCGAAGACCGAACTGGTGGGGATCAAGCTCAATGGCCATGTCGACAAGATAGCCTGTCAGACCTGTCACATACCCACCATCGCCCGGGGTGGCGTGGCAACCAAGACCGACTGGGACTGGCGCACCGCCGGCAAGACCAAGAACGGAGAGGGTTACAAGGAGAAGGAGTACACCCAGGCCAACGGCGAGCATCGCGCGACTTACAAGTCGATCAAGGGTAGTTTCAAATATGGTGAGAACCTGGTGCCCTATTACGACTGGTTCGATGGTCAGATGGTCTATACCACCATTGAAACCCAGTTTGATCCGGCCAGCGGTCCGGTGGAGATCAACGGCTTCAAGGGCGATGCTGATGATGGTGTCTCACGCATCTGGCCATTCAAGCGCATGCATACCGTGCAACCCTATGACAAGGGCAACAACACCATGGTCTACATGCACCTCTGGGGTGAAGACGACGATGCCTACTGGGGTAACTATGACTTTGGCCGGGCGATCAAGGCGGGCATGGAGAGGAACAGTATCCCCTACAGCGGTGAATACGATTTTGTCGAGACCTACTCCTTCTGGCCGATAACGCACATGGTGGCACCCAAGGAAGACGCCATCTCCTGCGATGAATGTCACAGCAAGCAGGGACGGCTTGATGGACTGGACGGTTTCTACATGCCGGGAAGAGACAGTTTCAGCTGGCTCGATATTCTCGGCTACCTGGTACTGGGAGGCGCGCTGCTTGGCGTTCTGCTGCATGGCCTACTTCGCAAACTGTTCAGCAAAAAATATCCGCATGGAGAAGAGTCATGAGCGCCAATGGCAACCTGAATCTCGAGAATGCCAATGTGAAAAAACGCGGCGGCAAACACTATGTGATGATCTACACCCGCTACGAGCGCTTTTGGCACTGGTCACAGGCGCTGCTGATCTTCACCCTGTTCTTTACCGGTCTGGGCCTGCACGGCACCCACACTATGCTGGACTTCCGTACCGCAGTCGTAATCCACACCTATGCGGCGCTGGTGTTGATCGTGCTGTGGGTGTTTACCACCTTCTGGAACTTCACCACCGGGCAGTGGCGTCAGTATCTCTTCAAGGAAGGGGTGTTCAAGGTGATCCGCTTCTATGCCTATGGCATCCTGGTGGGCGAACCCCATCCCTATCGCAAGGGTCTGCAGCGCAAGCAGAATGCCCTGCAATCACTGGCCTATATGGGTTTCATGATCTTTATCGGCCCCGCCCTGTGGGCATCCGGTATCGTCTATCTCACCTATGATCTGTGGAGCGGCTACAGCTGGGCGGGCACCGGCCTGATGCTGATCGCCTTCGTACACACGGCGGCGGCGTTCATCATGGGGGCGTTTGTGATCATTCATGTCTACATGACCACTACCGGCAAGACCCCGACCCACTACATCAAGACCATGATCTCCGGTTACGACAATATTGAACTGACCGAGGCGGAAGAGGCCTACATCCGCGAGACTCATGCGGTGGCCATGAAGGACGATTGATCCTGGTTCCGATCGGCGGCTGAGCCGCCGATCGGATCCTTCCATAGCTCCCCTACGTCTGCTGCTGGCGTGTGTATTCATACATCACGATCGACGCGGCAACACTCACATTCAGGCTTTCGGTCTGACCGAATTGCGGAATCGATACGCGTTCAATCTCAGGATGGTCCGCGGGATTGAAGCTGAGGCCGCGCTCCTCATGGCCGAAGATGAAGGCGCATTTCTCCGGGAAATGGACATCGAAGAGTGACACGCCGCTGGTCGCTTCAAGCGTAAAAAGCGTGTAGCCCTCTGTCTTCAATTGTTCGAAACAGGTTGCGAAGGTTTCATGAAAGCGAGTGGGAACGCGCTTGAACCCCCCTTTCGCGGGCGCCGGATCAAACGGGCCGATGTTGATCAGGTGCACGGCCTGGGCGCTGAAGACATCGGCGCTGCGGAAGATCTTTGCGACATTGAACCCCGCCTTGAGGTGGTCGAGCACCACGGCAAACTGATGTTTTCCAGGCTGGGCCAGGAGGTTCTGGTTGCGATGATTGTGGTATCTGAGCAGTGCTTCGTTGCGTGATCTTCGTTTGGATTTCCGTAGTGGCATGATTTTTGGGACAAGAAATTAAATTTTGATCATGTCATCATATGTTTAGCGCAGCTGTCAAAACGGGCTGCGCTGCTGGTGTATCGCCAGGAAATATTCGGATCGAGGTGTCTCAACGGGATTCCTCTGAAACTTTGCAATGAGAGGAGTTCATCTATGACACAAGCCACAGCGGGCAATACAGTAAGAGTTCATTACGTCGGGACATTCGATGATGGTAGCGAGTTCGATTCCTCAGTGGGCGCGGAGCCCCTTGAGGTGACGCTTGGCCAGGGCCAGGTGATTCCGGGCTTCGAGCAGGCGCTGGAAGGAATGGCCGTCGGGGACAAAAAGGCGGTGCAGATTCCCGCTGAAGAGGCCTATGGGGAATATTCCCCCGAGATGATTCAGGAGATAGACCGCGCCAACATACCCGATGATATCGAGTTGGAGGTCGGCCTTCAGTTGCAGGCCCAGGGTCCGGAGGGCCACACCTTGCTGTTGGTTGTCAAAGAGGTGACAGAGAACACCGTAACCCTGGATGGCAATCATCCACTGGCGGGCAAGGCGCTGAATTTTGAGCTGGAGATGGTGGAAATTGCCTGAACTGGACAGGGGGTGGGCGCTGTTTGAGCCGCCTCCCCTGTTTCTGACGGGCATTGGTGCGACCCGGGGGTTATCCTGCGTTGGTTCTTCCTGATTATACCGGTGGTGGCATCGTCAATCTGATGTCGTCCATCTGCGCAGCCCTGGGTGCTCCGGAAAACGGCTATCCCCAGGCGAATCTGCTGACGGACACACGGCTTGGCTCGGCCAGGAACATTCTCCTGCTGGTGATCGACGGACTGGGTTATGAGTACCTTCGTACCCGGGGCGACGGCAGCGTCCTGAGTCGCTACATGCGCGGCAAGCTCACATCGGTCTGCCCGTCCACCACCGCATCGGCGATTCCCACCTTTCTCACGGGTGTCGCCCCGCAACAGCATGGTTATACCGGCTGGTTCACCTATTTCAAAGAGCTGGCCGATGTTCTGGCGGTGCTGCCCTTTCGACCAAGGCACGGCGGCGAATCTCTCGCCTCTGCAGGTTTTTCGCCCACCGGGCTGTGCGGCGCCCAGCCGCTCTTTTCACGCCTGGATGTGGAGAGCACGGCGATTATGCCCGCCTGGATTGCCGACTCCGACTTTAATCGAGCGTTCAATGGCCCGGCTGCCAGTCGTCCCTACAGTGATCTGAAGGGGTTTTTCAAGGCGATCAAGGCCAGCATCAAGCGCAACAGCAAACGCCACTATATCTATGCCTACTGGCCGCAGTTCGATTCCCTGGCGCACGCATACGGTGTGGGCAGTGAGCAGGTTTACCAACATTTTCAGCAGCTGGAAACGGGGTTGGCGCAACTGTTGCGGGCTTTGGCCGGTTCGGATACGGCGCTCATCCTGACGGCGGATCATGGCTTCATCGATACCACGGAAGAGCGGACCATCTACCTTCACGATCACCCCGAATTGCAGCAAACGCTGTTGTTGCCGCTGTGTGGCGAGCCGCGGCTGACCTTCTGCTACGTGCACCCGCACGCCGAAGAGCGCTTCAAAGACTATATCGAAACGGAGCTCTCCCATGGCATGACACTGCTGCCGAGCAGTCAGTTACTCGACGAGGGGTGGTTCGGCGCGGGAGAGAGATTTTCTGCGCTCAGTGATCGCATCGGGCATTATACGCTGGTCATGAAAGAGAATTATAAGATCAAGGACTGGATAATGGGCGAACGACAGTATATTCACCTCGGGGTGCATGGTGGTGTATCGTCCGCGGAGATGTATGTCCCGCTGGTCTATTGCGAACTTTAGTACAGGGGTTAATGGTGAGAGATTTGCTCTGTTGTCAATTTACTGCCCGGCTTGGGCTGTGTCTGCCACGTCATCCGATAGGGAATGCAGTAGTGAAGGCGCTTGTGTATGGATGATCTTCAACAGCTCAGGCAGGCCTTGTCCGCTCTCGATGTGCAACTGTTGGAGATGGTGGCCAACCGGCAGAAGATAGTCGCCGAAATCGGCCGGGTGAAATCGGCCGCCGGTAGGGTCACGCGGGATTTTGCCCGGGAGAAGGTGGTGCTGGAACTGGCGCGCAAGACGGCGGTCAGTGCGGGCTTGGATGCGTCGATCGGCGAAGAGCTGTTTCGCCTGCTGATCCGTATTTCGCTGGCCGCCCAGGAGCAGGATATGGTGATGGCCTCGGACGCTGGTGGCGGCCAACGTGCATTGGTGATTGGTGGTGCCGGGCAGATGGGGCAGTGGTTTGTGCGCTTTCTCTCCAGCCAGGGCTACGAGGTGGAAGTCTGTGACCCGGCGGGCGCCCTTCCCGGTTATCGGCACTATACGCACCTCGGTGCGCAACCTCTCGATCAGGAACTGATCGTGGTTGCCGCCCCGGTCAGGGAGACAATTGCGATACTGCGTCAACTGGCGGTCTTGAAGCCATCCGGGGTGATATTCGATATCAGCTCGGTCAAGGGACCGCTGGCCGAACCGATCCAGGAGTTGATGGCCGCAGGCTGCCAGGTCACTTCCATACATCCCCTGTTTGGTCCGGATGTCGAGCTGTTGTCGGGGCGCAATGTCATCTTCGTGGATATCGGCGACGGGCAGGCCAGGGAGCGTGTGCGTGGTCTGTTTGCCTCCACCATGGCCGAGCAGGTGGATATGTCGCTCGAGGCCCATGATAAGGTGATGGCCCATGTGTTGGGTCTGTCGCATGCGGTGAATATCGCCTTCTTCAACGCCCTGTCGCAAAGCGGTGAGGATGCCGGGGCGCTGGCCAGGCTCTCAAGTACCACTTTTGATGCCCAGTTGGATATCGCCAAGCATGTGGCCCAGGAGAACCCTTATCTCTATTTTGAAATTCAGTCACTGAACGAGCACAGCCCGCGTGCACTCTTTGCTCTGCTCAATGCGGTAACTCAGGTTGCCGGTAAAGTGGTCGATAAGGATCAACAAGGTTTTGTGGAAATGATGGAGCAGGGTAAGCGCTTTCTGGAAGGGCGCCCGGAGACCAGGCCATGATTGATGTGATAATAACGATTGAGATTGCTGTGAAGGAGCTGTCATGAAACTGAAAACCCTGTTCCTGGTGCCGATGGTGGCCGCTGTTGTCATCTACGCGTGCCTGAAGGGCTATATCTATTTCAAGGTCAAGGGCAACCTGGACGAGTTGGCGCGAATGGCCGCACCCTTTGCTACCCTGTCCTACGGCGGTATCGGTTCCGATCTGCGCGGCAAGGTAAGTGTCGAGAATGTTAAGGTCACGCCGGTGGGCACGACCGTGGATTTCAACGTGGGAGAGATTCTGGTCGAGGGTCCGGACCTGGAATTTCTGTTGGCAATGAGTGGCGGTTTCAAGGATGCAGAGCCACCACGCTACGCCTATCTGCGCTTCAAGCGCGCGGAGATTCCCGCCGGAGAGGATGTGATGTCGCAGTTGAACCAGATTTCCGGCCTCTCCGCTTCGCAGGCCAAGGGGTATATGCCTGAGGTCTGTTCCCTGGGGGGTATTTTTCAGCATGTTGGCATGGATAACATTGGCTACGGCGAGCTGATCGCCGATTTCTCCATGGGCTACAAGCTCTACCAGCAGTCCGGCGAGATGGAAATATCAACCGATTACAGCGTGGAAGGTCTGGAGGCCTTTGAGATGGAGATGATGCTCAAAGGCATACCTCAACTGGGTGCGGTGATGACCGGTAGCGTACCGAATCTGGGGCGCATGGAGGCGAGTTATCGCGCCGAACCTGCCTACATGAAGGGCATGGTGGATTACTGCGCCAAGCAGTCGGATGTCACGCCACAGGAGTACGTTGACGGCCTGCTCAGCCAGAGCGATGGATATTATGCGCGCAATCTCGGCTTCATTCCCGGTGCGGGTATTCGCACGGCGATGAGGTCACTACTGACCCAGGCCGGTGAAATGCGTTTCAGCGCCTATCCGACCACGGATATATCGGCGCAGCGTCTGGCCGCCTATAGCCCCCAGGATCTGATCTCCCTGCTCGGTGTGCAGATGAGTGTCAATGGCCAGAATGTCTCTGACATGAGCTTTACCATCCCGGAAAACCTGTCGGCCTTTGCCGATGCTGAAACGGGTGTGATTTCCGATGAAGTCGATGGGGAAGAGCAGCGTGAAAGGCTGAAACCCAGGCGCTTCATAAAAACCGAGGTCTCTGCGCTGAAAGAGTATCTGGGCAAGGATGTGCGCCTGGTTATGAAGGATGATGGGCGCGTCAAGCAAGGCATGCTGGACCGCATCACCGATGGCGTGGCCAGCGTGCAGCAGAGCGTGTATGGCGGAAAATTCACCTCGCATATCCCCCTGGATTCCATAGCGCGCGCCGAGGTATGGCGCAGGGACTGATCCAGGCCCTGATCGCATCTTCCAGGCAGACACCCCGCGTAGCACACAAAGCTATGCGGGGTGTCTATTCAAGCGTATCCGAAAATCAACGACTGCGATTCTGCAGGTCAACCCGTTCAGCGTTTTGCATAGACCCGGCTTGAGCCGTTTGCCTGGAAGGTGACCACATCGTAGGGGTCCTTTCTATTGCCCTCCATGCCGGGGGAGCCCATCGGCATGCCCGGTACGGCCAGCCCCATGACCTTGGGTTTCTCCTCCAACAGACGGGTAATCAGATCGGCGGGGACATGCCCCTCGATAACGTAGTCGCCCACCTTTGCCGTGTGGCAGGATTGCAGATCCGTCGGTACGCCAAATTCGGCCTTAACCGGGCTCATGTTGGTTCTGTCGTGAGTTTCCACCGAAAAGCCGTTGGCCTCCAGGTGCTCGATCCAGCTTTTGCAGCAGCCGCAGGTCGGGCTTTTGTAGACGACGATATCCGCCGCCCTGGAGGGTTGCTGGTTGATCAGTATGCCGCCGACGATCAGGGCCAGGCCGGTCAACAGGGCGGCGGCAAGTTTCATGGGAAGGGATTTGTTTTGCTGTTTTGCGGTACTTTTTTTCGTCATGTTAGGTCTCTCGTAATCTGTGTATTGGGGTTACTGTTCCGCTCTTGCAATCGGCTGAAGCGGGTTGCCTGCCTGTCTGTTGCGCTCATCCCAGACGAGATAGATCTGATCTGACCAGTGGGACTGGATCCAGGCCAACAGGTTGTCGATCTCCTGATCGCTGAGCTTACCGGCAAACGCCGGCATGCTGCCGCCGAGCGGGATACCGCCCATCCTGACCGTTCTGCGCAATGCCGGGAGCGGGTGGTGCCAGGTGTGAGCCGTGCCATTGAGTGGCGGCGGGGGATACTTGTCATCGGCGGTCATCTCCTTCCAGTTGGCGCTGCCAGAGGCGTCGGGCTTGTGACAACTGGCGCAATGCGTTTGGTAAAGCGGTTCTCCCCTGACAACCATGTCGCCGCTGTACCAGCGTTCAATTGCTACTGTTCGTTCGGATGGGACCGTTGTCTTTTGGATATGCATGCCCGACTCCTGACGGTTATCACAACCGGATAAACCTGCAAGGCTGACGACCAACAGGAGGTGCAAGGATCGAAGTGTCATTGCCTGTTCCCGAAATCTACGGTGAATGATCGCTGCATGTCAGATGCCAGACCACGGGGTCATGGATTGCCGACATTGTGCGCAATTGCTGATCTACTGACGGGTGTCAGGCAATGGGAGGGCGAAAGTGGCTGGGTGGAGGTTGGGATGTCAGATAATGGGTAGCTTCTCGCCAGGCGAAAACCAGATTGAACTCAATGGCTCGGGCAAGCAGCGACGGCGTCAGTGAGGCCGGAGTGGATGTGCATTGGTGGGACGAACAATCCAGGCTATTGCATGTTGCGCCGCTTTCGCAGCGTGTGCAGTTGTGGGTGTTCTGGCTGCTGTCCATCGCCTGATGATAATGTGCCGCGTTCATGGGTTGTCCGGTTTGAACAGGAGCACCTGCCGAGACAATGCCAGCCAATGCGCTGGTGACCGGGAGAAACCCCAGAATCAGCGCAAGAAATACGGGCAGTAGCTTGTCGGTTAAACGGTGCATAAACCCAACTATAAGTTAAAAATGTGCTTGTTCAATCTCTTTTTGGTCAGATTGTGATCAGGATAGTTCCCTGAAATTCCAACAGTCTCTAATACCCCTTTGGTCTTCTGGTAAATATTTTCTGGGAAGGCAAAGGCCTGTAAAAATCAATCCCTTTGTTAATGTCGGGTTATCGGTATAGGGGAAAACATGAATACATCACTTCTTCTGCAAGCAACTACAATCAAACCGACAGCACAATAAAAAACCATTGGAGGAGATCATTAAACCCTTTATTACCCTGGTCTTACTGAGTTTTTTTGTATCCTCTGCCCTTGCGGAAGTGAAGGGCGAGGCGGTTGAATACAGGGCCGGAGATAAAACCCTCAAAGGCTTTGTGGCTTACGATGCAGGCGCCTTTGCCGGAGAGGTGCGCAGCAACATGGATCAGGCCGAGGCGCGCTTCAATGCCGGCGTCGATCTGCTGAAAGGCCATGCCACGGTCAATAGTGACCAGATATCCGCCATCGGCTACTGCTTCGGTGGTGGCATTGTTCTGGAGATGGCCAGACGAGGGGTGGATCTGGATGTCGTGGCCAGTTTCCACGGCAGCCTGAATACCGCACAGCCGGCTGCACCTCAGAGTCTCGTGGGCAAAAAAATACTGGTGTTCAATGGCGCGGCAGATCGCATGGTGAAGCCGGAACATGTCGAGGCGTTCAAAGCGGAAATGGCCGTATCCGGTGCGGATATGACCTTTGTCGACTATCCGGACACCCTGCACGCCTTCACCAATCCCGATGCCGACGAGTATGGTCAGCGCTTCAACATACCCCTGGCCTACAACCCCGAGGCGGATAAAGACTCCTGGCAGGGCTTGAGCGACGGCCTGAAACAGGCCTATGGGCGATAATTCCAGGCTCTACTATATCCATGACCCGATGTGCTCCTGGTGCTGGGCCTTTCGTCCGGTGTGGGCGGAGATCACCCGGCGCCTGCCGGGGCATATCCTGACCAGCCGCTTGCTGGGTGGCCTTGCCCCTGACTCTGATGAGCCCATGCCGATGGAGATGCAGGATAAACTGCAAACCATCTGGCGGACTATCCAGCGCAAGGTGCCTGGCACTGAATTCAATTTCGATTTTTGGAGTCGATGTGCGCCGCGCCGTTCCACCTATCCTGCCTGCCGTGCGGTAATCGCCGCGCGCAGACAGGATGCCGGGTTTGAAGAGCCGATGATCGAGGCCATACAGCGGGCCTATTATCTGCAGGCCAGAAACCCGTCGGATGCGAGTACCTTGACCGCGCTTGCAGGTAAGATCGGTGCCGATGCAGAACGCTTCGCGCTGGATTTGCGCTCAGCGGAGACGGAAGCGGAGCTGATGCGGGAGATCCGCCAGGGGCAGTCGATGGGCGCCACAGGATTTCCAAGCCTGGTGCTGGAACAGAGGGGTAACTATCGCCTGCTGCAATACAGCTATACCGATGCCGATCTACTGCTGGCGCAACTGGAGTGAGGGTCAGTAACCCAGGTCTCTATTCACTGCATTTTCAACGGGCCGCCCTGAAAGCCGCCGCTGATAGTTGGCCAGCACCTGTTCGGCCACCACCAGCGGATCACTCAGGCTGGAGATATGCGGGGTGATGGTGATGTTTTTTGCCGTCCAGAGTGGGTCGCTGGCGGGTAGAGGTTCGCTGGCAGTGACATCCAGACAGGCCCCGGACAGCTGGCCGCTGTTGAGTGCCTGGACCAGGTCTTCCTCCAGGAGATGACCGCCGCGCCCGACATTGATCAGGTAAGCGCTAGGCTTCATCTTCAGGAACAGGTCGCGGTTGAGTATGCCGCGGGTCTCTGCCGTCAATGGCAGCAGGCAGACCAGGTAATCGGCACTGGCAGCGAGTTGCTCCAGGCCATGTGTGCCGGTGTGAGAGATGATGCCATTGACCTGTTTCTCGGTGCGGCTCCAGCAGTGGACGGTAAAGCCGTTCTCCACAAGCGACCGGGCGACCGCCTCGCCAAGTTTCCCTAAGCCGAGAATGCCCACACTGTTTCCCGGCACGCGCTCGGCCGCCTGCCAGAGCATCTCTTGCTGCTGTTGCCAGTAGGTCTGCATGGCGAAGCGCCGGTTGAGGATGATGCACTGCAGGTATTGACACATCTGGCTGGCAAGCCCGGGATCGACCACCCGGCAGATAGGGATGTCCACAGGCAGGGCGTTGTCTTGCAGCAGGTGGTCGACGCCGGCGCCGAAGGAGTGGATCAGCGTCAGGTTGTTAAACTCGCGCAGCAGGCCGTGGGGATGATTCCAGGTGACGGCGCAGCGAATCTCATCCGGATCTCCCTGCTCGGGCCAGGCGCGTATATCAAGACCCGGAGCCAGTTTGCGCAGGTGTTGTTGCAGGGCGCTGCTGTCGCGCCCAGGCATGATGATCAGGATTGCCAAGAAGGCCTCCATCGATGAATATTACGCATGGTGTTACAGGCCCTAGAACCTCAGCTGGTCAACCGCCTCGGGGTCATCGATGAAGCGATTGCGCGTGCCCTGTATGCCGGCGATGATGTCATTGCGGCGTTGCTCTTCGGCGTCCGGCGGATCTTCCCGGTTCCACTGTTTGAGGATTTTTGCCTGCCGGTTGAAAATCTTCAGGCCATAGGTGTCGTGCATGTAGAACATGGCGCGGGCAATGTTTCCGCGGCTGGCCGGACGTGGTTCGACAATACGCGCACGCCGGTCGACTTCAAAATCACAGCGGCCGAACTCCCTGCGCTCGCCCTTGATATAACCGAAAGAGTGGCTGCCGCGCGTCTTGTTGATCTCCTTGTTTGACGGGTAGAAGTTGTGCATGTCCGCTTCGATCTGGTTGAAGCGGTTGCTTGTGTCGCGGCATTCATCGCGGCTGCGGCAGTTCTCCTTGTTCATCGCCCAGGCCATGGGCAGCACATGTTCGATATTGATATCCCGTCCCTTTCTCGATCCGAACCGGGTGCCGCAGTAGAGGGTTTCGCCACCCTGGGGATAGACCTCGTCCCAGAATACCGGCAGGGCATCGAAGTAGTTATCGAATGCCTGTTGCCCGTTCTGCCCGGCAGTGCAGGAGAGCGGGAGTGTGCTTAGCAGCAATACAATAAGCCTGTGTTTCATTCCGGTATTACATTAATGGCTGACAGGCGTAAGTTAACAGATAGCCCTCTTGGGAGCTAATGCGCAACCTGGGGAAGAGGTAATATTGTGTTACGCCTTCCCCGGCTGATGAATAGACCGGATCACTGTTCAGGTGCTGATGTAATCGCGCAGGTACTTGACCTCAACCGAGACATCCCTGAGCTTGGCCTTGACCAGATCGCCTATCGAGATCAGGCCAATGGCCTTGCCGCCGCGCATCACCGGGAGGTGGCGGAAGCGGTGTTCGGTCATCAGTGACATTGCCTCGTCCAGGGAGTAGTCGGGGCTGGCGACGATCAGATCACGGGTCATCACCTCATCGATCAGGGACCGCTCGATGATTCCCTGGTTGGCGGTACAGTAACGCAGGATATCCCGTTCGGTGGCAATCCCGAGGAGCCGGCCGTCATCGGACTCGACCAGGATGGAGCCGACACGATGCTTGCACATGGTCTGCATCGCCTTGAGTACGGTGTCCGAGGCTCTGACGTAGATTAGATCCACAGGCCTGCTCTGTAATATCTCTTCAAGATTCATCTCTGCATCCTCCTCGCAGGGTGTAATACCTCGTGTATTCGTCAAGTATAGGCAGGAAAGCTGTTTTTTGTGGATGCCTATAATTATTAAGTAGAAACAATAGGTTATTCTGTCTATATTGAGTAGGGATGCCTTTTGCCGGGTTCGGTGAAGGGGTGTGCCGCTGAGAATCAAGGAGTTTGCATGGCTGTTTTTGCAGTGCGACCGGATATGAATACCTCAACCCTGATCGGTATATTGACCGGTGTTTTACTGATTCTGGCCTCGGTGTTTCTCTCGGCCGACGAGCCCGGACTCTTCCTCAATCTGCCGGGAATGCTGATCGTCGTTGGCGGCACCATCGCCGCCATGTTCATCAGTTACCCGATGAAGGAACTGCGCAAGGTCTACCGCAGTTTCACCTTGATCTGGAAACACCATGAGCTGTCGGTGGACGACGAGATCGAGGAGATTGTGCGCGTCTCCATGCTGCTCGGTCGCGGACAGCTGTCCAAGGTTGAAGATGAGCTGGCCAAGACCCACAATCCGTTTCTGCGCACCGGTGTGCAGCTGGTGATAGATCGCACCCTGCCCGAGGATATTGATGCCTTGTTGAAATGGCGCATCTTCAAGCTGCGACGCAGCGAGCAGGCCGAGGCGCAGGTGTTTCGCAGCATTGCAAATTATGCACCGGCATTCGGCATGGCGGGTACCTTGCTGGGGCTGGTGAATATGCTCTACGCCATGGGCGATTCAAACTTTGAGATCATCGGCCGCAATCTCGGCATCGCCCTGACCACCACGCTCTATGGAATAGTCCTGGCCAATCTGTTTCTGCGCCCGATTGCCATCAAGCTGGAACGGCGCACCGAACAGCGGGTGATGCTGATGTACATGGTGCTGGAGGGTATCAATATGCTGGGGCAGAAGCGTACTCCCAGTTTCATCCGCGAGACGCTCAACTCCTTTGTCGCCCAGTACGAGGATGAGATACGTTCCCCCTCCTTGGAGCAGATTGAGGAGGATGTCGATCGTAAAATCGGCAGCCGCGCCGGCAAGACAGAACCGGCCGAATCATGATCAGACGTACACTGATGCCGCCACCGACCTGGGAGGATGGCGACCGTCGCCAGGACCCGGATCGCGATGCCTGGCTGCTGATCTACCTCGATGTGTTTACCCTGATGCTGAGCGTCTTTGTGATGCTGCTCTCCTACACCACCTTTTCACCGGAGAAATTTAAGGCCCTTACCCAGGCGCTTTCCAGTCAGCCGCTGGAGGCCGCGCAACAGGCTGAATCGGTCATTGCCGAACCGATTGAGTTGAAGGCCCAGGAGCCAGCGGCCGTCGAGGTTCCTGCACCTCTGAGCGAAGAGGGTGAGAAGGAGACGGTGGCGGTTATTGAAAAACCGGCTGAGGCCGCCACCGAACAGCTGCGCGATGAATTCCAGAGGGCGCTGCTGAATCAGCAACTGGAGGATCAGGTTGAGGTGACCATTGAGTCGAACCGGGTCAATCTGCAGATCCGCGAGAGCATCCTGTTTGATCTGGGACAGGCGGATCTGAGTCCCGGCGGTGAGGGGGTGTTGGCGCGGCTGGTGGCGCTGCTCAATTCCGGTGCCAACAATGTCTCGGTCGAGGGGCACACCGATCCGACCCCGATCAGTAACCAGCGCTTCCCTTCCAACTGGGAACTGTCCACGCAACGCGCCACGAGGGTGTTGAGATTCCTGGCGGCCCAGGGGGTTCCGGCTGAGCGCATGCGTGCGATCGGCTATGCCGATACGCGCCCGATTGCCGATAACACCACGCCCGAGGGGCGGGCCAGAAACCGGCGGGTTTCCCTGGTGGTGCATCTGTTGGAAGAGTAGGGCGGGAATGCAAAGGCCCGGACTCGATGTTTCGAGTCCGGGCCTTGGTTCATACAGGCTTTCCGGTGGCTTACTTAAAAGCTGTAGGTGGCGTTGACATAGAAGTAACGGCCCGGCTCGTTCATCAACATGATGTCGCTGCCAGCCGCGAGCAGGGTCAGATCCCGATAGGTGTTGGATACCGCGTAGGTGCGGTCGAACAGGTTGTCCACGCCGGCGGTGATGCCGAAATTGTCGGTCACTGCATGATCGAGTTTCAGGTTGACCACGGCATAGCCGTCGATCTCCTGCTCGCCATTGTCACCATCGAAATCATCCCAGCTGTTGGCCGCGATCAGTTCAATGCGTGCGCTGCTCTTGGGCGCATAGTCATAGTTAAGCGCCAGATTGGCCTTTACGGGTGGAATTTCGGCCAGATCCCGGTCGGTTTGTCCCGCCAGTGCCTCATCCTTCTTGCCGCGTTGACCGGCCAGGCCGAAATCGAGATAGAGCTCGTCGGTCATGAAGTAAGAGCCGGAGACCTCCACGCCATAGATGGTTGCATCGATATTTTCGAAGGCATTACCCATCATCGCCTTGCTGGCGTTGTAATAGATGTAGTCGCTCAGCCAGCTGTGGAACAGCTTGGTCTTCAGGGTGAGATTCTCGTAGTTCTTCTCAACGCCCAGATCGATCTCCACATTGGTCGTCTGGTCGAGGGTTGGTGTTCCGATCAGGACACCGCTGCTGCTCTTGAAGTAGAGCTCCCTGGCGTCAGGCACACGGGAGGCCTTGCCGATGCCGCCAAAAAACTTGGTGCTGTCATCGGTGCGGTAACTGCCGAAGGCGAAGGCGCTGAGGGCGATGTAATCATTTGACGCCAGTCCGGAGATGCTGGATGGGTCGATCGAGGTGTCGTCATAGCGCATCCCGGCTTTCAGGCTGAGGTCGCCAAAGTCCTTGTTCAGCTCGGCGAACATGGCCCGGTTCTTGGTATCGACATCGTCGATGCTCTTATTGCCGGTGATCATGGCCATCGTGCCTTCGCCGGTATAGGTGCCGTTCCAGTTACGCTTGCTGGTATCCAGGCCGATGATCATCTCGGTGGTGCTGTCCAGATCGAAGGCATTTTTGATCTTCAGCCCCTGCATGCGGGTGTCCAGCTGGCTGACCACCTCGTTGACAGAGTCTGGACCCGATGAGTTGCGATAAAAGGTGGACATCGGGTGATCGACGCTGGAGTCGTAGTACTGAACATTCAGTTCCTTGGAAAAGGCACCGATGTTGCGAACCGCATAGTCCAGGCTGAAGATGTCGGAATCGTCGTACAGGGCATCCATCTTGCTCGACGGGTAGAGTATGTCGTCGCTTCGGTTGGCGGTGAAGCTCAGTTTAAGCGCCTGGTTCTCCGAGAAGTCGAAATAGAGCTTGCCCATGAAGGTTTTCTTGTCATAGGCATCCATGTCGGCGTACTGATCCTTGTAGTGGACCGGGGTCATGGTCGGCGCGAAATTGGCGATCTGCTCGGCAAAGGTGTTGCCGTCGCCGTCTTCATACTGCTCGCTGCTCTCTTTCGATGCGCTGAGCAGAAATCTGACGGCCTGGTTGCCGCCGCTCAGGGTGGCCCCTGCCTTGCGATAGCCCCAGCTGCCGGCGTTCAGGTTGACTTCACCGTTGAGTCCTTCGGATGGCTCCTGGGTGGTGATCTTTACCGCTCCGCTAAGGGTGCCAAAGTTCTGCACATCGTAGGGTCCCTCGGTAATCTCGATATCCTGGATATTGTTGGTCAGGATGTGCGAGGTGGGCGGGTCCATGCGGTTCGGGCAGGCGCCGTAAATCTTCGCGTCATCCACCAGGATGTTGATGTTGTCCTTTTTCTGGCCACGCAGGATGATGTCGTTGGCGATACCACTGCGACGGACCAGGGAGACGCCGGGGACCTTCTTGATCAGGGCCTCGGCCAGGTCGGCGGATTTCACCTCTTCACCGCTGACGTCGCTGAGTTTGGTGCTCTCAACGGTGATCGACGGGATGTCAATCTCTGCGGCCTGCAATTCGGCAGCGCAGAACAGTAACAGACAGGCTGTTTTCTTCATGATTTCACGGCTCCTAGTTTTAACTCGATTCGGTATTTACCACCTGATAAATCACAGGTGCTGCATTGCGTATGAATCTTTGATGCGCCATTTTAAAGGCTATCGGTTGACGGGAGCGGCGACGTTTGGATCTGACTGGCCGATTTTGGACCGGAGGGGAGATTTCGCCTGTTTGTTATGAGATTTCACCTTGAGGGTGTGTCATATCCCGCATAATTTCTTGCTTTATCCTGCCGACCAGGCTGTTATCTGAAAAATTGCGGGTTACCACACTATTTTTAGCTGGGCTTTTCATAAGGTGTTCGGCAAGATCAACGGTTTCGGGGATAGCTCTCCAGCAGACGATCATACTCATCGAATCCTACTGTCTGGCGCAGTTCGGCAAAGTCGAGCATCTGTTCCGGGGTCTTTCCTTCTTGCAGGTTCTGCAGGGCCGTGCGCATGGCATGCGCAGCGGCGCTGATCAGGGTCAGCGGATAGGCGGCAATCTTGTAACCGATATCCTCCAACTCGGACGGGGAGAGTATCGGGGTGTCGCCCTGCTCGACCATGTTGGCCATTTTGTATCCTGGCGTTTGCCTGCAGAACTGTTCCATTTCCTGACGGTCATGGGGCGCTTCAAGAAAGATGATATCCGCCCCGAGATCGGCAAACGCCTGGCAGCGCCAGAGCGCCTCCTTCATGCCGTGGCTGTGGCGCGCATCGGTGCGGGCCATGACGAGAATATCGCTGCCGGCATCGCGTTCATCCACTGCCGCCCTTATCCGCGTCAGGGCCTGATCGCGGTCAACAATACTTTTTCCGCGGGTGTGTCCGCAGCGTTTCGGCGCCTCCTGATCCTCAATCATGGCGCAGGCGAAACCGGCAGCGGCATAGCCACGAATGGTGCGTCGGATATTGACGGCATTGCCATATCCGGTATCGGCATCGCCGATCACCGGGATAGTTACAGCAGAGCAGATGTTTCTGCCCTGGTCCAGCATCTCGCCATAGGAGATCAGCCCGGTATCGGGGAGTCCCAGGCGTGCGGCGGAGACGGCGAAGCCACTCATGAAGGTCAGGGGGAAGCCGGCCTGCTCGATCAGTTTGGCGCTGAAGGCATCGAAGCAGCAGGGCATGGTGATGATGCCGGGGCGGGCCAGCAGTTCACGGAGTTTTTTGGCCGGGGAGTCGGGCATGGGTATTTCCCTTGGGGGTGCATTGTGATGAGATTGCATTTATACCGTCTAACGCCTGCTGTGATCCAGGACTAACCGGTTCAGACACTTTGGTTATTATCGGACAGGGAGTTGCGATGTCGAAATCCGAAAAAGGTGGCGCCCTGGGCGAACAGCTGGGCGATGCGGCCGAGAACTATTTCAAACAGGGGCTGTGCTGTTCAGAGGCGATGCTCAAAGCGGCGGTGGATGTCTATGCGCCCGAACAGGGAGACCAGGTGGTGCGATTCGCCAGTGCGCTCTGTGGTGGGATGGGGAACAACAAGGCTACCTGCGGGGTGTTTACCGGCGGTGCGCTGGCCCTGTCGCTGTTCACTGATGGCGCGGTTGGCAAGCAGCGCGATACCCGGATAAAGCCGGCGTCTGCGGACTTTCAGGAGCGCCTGGCGGCGGAAGTCGGAGGGCATGTCTGCGAGGAACTGCTGTCCAACATGGGCATGCTGAACTGGAACAAGCGTATGTGCCGGCTGCTGACGCGGCACGGCGCGGAGGTTCTCGCCGAGGTTATTGATCAGTATCATTTATCTCCAGATAAAAATCCTTCTAAATGAGCTCTCCCTGAGCGGGGTGCAGGTGTTTTGGTTTTCTATGCCGGGTTGTCGCCGAAAGTGGCTATAGTTATAGGTTGCCGGCGTTCAATCCCGACTGTTTCGCTTTGCATTCCCGGACCTAAAAAGTAAATAAATTAGCAAATATTAGGGATTTCCAGAACATATTCTGTTTTCTGACAAAATATCCTTTAAAAATAGATAGTAACAGTGATTTTTGTGCTTTACGAAGTTGTCATTATTGGGTAACAATTGAAAGACTTTGCAATTGGCCTCGAATAAATCAGCGTTTTCGGGGGCAGGTCATAACCGCCAACTGTGGAAGAATAACGATGAATTACAAAGACACCTATGCACGTTCAATGGATGATCCGGAAGGTTTCTGGGGCGATGCCGCCGCCGATATCGATTGGTACAAGCCCTGGGATAAAGTGCTGGATAGCTCCAACAAGCCCTTCTATCGCTGGTTCAGCGGTGGTGAGTTGAACACCTGTTACAACGCCATTGACCGGCATGTGCTCAACGGTCGCGGTGATCAGTTGGCGCTCATCCACGACAGCCCGGTCACCGACAGCCAGACCAGGTACACCTACAGCGAACTCCTTGATGCCGTGGCGAAATTCGCCGGTGTTCTGGCCGAGCAAGGGGTGGTGAAGGGTGACCGTGTCATCGTCTACATGCCCATGATTCCCGAGGCGGCGATCGCCATGTTGGCCTGTGCCCGCCTGGGCGCCATCCATTCCGTGGTGTTTGGCGGCTTTGCCGCAAAAGAGCTGGCGACCCGTATCAACGACGCCAAACCTAAAGTAATGGTCAGCGCCTCCTGCGGTATCGAAGGCAAGCGGGTAATCGAATACAAGCCCCTGCTGGATGAGGCGATCGAACTGTCCGAACACAAGCCGGACAAGAGCGTGATCTTTCAGCGTCCCCAGGCTACCGCCGCGATGCAGGAGGGGCGCGATGTGGATTGGGCCTCCGCCGCCCAATCTGCCGCCGCTGCCGACTGCGTGCCGGTGGCGGCAACCGATCCGCTCTATATCCTCTACACCTCGGGCACCACCGGCGTGCCGAAAGGGGTGGTGCGCGATAACGGCGGACATGCTGTCGCCATGAAGTGGAGCATGAAGAACATCTACAACGTCGATCCCGGCGATGTCTTCTGGGCGGCCTCGGATGTCGGCTGGGTAGTGGGCCACTCCTATATCGTCTATGCCCCGCTGCTGCATGGCTGCACCACCATCATGTTCGAAGGCAAACCTGTGGGTACGCCTGACCCCGGCGCTTTCTGGCGGGTCATCTCCGAGCACGGGGTGAGCGTGATGTTCACCGCGCCCACGGCCTTCCGCGCCATCAAGCGCGAGGACCCGGAGGCGGAGTATCTGAAGAAATACGACATGTCGAAATTCAAGGCCCTGTTTCTGGCGGGTGAGCGTTGTGACCCGGACACCCTGGCCTGGGCGCAGAACACCCTCAAGGTGCCGGTCATCGACCACTGGTGGCAGACCGAAACCGGCTGGGGAATCGCGGCCAACTGCATGGGTATCGAAGAGCTGCCGGTCAAACCCGGATCGCCCACCTGCGCGGTGCCCGGCTATGACGTCCAGATCCTTGATGAAAATGGCAACGAAGAGACACCCGGTCAAATCGGGCGGATCATGATCAAGCTGCCCATGCCGCCCGGCTGTCTGCCGACCCTGTGGCAGAACGATGATCGCTATGTGGATTCCTATCTCAGCGCCCAGAAGGGCTACTACCTGACCGGCGATGCCGGTTACAAGGATGAGGACGGCTATCTGTGGATCATGAGCCGCATTGACGACATCATCAATGTCGCCGGCCATCGCCTCTCCACCGGCGGTATGGAAGAGGTGCTTTCATCCCATCCGGATGTGGCTGAGTGCGGGGTTATCGGCGCTGCCGATCAGCTCAAGGGCGAACTGCCAGTTGGTCTGGTGGTGCTCAAGGCCGGGGTCAATCGTGACGATGACGAAATCGTCGCTGAACTGGTGTCGTTGGTGCGTCAGAAAATCGGCCCCGTCGCCGCCTTCAAGAAGGTGGTGGTGGTGGATCGCCTGCCGAAGACACGCTCCGGCAAGATCCTGCGCGGCACCATGAAGAAGATCGCCGACGGCGAGGCCTACAATATGCCCGCCACTATCGATGACCCGACTATTCTCGATGAGATCACCGAGGCTCTGTTGCGCATCGGTTACGCCCAGAAACATTGATCTTCAGTCGCAAGGAATCAAACCTCTGGCTTCCGGTTAGCTGAATTACTGACGGCAGGATGCTTTTGTAGGAGCGGGTTTATCCGCGAATGTCGCGGCTGAAGCCGCTCCTACTGGGGTTTTCCAAGCCGGGTTTAATACATAACCGGTACAGGGGCAACTAAGAGTCCTGGCAGGTAGCGCCTGCCGTTCAGGAGTGATTTACCATGGCCAATACGCCAAAACCAACTCTAGATGACTGGAAAAAACAGGCGGAGAAGGAGCTGAGAGGCCGTCCGCTGGAGTCCCTGAACTGGAATACCCCGGAGGGGATCCAGGTCAAGCCGCTCTATACCGCAGCCGATCTCGAAGGTCTGGCACAATGCGACAGCCTGCCTGGTTTTGAGCCCTTTATGCGTGGCCCCAAGTCCACCATGTACGCGGGTCGTCCCTGGACCGTTCGGCAATACGCCGGTTTTTCCACGGCGGAAGAGTCCAACGCCTTCTACCGGCGCAATCTGGCGGCGGGCCAGCAGGGTCTGTCGGTGGCCTTCGACCTGGCCACCCATCGCGGCTATGACTCGGACCATGAACGGGTGGTGGGGGATGTCGGCAAGGCGGGTGTCGCCATCGACTCTGTCGAGGATATGAAAATCCTGTTCAACGAGATCCCGCTGGATCAGGTGTCAGTATCCATGACCATGAACGGCGCTGTGCTGCCGGTGATGGCCAGTTACATCGTCGCCGCCGAAGAACAGGGGGTGAAGCCCGAGCAACTCTCCGGCACCCTGCAGAATGATATTCTGAAAGAGTTCATGGTGCGTAACACCTATATCTATCCGCCCGAGCCGTCGATGCGCATCGTGGCGGATATCATCGGCTATACCGCCGAGAAGATGCCGAAATTCAACTCCATCTCCATCTCCGGCTATCACATGCAGGAGGCCGGGGCGACCAATGTCCAGGAGTTGGCGTTCACTATCGCTGACGGTCTTGAATACGTGCGTGCCACCATCGCCAAGGGACTGGATGTGGACAAGTTCGCGCCGCGCCTGTCGTTCTTCTTCGCCATCGGTATGAACTTCTTCATGGAGGCCGCCAAGCTGCGTGCGGCGCGCCTGCTCTGGGCACAGCTCATGGAGAAGCACTTTCAGCCCAAGGACACGCGCTCCAAGATGCTGCGCACCCACTGCCAGACCTCCGGCGTGAGCCTGACTGCGAAAGATCCCTACAACAACATCATGCGCACCACCATCGAGGCGATGGCCGCGGTGCTGGGCGGTACCCAGTCGCTGCACACCAACTCGTTTGATGAGGCGCTGGCGCTGCCCACTGATTTCTCGGCGCGCATTGCCCGCAACACCCAGCTGGTGATCCAGGAAGAGACCGGCATCACCAACGTGGTCGATCCCCTTGCCGGTTCCTACTATGTGGAGAGCCTGACCAACGCGCTGGTCGAGCAGGCCATGCAGCTGATCGAAGAAGTCGAAGAACTGGGCGGCATGACCCGGGCGGTTGAGTCGGGCATGCCCAAGCTGCGTATCGAGGAGGCGGCCGCACTGCGCCAGGCGCGTATCGATCGCGGTCAGGAGGTGATTGTTGGCGTCAACAAGTATCAGCTGGCCGAAGAGCCCCAGATCGAGGTTCTGGATATCGATAACACTGCAGTGCGCGAGGGACAGATTGCCCGTCTGCAACGTATCCGCGCCTCGCGCGATGAGGCCGCCTGCCGGCAGGCACTGGACGCCCTGACCGCAGCGGCGCAGGACGGCTCCGGCAATCTGTTGGATCTGGCGGTTGCTGCCGCGCGGGTGCGTGCGACCGTGGGCGAGATATCAGATGCCCTGGAGACTGTCTATGGCCGCCACAAGGCGATTACCCGCTCAGTTGCAGGGGTCTACGCCTCGGCCTACGAGGGAGATGATACCTTTGTGAATATCAAGACTGAGATCGAGGCATTTGCCAGGGAAGAGGGACGGCGTCCACGCATGCTGGTGGTCAAGATGGGCCAGGACGGCCATGACCGCGGTGCCAAGGTGATTGCCACGGCCTATGCCGATATGGGTTTTGACGTGGACATCGGGCCACTCTTCCAGACCCCGGAAGAGGCGGCGCGCCAGGCCGTTGAAAATGACGTGCACGTGATCGGTGTTTCGTCACTGGCGGCCGGGCACAAGACCCTGGTGCCGCAGTTGATCAAGGCCCTCAAGGATGAAGGCGGTGAGGAAATTCTGGTGGTTTGTGGTGGCGTAATCCCGCCGCAGGACTATGATCAGTTGTTGAGCCAGGGCGTTGCTGCCGTCTATGGACCCGGTACCAACATCCCCAAGGCGGCAGCCGAGATGCTGAAGTTGATCAGGGAAAGACGCGGTTAATGAACGAAATCGTAGGAGCGCCTGAAGGCACTCCTGCAATGCTGAATCAATAAAAACGCCTGTACGGCAAGTTGGGCTATCAGAGGAGAGATCCATGCAGGAAATTATTCGCCGTCTCGAGGAGAAACGCGCCGCCGCGCGCCTCGGTGGTGGTCAGACCCGTATCGATAAGCAGCATGCCAAGGGCAAGCTGACGGCACGCGAACGTATCGAGCTGTTTCTCGATCCTGATACCTTCGAAGAGTGGGATATGTTCGTGGAACACCGCTGTTCCGATTTCGGCATGGAAGAGCAGAAAACCCCGGGTGATGGTGTCGTTACCGGCTATTGCATGGTCAATGGCCGCCTGGTTTTCGTGTTCAGCCAGGATTTTACCGTGTTTGGCGGCTCGCTCTCGGCAGCCCATGCCGACAAGATCTGCAAGGTCATGGATCATGCCATGAAGGTCGGTGCGCCGGTGATCGGACTGAACGACTCGGGTGGCGCGCGCATCCAGGAAGGGGTGGATTCCCTGGCCGGTTATGCCGATGTCTTCCAGCGCAACGTGATGGCCTCCGGTGTGATCCCGCAGATCTCCATGATCATGGGACCCTGCGCCGGTGGTGCTGTCTACTCGCCGTCGATGACCGATTTCATCTTCATGGTGAAAGACACCTCCTACATGTTCGTCACCGGCCCGGATGTGGTCAAGACCGTGACCCACGAGACCGTGACCGCAGAGCAGTTGGGTGGCGCCGTCACCCACACCACCAAATCCGGTGTCGCCGACCTGGCGTTTGAGAACGATGTCGAGGCGCTGCTGATGCTGCGCCGCTTCGTCAACTTCCTGCCGGCCAACAATCGTGAAAAGCCCCCGTTCTGGCCGACCGAGGATCCCACGGATCGCAAGATACCCTCGCTGGATACGCTGATTCCGGCCGACCCGAACCGACCCTATGACATGAAGGAGTTGATTCAGAAGATCGTCGATGACAACGACTTCTTCGAACTCCAGAGCACCTATGCGGCAAATATCATCACCGGCTTTGCGCGCATGCAGGGCTCGACGGTGGGTATAGTGGCCAACCAGCCGATGGTGCTGGCCGGCTGTCTGGATATCGACTCTTCAAAAAAGGCCGCGCGTTTTGTGCGCTTCTGCGACGCCTTCAACATCCCGATCATCACCCTGGTGGATGTGCCCGGTTTCCTGCCCGGCACCTCCCAGGAATACAGCGGCATTATCAAGCACGGCGCCAAGCTGCTCTACGCCTACGCCGAGGCAACGGTGCCGAAGATCACGGTGATCACCCGCAAGGCCTATGGTGGCGCCTACGATGTGATGGCCTCCAAGCACCTGCGCGGCGACGTCAACCTGGCCTGGCCGACCGCCGAGATCGCGGTGATGGGCCCGAAGGGCGCGGTGGAGATCATCTTCCGTGCCGACATGAAGGAGCCGGACAAGATCGCGGCGCGAACCGACGAGTACCGCGAGAAATTCGCCAATCCGTTTGTCGCCGGCAGCCGTGGCTTTATCGACGATGTGATCATGCCGCACAGCACGCGCAAGCGTATCTGCCGGTCGCTGGCCATGTTGCGTGATAAGAAACTGGAAAACCCCTGGCGCAAGCACGGGAACATCCCATTGTAATTCCAATGAAACAACAACTGGATTACAGCACCTATAACGAAATAAACGGGATCTGCAATGTTTGAAAAGATACTCATTGCCAACCGCGGCGAGATCGCCTGTCGGGTTATGAAAACCGCCCGTAAGATGGGCATCAGGACCGTCGCGGTTTACTCAGATGCGGATAAAGACGCCCTGCATGTGCAGATGGCGGATGAGGCTGTGCATATCGGCGCCTCTGCATCTTCTGAAAGTTACCTGGTGATGGATCGCATCATCCAGGCCTGCAAGGACACCGGTGCCCAGGCGGTCCATCCGGGCTATGGTTTTCTATCGGAAAATTCCACCTTTTGAGAGGCTCTGGAGAAACAGGGTATTGCATTCATTGGTCCAGCGACCTATGCCATCAACAGCATGGGCGACAAGATAACCTCGAAAAAGCTGGCCGAGGTTGCCGGGGTCAACACCATTCCCGGCTACACCGATGTGGTGCGCGATACCGAACACGCGGTGGAGATCTCCAATGGCATCGGCTATCCGGTCATGCTCAAGGCATCGGCCGGCGGTGGCGGCAAGGGCATGCGTGTGGCCTGGAATGAGGCGGAGTGCCGTGACGGCTTTGAACGCGCAACCAACGAGGCGCGCTCATCCTTTGGCGATGACCGGGTATTCATCGAGAAGTTTATCGAGGAGCCCCGGCATATCGAGATCCAGGTGATGGCCGACACCCACGGCAATGTTATCTACCTGGGTGAGCGTGAATGCTCCATCCAGCGCCGTCACCAGAAGGTGATCGAGGAGGCGCCATCGCCTTTTCTGGACGAGGCGACCCGCAAGGCGATGGGCGAACAGGCCGTGGCGCTGGCCAGGGCAGTGCAGTACCGCTCGGCGGGCACCGTGGAGTTCATCGTCGATGCCCATCGCAACTTCTATTTCCTGGAGATGAATACCCGACTGCAGGTCGAGCATCCGGTGACCGAATTTGTTACCGGCCAGGACTTGGTGGAGCTGATGATCCGTGTGGCCAATGGCGAGAAGCTGCCACTGACCCAGGCGGATGTGAAGCTCAACGGCTGGGCGATGGAATCCCGCGTCTACGCCGAGGACCCGTTCCGTAACTTCCTGCCGTCTATCGGCCGTCTGGTCCATTACCGTCCGCCCCAAGGCGAGAATGTACGCGTCGATACCGGCGTTTACGAGGGTGGTGAGGTATCCATGTTCTACGACCCGATGATCGCCAAGCTGGTGACCTATGGCAAGGATCGTGATGAAGCCATCGTGCGCATGCAGCATGCCCTGGATGAGTATTACATCCGTGGCGTGCAACACAATATCAGTTTTCTTAACGCCTTGATGGTCCACCCGCGCTTCAGGGAGGGACGCCTGACCACCAATTTTATCGCGGAGGAGTTCCCCGACGGCTTCAACGCCGAGATGGTGCCCAAGGAAGACCCGGCCAAGCCCATCGTGGTGGCTGCGATGATCCATCGCAGCTACATGGATCGTGCCGCGCATCTCAGCGGTCAGGTGCCCGGCTATGGACGCCAGGTGCATGACGACTGGGCAGTGATTATCAATGGCGAAACCCATCTGGTGCATGTCACCCCGGCTGATTGTGGCTACGAGGTCCTCTATGCCGACAAGGTGTATTGTCTGAAGACCGACTGGTCTCTGGGGCAGCCGTTGTTTAAGGGGACGATCAACGACGAAGCGGTCTGTTTTCAGGTTGAGCGCCAGGGGCTCTGGTATCAGCTCTATCATCGCGGCGCCCGCACCGACGCCATGATCACCACGCCTGGCACCGCCGAACTGCATGGCTACATGCTTGAGAAAGAGGCGCCGGATCTCTCCAAATTCCTGCTATCGCCAATGCCGGGCCTGCTGGTCAAGGTCTCGGTTGTCGAGGGTCAGGAGGTGAAGGCCGGAGAGGAGTTGGCGGTGATCGAAGCGATGAAGATGGAGAACGTGCTGCGCGCCACCCAGGACGCGGTGGTTGCGAAAATCTGCGCCCAGTCTGGCGACAGTCTGATGGTGGACCAGACAATCATCGAGTTCGAATAGACCCCGCTATGCTGGCAAATACAGAGGCCCTTGCCAGTGATCTTCTCGCTGGCAAGCGGCGGGCACTCTCGCAGGCAATTACCCTGGTTGAATCAACCCGGGCCGATCATCGCGGGCAGGCTGTGGCACTGTTGCAGCGGCTTGCCCCGCATGCCGGAAATGCCCTCAGGCTGGGTATATCCGGCGTACCGGGCGCGGGTAAATCAACCTTCATCGAGGCCTTTGGCAATCATATTCTCGATCAGGGCCACCGTCTTGCGGTGCTGGCGGTCGATCCCTCATCGGCGGTGAGCGGTGGTTCGATCCTGGGTGACAAGACTCGCATGGAGGAGTTGTCGCGCCGTCGCGAGGCATTCATCCGGCCGTCACCAGCCGGCAAGACGCTGGGTGGCGTCACCCGCAGAACCCGTGAAACCCTTTTGTTGTGCGAGGCGGTGGGTTTCGATGTGGTGATTGTCGAGACCGTCGGTGTTGGCCAGTCGGAGACTGCGGTAGCCGATATGACCGATATGTTTCTGCTGCTGCTGCTGCCTGGGGGAGGCGATGATCTGCAGGGGATCAAGCGCGGCATCATGGAGCTTGCTGATCTGCTCCTGGTCAACAAGGCCTATGGCGACATGCAGGCCGCCGCCAACCACTCGGCCGCGGATTACATCCGGGCATTGCGGCTGCTGCATCCCCGCACGCGCAACTGGCAGGTCCCGGTCAAGACCTGTTCCGCGCTGCGCGGGATAGGTATTGCCGAGGCCTGGGAACTGGTCTGCCAGTATCGGGATACGCTGAGCGCGAGCGGTGAATGGAGTGAGCGGCGCGCCCAGCAGGCGCGGGCCTGGATGTGGGCAGAGACTGCCGAGAGCCTGATTGCCGCCCTGCGCGAAGACGAGCGGATACAGCACCGCCTGCCCGAGCTGGAACAGGCGGTTATGGCCGGTCGGTTGCCCCCCACCCTGGCGGCCGCGGAGTTAATCGAAACCTTTTTGCAGTCCAAAGCAACCCCCGTATCTTGAGCGGCTGCATTTTTGCCGCCCCAACCCAATTACAGGAGCCCGAGTTATGATCGGAAAACTCAATCATGTCGCCATTGTCGTGCCGGATCTCGAAGCGGGCACCGCCATCTACCGTGATACCCTGGGGGCCAGTGTATCCGCGCCGATAGCTTTGCCCGAGCATGGCGTGACCACGGTTTTCGTGGAACTGCCGAATACCAAGATTGAACTGCTGCATCCCCTGGGGGAGGATTCTCCGATCGCCAAGTTCCTGGAGAAAAACCCTAGTGGCGGTATTCACCATGTCTGCTATGAGGTTGATGATATCGAGGCCGCGGCAGCGAAGCTGAAACAACAGGGCGCGCGGGCGCTGGGTGAGATCAAGATCGGCGCGCACAACAAGCCGGTGCTGTTTCTCCATCCCAATGATTTTTGCGGTACCTTGGTGGAGTTGGAGCAGGCCTGAATGTTATCTGCAAGAGAGGTGGTAAATGGGTGGCGAGTCTGTTGAAAAGCTGTTTGAAAATAATCGTGCCTGGGCCGAGCGGATAAAGTCAGAGGATCCGCTGTTTTTTCAAAAATTGTCCGAGCAACAGGCGCCCGACTATTTGTGGATTGGTTGTTCGGATAGCCGGGTGCCAGCCAATGAAATCGTGGGCATGCTGCCGGGTGATATATTTGTGCATCGCAATGTGGCCAATCTGGTGATCCATACCGATCTCAACTGCCTGTCGGTCATTCAGTATGCGGTGGATGTGCTCAAGGTCAAACACATCATCGTCTGTGGCCACTATGGTTGCGGGGGTGTCGTCGCTGCAGTGCGTGCGGAGAATCAGGGGCTGATCGATAACTGGCTGCGGCACATCAAGGATATCTATTACCGCTACAGCGAACGCTTCGATATCTGCAAGGATGAGGAGGCGCGTGTCGATCTGCTGTGCGAGTTGAATGTTGTCGAGCAGGTTGCCAATGTCTGCCATACCACGATTGTTCAGGATGCCTGGCGGCGTGGCCAGTTTCTCGCCGTGCATGGCTGGATCTACAGTATCCGCGACGGTGTGCTCAGAGATCTTGAGGTGAGTTTTGACGCCACCCGGCAGGTGCCGGAAGTCTATCGTCATTTTCCCATAAGGCGCAGGGATGAATGACCAGCTGAATTTTCTGCAGACCACCCTGCACAGCGAAATTCCCCTGACCCGGCAGATGGGGATCAGGGTTGCGGATTACTCCGGCAGTGAACTGTTTGTGCACGCCGATCTTGCGCCCAACATCAATATCCATGGCACTGCCTTTGGCGGCAGTCTCTACAGTATCTGCGCCGCGGCCTGCTGGGGGCTGCTGCATCTTAAACTTATGGAGCAGCAGGTGGCGGCTCAGATCGTACTGGCTGAAGGCGAGATAAAATACCGACGGCCGGTACGGGAGGATATCCTGGTCCGCTGCAGCTTGCCAGATTCGGAATCCTACGACCGTTTTATCTACCGTGCCAGACAGGACAGGAAAGCGGCAATTACCCTTGATGCAGAGATTCTGGCCGGTAATCGCCAGGCCGTCGTCTTCAAAGGGCACTTCTCTTCTGCCGGCTGATTTCCGCTTAGCCACTGAATTTCCAATAGTTTTTCTACTCGAATCTGGACGCTCTAAAGTGTTTCAGCGATTCGCCGCTATATCTCATTACCCGCGTAGGGAATACATATTCGACTAGCTGTAGTCACAGAGTGAGGGCGGCGATGCAACTTCTTCAAAATATCTCTATAGCCAATCGGTTGATTGCCGGTTTTGGCCTGTTGGCGATCCTGCTGTTGCTGACCGGGGGGATGGCCTATCGCGGCATGTCCCATATGAATGAGGATTCCCGGAAGATTATTGAAACATCCCCGCTGATAGACGCCGCCATGGAGATGAAAATGGCAACGCGCACCCATCAGTTGGCGATCATGGAGATGCTGGCGGCCGACAGCGTTGCCGAAGCCGATAAGATGTGGCGGGAAAGTGGCGAGGCCAGTCTCAGCTTTCAAAATTACAGTGATGCGGTACTCAATGGCGGGGAAACCGAAGGTGGTCGTATCTATCCGGCCCGGGATCAGCGCCTGCGGCAGATTGTTGAACAGGCCCGGCAGGTGCATGATACGGAGTTGCTCCCCAGCATCAAGTCGATCTATCAGCTGGTAAAGGATGAGTTTTCAGTCGATGCGCTCTCCTCCTCCAATTTTCGCGAACTCGCCGACGCGTTCACGGCCATTGAAACAGATATGCAGGCAGCGAAAGAGGAGATAAGGGCTTTTACCGCCAACAATATGGATAACTACACCCAGTTCGGATTCAAACTGGATAACAGCTATCTCTGGGGTGAGGCGGTTGACGATCTGTATGCGGAGCTGGTGCGCACCTTCAAGGCGATATCCGACACTGCCCAGAGTCTGGGTGCCGATGAGCGGAAAAAGTTTCTTGGCATTTTCGAAAACATGTCGAACCAGATGCGCGCTGAGCTGGAGTCGCTGGTGGCAAACAAGAACCGCCATGGTGATACCTTGCCTGTGCTGAATATCAGCGGTTTTACCGATCGCATCAATCAATGGCGTGATAATTTCGAGGGCGTTTTTTATCCCAAGGCGATGGAGTATATGAGCTTGCAGGACAGACGCGCCAGTCTCATCGATAATCGTCACCAATCAGATGAGGCGGCCGATACCAATGCAGAGAAGATCTACCCACTGCTTGGAGAGATCGAGGATGTCAGCAGAGGTATAGTCAACCATAGCAATGCCGACTCCCAGGCAACCGCCAACAGCGTGATGCGCAGTTCCCTGACTATCATGGCGGTGGGTGTGGTGCTGGCGATTCTCCTTGGAGTGCTGGTAACGCTCAGCATTACCCGGCCACTGAATCAGGTGGTCAACAGGTTGGAGGATATCGCCGAGGGCGAAGGCGATCTGACCCTGCGCCTGGTGTAACAGGGCAGGACGGAGCTGAGTCTGTTGACCCATGCCTTCAATACCTTCGTAGACAAGATTCAGACCATGGTGCGTCAGGTTGGCGAGGCTGCGGGCCAGTTATCGACTGCTGCCGATCAGACCCGGCAGATCACCCAGCGGACCGGCCAGGGCGTGCGTGAACAGCAGATAGCCACCGAGCAGGTGGCAACCGCCATGAACCAGATGGTGATGACAGTACAGGAGGTGGCGCGCAACAGCAGCAGCGCCTCGGAGGCAACCCAATCAGCGAATACCGAGACTGTCAGAAGCTCAGATGTCGTGATGAACACGGTGAATCGCATCAACAATCTCGCCTTGGAGGTGTCCCAGACCGCTGACATCATCAACCAGCTGGCAAAGGATAGCGAAGGTATTGGCGGTGTCCTGGATGTGATTCGCGGGATAGCCGATCAGACCAACTTACTGGCGCTCAATGCCGCCATTGAGGCGGCGCGCGCCGGAGAGCAGGGCAGGGGTTTCGCTGTGGTCGCCGATGAGGTGAGAACCCTGGCGGGCCGTACCCAGCGCTCGACCCAGGAAATCCAGAGTATGATCGAGCAGCTACAACAACGCGCACGTTCCGCCGTGGACGCCATGGAGCGTGGCCGTCAACATGCCAGGGAAGGAGCGGAAGAGGCGGCAGTCACGGGGAAATCACTGGGGGCGATCACCCATGCCGTATCGAACATCAGTGATATCAACACCCAGGTGGCGAGCGCGGCCGAGGAGCAGGCGGCGGTGGCCAACGAGGTACTGCAGAATATTGTGAACATCTCGGAGATCGCCAAGCAGACAACCTCCGGGGCCGAAGAGACTGCCCAGGCCGGAGAGCGTATGCTGGAGTTGTCCAGCCGACTTCAACAGATGGTGAGTGGTTTCAAGGCGTAACGAACTGTTCCGACCTTATTTTCCTGCCGGAGTTACAGAAACTGTCTGGTAATTACGACGTAGCTGACAAGGGCCAGTATAATGCCGGGAAACAGCACGCTGCAGGTGCCCGACACAAACTGCAATGCAACTACCCACCAGGGGAGGTTCTGCCACTCCCTCTGGGTTTGCTCTCGATAACCCCGACTCAGCAGATACTGCCAGCCAGCGAACAGGTTCAATTCGGGTTTTTCCAGTAACATTTTGATTACACTCCTGGGCAAATCATGCTCCGGTTGCGCTATCAGTCATGGGACAGGATTGTCTCCGTCTCCTATATAACCCTGTTCTCATGTCATCCGGGTGACACTCTTGTTACGGTTTGGCTACATGAAAAAATAGACTGCCTCAGACAGGCAGGTTGATCCTGACACGCAAAGGGCTTGGCCAGTGAATGGAGCGCAGTGGGATATCACGGGTCATTCCCGGCGATGACTGAATAGTTTGTGCTCTGCCTTCAGATAAGACAAAGGCCCGGTCGGGCCTTTGTCTTTTTTAGTTTAGAGATACCCTGGTGTTATCTCAGGGCACGCCGGCAGCTGTTTTGATGGTTTCGATATTGATCGCCGCCAGGTACTCCGGCTTGGGATCGGCGCGGCGGGTGAATTTCTTGATAATGCTCTCCAGGTTCGGACGTTTCTCTGCCGGGCCTTCTCCGGTGCCGATACCACCGCCAAATTCAACGAACAGGTTTGCCCCGTTGTCGAGCGCGGTCTGCAGGCAGTCCACCCAGTTCACCGGATGGAACAGCTGGAAAAACAAGCGTGACTTGATGGTCTCGGCGTCATCCTGATGGAAGTCGCCGGTGTAGTTTGACAGCACCCTGAGTTTGGGGGCGCCGATCTCCACCTGGTCCAGTGCTTCCCGGAAATGGCGTGCCGCGGTCACCATGTAATAGGTATGGAAGGCACCCTCGGTTTTCAGTCGTACAGCCTTCTTTTTTGGATAGAGTTCCGCCATATCTTCAGCCAGTGCGTCAAGGTCAGCGGATGCCCCGCCGACAACCGTCTGGTCAGGCAGGTTGAGACCGGCGATACCACAGAAATGCTTGTCGGCCAGAGGACGTGCGGTTTCCAGGTCAACAGTCAGCGCTGCCATCTCCCCTTCACCATGGGTTCCCATCAACTCGCCACGCTTGGAGACCAGGCGCAGTGCGTCTTCAAAGCTGAGGGCGTCTGCCGCCACAAGTGCGCTGTACTCGCCCAGGCTGTGGCCGGCGGCCATAGTCGGGTTCAGCGGGCTTTCCGCCAGCTCCCGGTAGACAGTGAGGCAGGCGATATGGTGGGTCAGCAGCACCGGCTGGGTGAAACGAGTCAGATTGATCTGATTGTCCGGATCGGTGTGAGAGAGTTTGGCCATGTCATAACCGAGAACATCACTGGCCTGTTCATAGATCCGCCGGGCAGACTCGAACTCTGTGCAGAGATCACTGCCGATGCCTGGATACTGGGATCCCTGGCCGGGAAAGATGAATACGACGTTTTGTTCTGCTTCGGACATGGTGCTTTTCTCCATTTCAAATCGCGACTCGGGAGAATAGACATTTCCAGCAGTCACGGCAAGTGGCGGGGTCAGCGGTATAAAATTGCTTGCAGGCTGTGGACTCTCAGCATAGGCTCTAGCTGATCGATGACAGGTTCACTATAAACTGAGGCCATAGCGTGGAATCCTCGATTGACATAGAAGTTTTCCGGCAGCTACTGATAAAACGCCGAGAAGATCTGCTAAGCGTATCCAGCCAGCAGGAGCAATCGGTGGAGACGGTGGAGCTGGATCAGACACGGGTAGGGCGGCTGTCGCGTATGGATGCGATGCAGGTTCAGGCCATGTCGCAGGAGACGCAACGGCGACGGATGCTGGAGCTGCAGCGCATCGCTGAGGCATTGCGCAGGATCAATGAAGGCGAGTATGGATACTGCATAAACTGCAATGGCAGTATTGCGCAGAACAGGTTGGCCATAGATCCGGCGGCATCATTGTGTATTGTTTGTGCAAGCCAGTCAGAGCAGTAGTGGTGCAAGTACATTTCATGAATTAGTCCAGTCGCTCAGGCTTGAGTCCTGAAATGAGTGGTGTTTTCTTACTGTAAGGTGATGAGTATGAGTTGCAAAATTATGGTGTTGCCCAGCCGGGATGCGGCGAAAATGCGGGTGATCAATATCCCCGCGGATATGGAGGAGCATGAGGCCTATCGTTACACCACGGGAGTAATAGCGGCCGTCGAAGAGAAAAATCCCGATTATCAGTGGGAAGATATCGAGGATGCGCTGGAAGAGCACGGTTTCCAGTCCCTGGAGTATGTCCTCGGCCCGGCATTGGACTGATAAATCGCAGGGTTGCGCTAATCGGGTTAATCCCGTCACTGTGAGGCATCTCATGCCTTCACGCGATTCAAGATTGTCTCTATGGTTCAAGGCGCAACGGCAAGGCTCATTCACTGGATTCCACTGATTTTCGTGCTGTTGTGGAGCACAGGTTTTATTGGCGCCAAGTATGCGCTGCCTTTTATCGAACCGTTTAACCTGCTGTTTATCCGCATGCTCATTACCCTGGGGGTATTCGCCGCGCTGATCCTGATATTCAGCTCGCGCTGGCCCTCGCCGCGACAGGCTGTGCACCAGATGATTGTCGGCTCACTGGTGCATGCCGCCTATCTGGGCGGTGTGTTTGCCGCCATCAAATGGCAGATGCCTGCTGGCGTCGCCTCTCTGCTGGTTGGTCTGCAACCCTTGTTGACGGCAGTATTGGCATGGGCGATGTTTTCCAATCGTCTGCGCCCTTCCCAGTGGTTTGGTCTGATTCTGGGGCTGGCGGGTGTGGCATTGGTGTTGCTTGGGGGGAAGGGGTTTGATCGGTTCGAGATTACCGTCGGCGCGCTAGTTGCTGCAATGATCGCCCTGATCGGCATATCAGTGGGCACGCTGTATCAGAAGCGTTTCGGGGTTGGGGTGAATCTGCTTACCGGCTCTTTTTTTCAGTATCTGGCCACGGCGATCTGGATGGCGCTGTTAACCTTTCTGTTTGAGGAGCATGCGGTGGTTTGGGATGCGCAATTGATCGGCGCCTTGTTGTGGCTGGTATTCGGGTTGTCTGTCTCCGCCATTTTGCTGTTGATGTACATGATTCGTGAAGGCGAAGCCGCCAAGGTGGCCAGCTATTTTTATCTGGTGCCTCCGGTGACCGCGCTGGAGGCCTGGTTGCTCTTCGATGAGACCCTCAGCGGGTTAGCGGTCGCCGGTATGCTACTGGTGGTGTGGGGTGTCTATCTGGTGCTTAAACCAGGCCATCAATCTGTGATTAGGGCAGGGTAGTTTTTGGCTGTCCGGTGATGCGACTAATCTGAATATCGACTGTTTGCGCCGCCTATTTCCCCCTTGCGTTCAAAAGGCAGGCTCAGCAGGTGGTTGGCAGTGCTGATTTTTCCATGGATGCGGTACTCGAGACTCTTCCCCTGTCTGCGTTCCAGGGCATTGATCTGATCCACAATATTGAACAGGCTGCTGGTGACCTCCACCTCCAGGGTGGATTCACCGTAGGCGGGTATCAAAACCCCTTTGTTACTCACTCCATGGGCAAATTCACGACCGTTTAACTCCACTTCGAAACTGAGGCCATTAACATCCAGATCAAAGCTGTTCGGGTTCTGAATCCGCAATGTCAGCGCATAGCGTTGCTCGAAAAGCTGGGCATCGATCATTTTCAGATTGGACAGTGTGACTCTGGGCGGTTCGGTGGGCTCGCCCAGCGTGGCGCAACCGCCGAGCCAAACAAGCATCAAGGTGATCCATGCCAGTCGTATAGAATGCTTGAGCATAGCTACTTCTCCTCTGTGTCCAGTCTTTCTCTGACCAGTCCGATGTGCAGGCGCAGATCATAGAGTTCATCGGCAAAGCTCAATGGGACCGAGAGCTTTGACACGTCCTCCTCCACCAGATTCAATTCGGCCATGGCGTCTGCATGACTGATGCTGTTTTCCCGCAGTTTCCGGTCCACGTTGAGAATATCACGGTACCAGCGATAGATACGCGAGCGCATACGCCAGCGATAGATGGGCGGCATGATCTTGATCAGCGGCAGCAGCAGCGCAAGCAGTGGGAGTATCATCACTTTCAGACGGTCGACAAGGGTTGCTGCCCAGAATGGCAAATAGCGCTGAAGGAAGGGCGGTCCATAGTCATAGAAACGCTTGGCCTCCTTCAGCAGTGGATAGTCGAGAAATTCCGCCGAGGGGAACTGCCCTGCCTGTTCGAACCAGCCGCCCTGGCCATGAATGGATTCTGCCGCCTGGAGAAACAGGTCGATAAGCGCCGGATGCAGCGCCGGGGTGGTCACCAGGCTGGCGCTGGCAGCCAGCAGCGTGGTCGATTGGGGCGGAATATTGTGCTGCATATCAATCACGCCCTGGGGGAGTACCACCGCGGAGAGATGACGGTGCAGTCGTGTATAGGCATCGGCCCGCTCAAAGTTGAGCGGCTGCACCTGCCCGGACTGGAGCAGGCGGGTGACTACGGGTGATTTTGGTGAGGCGATGAAAAAGGCAGCATCGATCGCACCACTCAGCAAGGCCTCGGCGGAAGCCTCTCCTCCTTCCAGGATCAGGGTGCTGTTGGTGTCGTTGATGGCATTGTCGTCCAGTAACTGCAATGCGACCGGGCGGGTGCCGCTGCCTTGTGTGCCAATGGCAATGCGCTTGCCGGTAAGATCGGTAAGTTGTCCGATCTCCAGCGGCTTGCGATAGAACACCCAGATCGGCTCGAAATAGAGGCTGCCGAGCGCCTGTAGCTCTCCGCTGCGGCTTGCCGCCGATGTACCGCTTTGCACGAAGGCGATGTCGGCCCCGCCGCTCTCCAGCAGTGCAATGTTGTCAACCGATCCCTGGGTGGTGACCACCTCCAGCAGGATATCCTCGCGTGCAACATACTCGGCAAGTTTTTGTCCAAACAGGTAGTAGGCGCCTGCCGGGTCACCGGTGGCAATGCGGATATGGGTCGGTGGCGCGGGTTTCACGAACTGATAGGCCAGGATAAATCCGGCCAGAATAATTACCAGGGCTGGGCCAAAGATATGCAGATGGTCTTTGATCGGGTGTGGCTGGGCGGCATGGGTCACAGTTACATCCTCTGGGGGTGCCGATTGTCCATTAACTATAACGCCAATAGGGTATGGAATGCATTGCCGTACCCTGTGGTTTTGTCTATTTCCACACTATCTTCCGGTTGGAAGAGGCATAGGGACTAAAGTAAAAGGGGTTAACCATGATTGCCAGCAGGGGCCACGATGTTTAGATTCCACAAGCAGACCGCCATGCCGACAGCAGAACAGGCGTTGCCAGGCAGGCAGGAGTCGATGCCTGTCACAGAGCCGCATTACGTTCTGGGTAGTGCAATCACGCCGCCCTTTCCCCAGGGTACGCAGCAGGCGGTATTCGGTCTCGGTTGTTTCTGGGGGGCGGAAAGAAAATTCTGGCAGCTTCCCGGGGTAGTTAGCACGGCCGTGGGATATGCTGCCGGATTTACCCCCAATCCCACCTATGATGAGGTTTGCAGCGGATTGACCGGCCACAACGAAGTGGTGCTGGTGGTATACGATCCAGCCAAGGTCTCGTACGAGCAGTTACTTAAGGTATTCTGGGAAAGTCATGACCCGACCCAGGGCATGCGCCAGGGCAATGATGTGGGCACTCAATACCGTTCGGGTATTTATGTTTTCGACGAGGACCAGAGGGCGAGCGCCGAGACCTCGGTCAAACGTTTTCAAAAGCGCTTGACCGAAGCAGGTATGGGCACAGTTACCACCGAGATACTGGATGCCCCAGCCTTCTATTACGCCGAGACTTATCATCAGCAATATTTGGCGAGGAACCCTGGCGGCTATTGTGGATTGGGTGGTACGGGCATCGGCTATACTGAATAGAGTTTAACTTGCTGACAAGGGCAGCGCTGAACGGTATTCTCTGGGTTTTCCCTGGAGCTGGCCTTGTTAAGCTACCGTCATTCCTTTCACGCCGGAAATTATGCCGATGTACTCAAGCACATCGTGCTTGTCGAGGTTCTGCGCTATCTGGGTGAGAAGGAAAAACCCTTCGAGTATATCGACACCCATGCCGGGGCGGGTATCTACAGCCTGGCATCCGATCAGTCGAAAAAGACCCGGGAGTACGAGCAGGGTATAGGTCTGCTCTATACCGATACCCGGCAGCTACTAAAGCCTTATCTCAATGTCATCCGGCAATTCAATGCCGGTGGTCGGCTGCAGTTCTATCCCGGCTCGCCGAAAATTGCGGAGAGCCTGCTGCGAGCGCAGGACCGCGGCTGGCTGTTTGAACTGCATCCCTCCGATAGCGTCCCCTTGCAGCAGGCGTTCGCTGGAAACAGACGTTTCCGGGTGGCCCAGGAAGACGGTTTCAAGGGATTATTGAGCCTGCTGCCACCGGCTACCCGCCGTGCCTGCATCCTGATTGATCCACCCTACGAGGTGAAGCAGGATTATGATCAGGTTGTCGCAACGGTCATCAATGCCCATCAGCGTTTTGCCACGGGCATCTATTGCATCTGGTATCCGGTGGTGGAACGGGAAAGGATCAAGCGTATGGAAAAAAAGCTGGTCGCCAGTGGAATTCGCAGGATACAGCGCTTTGAACTGGGGCATCTGTCCACCGAGGAAGGTCGAGGCATGCATGCCACCGGGATGATCGTAATCAATCCGCCCTGGACCCTGTTTGCCAAGATGGAAGCGCTTCTGCCCCTGCTGGTCGAAACGCTGGAAACCGGGCAGCCCTATCAATTTCTTTGCGAACAGTGGGCTGGTGAATAAGCCACTGGCAGCGTACTAATCAACGAGAGAAACAGCATGAATGAATTCGAAGGTGTAACCGTGGTCAAGCAGGCAAATATCTACTTCGATGGCGCAGTAACCAGCCGGATAGTAAAGTTTGCCAATGGTGAGGTGAAGACCCTGGGCATAATGATGCCCGGTGAATACACCTTCTCGACGGATAAAAGGGAGGTGATGGAGATTCTGGTCGGCGAGGTCAAGGTACAGTTACCAGGTGAAGAGCAATGGCATCATTATGCCCAAGGGCAAAGTTTTGATGTCGCTGCACAGGCATCTTTTAACATCCTGGTGAAGAGTGTCACCGACTATTGCTGTTCATACCTCGACGGATAAGGATTGCTGTGTTGCCGTTGTGTGGCCTTGAGTTTCTAGCCCAGCCGGTGACTTTATCGAGGTAAAGGCAGGTTGAACACTTAAAACAGCAGTCGCATGGCGGAAATAAATCCTGGCTTGGCAATCCCACGGAGTCGCCTATACTTTAAACTCCCCTTCTCGGGGAAAGAAGCGAGCAGTTAATCGGTAGCTTGTGGATCCACTGCAGGTTTTAGTGTGTCACCGCTAAAAAATGGACGGAGGAGATCACCTGTGAAAAAACAACTCGTCTCGAAATTCACTGGAACCTGTTTCACCCTTGCCCTGTTTTACTCCCCGCAACTCTCTGCGCAAGGTGATCGCCATGAATCACCAAGAGATTTCCAGTCGGAAATCGGCCCGGTAAAAGCCTGCATGCAGCAGCCTACTTGGTCAGTCCGGGTTTCAACTCAATGCTGCCGTTGATCGTGACCTGAATGCGTTGCGTGCCGGCCTCCAGGGTTGGCGGTGCATCGGCCATTTTTGACTCCATGGCGAGTGCGCGAACCTGGTAAGGGCGGGGCATGTAATCGGATGTATTAATCGACATATCGATCAACTGGTAACCGCTTCTTCCCATCTCTGCGCTGATCAGCTCAGCGCGTTGTTTGAAACTGGCAATGGCGCTGGCAATCATTCTGTCCTGGGACGCCTTTCGTTGCTCGGGTGAGACGGTATAGTTGATATTGCTGACCGCGAGCGTCTGCTGCAGATCGCCGATCAACCGGCTCAGTACAGGGGCGTCACTGCTTTCCAGCTTTATCGACTGCCGCACCCGCCAACCGGCGAGCTTGGGCGCGCCGCTGAATGAGCCCTTCCCGTAAATCGGCTGGGTCGAATAATCGAGTGTCTGTACCCTGACCCCTTCAACCTGTTTCGCCTGTGCTACAGCCTCGGTAATGTCCCTGTTCACTTGCTGGGAGATCTGTTCCGCATCGCTTCCCTCCTGCTGGGCGTACAGCACCGCTACCAGGGTGTCGTTGTCAACATCCTCGCCGGCCTCGACAGAGAGGCTGATTCGGTCATAGCGGACGGTCTCTTCCGCGAACACTGTGGTGGCGAGCAGTAGCAGAAAGAACGTGGCGGTGAGGCGTGACATAAGTAGTTCCTTTGTGGGGTGATACTTGTAATTGGATTGATAATACCGCCTTGGGTTCCCTGGTGGATGGGGCAGGAGAACTAGTGCTGAGCGTTTGAGGACGAGACGGGAATGTCCTGGGCAAACAACTGCTCAATATCCACCGGGTCGAAACGGTACTGCTTGTTGCAGAATTCGCAGTCCGCCTGAACGCCACCCTGTTCTGCCACAATCGAAAGAACCTCTGTATAGCCCATGGCCCTGATGGTGTCTTCGATGCGGGTATGGGAACAGGTGCAACGGAAGGCCACGGGCTCGGGATCAAACAGGCGTACCTGCTCCTCATGAAACAGACGGTGTAAAAGCTCTGTCGCACTGAGGCTCAGTAATTCATTATCGGTGACCGTGCTGGCGAGGGTTTCCAGGCGATTCCAGTCTTCCTTGTCGTGGGCGTCATTGGGGAGTTCCTGGAGAAACAGCCCAGCTGCGCGGCTGTTGTCGGCCGCAAGCCAGAAGCGCGAGGCCAGTTGCTCTGAATTTTTGAAATAACCTTCAAGCGCCTGGCTCAGATTATCCCCCTCCAGCGCCACAATGCCCTGATAGCGTTCCTTGTTGTGATTGGTTATGGTGATGGCGATCTGGCCGGGACCAAAAACCTCAGGTAGCGTGCCGGCGGGGACGTCACCCTTCCAGCGCGCCAGTCCCCTGACCGTGCGCTGATGCGTCGCCTGGGCGACCAGTGTCGACAGGGGCCCCTGGCTTTGTGACTGGAGTATCAGGGAACCATCGAATTTGATCGTGGCGGATAGCAGCAGGGTTGCGGCAATCGCCTGGCCCAGTTGTGCGCCAACACTTTCAGGGTAGTGATAGCGCTCAAGGATCGCCTTCCAGCTGGCATCGAGCTGCACCCATTCACCGCGAACGCCGATATCCTCGAATACAAACCGGTAGAGTTGGTCGTGACTGTGCATGGTTTCAGGCCCTAGACAGTGTCAAAGCGCTCAAACTGGGTGCTGAAGTGGCCGCGTCCCTGGGTCATGCTGCGCAGAATGGTTGTGTAGCCGAGCAGTTCCGCGAGGGCGACTTCACAGAGGATGCTGGCCATGTCGCCACTGCGCAGCGTATCCTGGATCACTGCATGGCGGGACTGCAGGTCACCGAGGATGGTGCCGAGATTCTCTTCCGGGACAGTGACCTCCGCCTTCATGATCGGCTGCAGCAGGGCTGGCGAGGCATTGGCGATGGCTCTGCGTACCGATCTGGCGCAGGCGGCATTGAGTGCATCTGGCGTGGATGCCGTGGTAAACAACTCCACCTCGTCGATGCTGATCACCATATCCTGCAGCGGAGCGCCCTCCAAAGGCCCACCCTTCACCGAGAAGGCCACACCCTCCTTGAGCGCAGCGATTTGCGCATCATTGAGACTGCTGCCCTCGGGCAGGATTTTCGGCTCAATGCGGGTGATCAGGCCACTGCCCCGCGCGCCGGGGGTTACTCTGGTATTGATGCGCGCCTTCATCTCCACGCCCTTGTGACTGGTATCGACCGGGGGCTGGAACAGCAGGTCAGCGGAGCCAATTGAGGTGATGGTTTCGCGCAGGGCGACGGCGGGTTTGCCGGTTTTGACCGTCAGGTTGTACTCGCGTTGCAGACGCTCCACTACGATCTGCAGATGCAACTCACCCATGCCGCTGAGCAGGCGCTGACCGGTTTCCGCATCTTCGCCGAAATGCAGGGTGGGGTCCTCCTCCTGGAGTTTTCCTAGTACGTCGAGAAATTTATCCTCCTGGTCTGATGAGGCTGGCTCGATGGCCAGGCTCAGTACCGGGTCACGGGTGTCGATGCGCTCCAGCAGCACCGGGTGATCCAGCTGGAACATGGTATCGCCGGTGGTGACATGGCGCAGGCCGGAGAGCAGAACGATCTGGCCCGCATTGGCCTGGTCGAGCCGGGATTTTTTCGCGGCATCGACATCGAAGATCCGGGCAACATGTTCCTGCTTGATAGCGCCGTCGGCGCCAACATAGGCGATGGTGTCGCCGGGTTTCAGCTGTCCGCGGTAGAGGCGCGCAAATACGTGGCGGCGTCCTTCCCACATCTGGATCTTGAAGGCGAGCATCGCGAGCGGCCCATTGTCGACCATCTCCACCGACTGTTCACGGCCATACTGATGGAAGCCGGCCGAGGCGGGGCGGTCAAGGGGGCAGGGCAGCAGCTTGACGATGGCGTCCAGCAGGGGTTGTACGCCCAGGTTGCGCAGTGCAGAACCGCCAAAGCAGGGGTGGATTTCCCCGCTCAGGGTGGCGCGCCGAAGCGCTGTCCAGATGATGTCCGGCTCAGGTTCTTCCCCTGCCAGGACATGGTCGGCGAATTCCTCGTCGGTTTCGGCGATTCCCATCAGCAGGGTTTCACGGTAGTCGGCCATGCGCTCCCATATGTTCGGGTCACAGGGGGTGACAGCCACCTGCTCACCGTGTTCACCGGAAAAGGTGACAATGGTCTTGTCGATCAGATGCACCACGGCATGTTCCCCGGTGAGGGGGACGGTTACCGGAACCGGGTTGGCTGATAGCTTGCCTTTCGTGGTCTGCAGGGCGTGATCGAAATCCGCTCCGATGCGATCCACCTTGTTGATAAAAAACAGCGAGGGCAGGTTGAACTTGGAGCGCTGCCGCCAGACGGTCTCGGTCTGCGGTTCCACGCCGCGAACCGCATCCAGCACAATGATGCAGCCGTCCAGCACCCGCATGCTGCGCTCCACCTCGATGGTGAAATCCACGTGTCCGGGGGTGTCGATGATCTGCAGGGTGTGATCCTGCCAGTGGGCCTTGGTGACGGCGGAGGTGATGGTGATGCCGTGGGACTGTTCCTCGGCCATGTAGTCCATGTGGGCGGCGCCGTCATGAACCTCGCCGATTTTATACAGCCCGCCGGCATAGAACAGAATGCGTTCCGTCAGGGTGGTTTTGCCGGCATCGATATGTGCCGCAATCCCGATATTGCGTACCTTGCTGAGGTCGGTTTTCTTGGACATGGCTGATAGAGATCAGTGTTGACGAGTCGTCTATGCTACCGGCTGTTGCCGGGCTTATCCAGTGTTTGAGATCAAGGAACGGGCGGATATAACCGCTGTCGGTATCGGCTTCGCAAGCTCGTTTCAGGATCAGACCTTGTGCAAGGATTCACCGGCCTGGTTGACTACATCCACATCGATGGGAAAGCCGTCGCGCAGGCTTGCCGTGACAACACAGAAATCCTCATACAGATCCAGGCAGCGTTTCATGCGCACGGCATTTTCCAATTCGCCGCTAACGATCAGTTTGATGTCCATGCGTCCGATGCGCATGCGCCCCTTGTCGTTGCGGTCGATGGTGCAGGTGGCCGTGGTTCTGACGCTGCCGGCGGGTGGCTGGTTCTTGCTGACGCAGTAGAGCAGGCTTGCGCTCAGGCAGTTGGCCGCTGCGGCGGCGAGCACCCGGGAGGGGTTCGGGCCTTTGCTTTCCCCGAGCGGTGCAGGTTCGTCGACCACAAGTTCCGGGACGTTTTCCAGTCCGAAGTTGACCTTGAACTCATACCCACTCAGGTGGGTCATTTCGATGGTGAACTGACCTTCTTTGGACATATCGACTCCTTAGCGCAAAATTATTTGGCCGAGAACAGCTCGGCGAGTTTTTCACCGGGTTGATCGGCGCGCATGAAGGCTTCACCCACGAGGAAGGCGTTGACATGGTGGCGACGCATCAGCGCCACATCCTCCGGCGTGTGAATGCCGCTTTCTGTCACCACAATCCGGTCTTCGGGGATTTTACCCAGCAGATCCAGGGTGGTATCAAGACCAACATCGAAGGTGCGCAGATTGCGGTTGTTGATGCCGATCAGGCGGTTTTCGGTTTGCAGCGCCCGGTTCAGTTCGAGCTCGTCGTGGACCTCGATCAGCACATCCATGCCAAGCGCGTGGGCAAGGTCGTTGAGTTGCTTGAGCTGGGTATCATCCAGGCAGGCGACGATCAACAGGATGCAGTCGGCGCCAATGGCCCGCGCTTCGTAGACCTGATAGGGATCAATGATGAAATCCTTGCGGATCACCGGCAGCTGGCAGGCCACCCGCGCCTGTTTCAGATAGTCATCGCTGCCCTGAAAGTAATCGATATCGGTCAGCACTGAGAGGCAGGCTGCGCCGCCCTGCGCATAACTGCGGGCGATCTGTGCCGGCTGAAAGTCCTCGCGGATCACCCCTTTGCTGGGTGATGCCTTTTTGATTTCGGCGATGACAGCGGGCTGTCCGGCAGCTATTCTTGCGGCGATGCTGGCGACAAAGCCGCGGGTAGGGCCTATCTCCCTGAGGCTGGCCTTGAGTTCTTCCAGGGGGCGTGTCCGGCTGCGTTCGGCGATCTCTTCATGTTTGCGCTGGACGATCTTTTTCAGGATGTCTGGGGTGTCGCTCATGGAGCCGTTTTCCTTCGTAACTGCGGCATCAAAAGGTGATATTTTACACACATCTGATAGCAGGGATATCCCCGATTGGCCAAGGCGTTGCTAAAATCTCCGGCAACTGATTCACCAAGGATTTGATGTTATGGGTCGTTATCGTCCACCCCAGCCGAAAAGCTCTATCTATATCACTGCAGAGGGGTTTGAGCGTCTGCAGCAGGAGTCCAGGTCCATCTGGATCAGGCGCCGTGAAGTGACCAAGGCGCTGGCCGCCGCGGCGGCCGAGGGAGATAGATCGGAGAACGCCGAGTACATTTACCGCAAAAAGGAGCTGCGCGAGATCGACCGGCGCATCCGCTATTTGCAAAAAAGGCTGCCGGAGTTGAAGGTGGTTGATGTCACTCCCGAGGATTCCGGGCGGATATTTTTTGGCGCCTGGGTAACGCTGGAAAATGACGCCGGGGCAGAGGTTTGTTACCGTATCGTCGGGGCAGACGAGTTTGATCCCGAAAAGGGCTGGATCAGTATCGATTCACCGGTGGCAAAGGCATTGCTTAAGCGCGCCGTGGACGATGAGGTTCTTGTTTCGACCCCCTTGGGTGAGAGCCGCTACTGGGTGATCGCCGTCTCCTACAGCGATCCGGGCAACCCATAGGCGCGAATCAGGCCGTGGTTAAGGCCAGGAAAGGATAATGGTGTTGATATGACTGAAGAGCTGTTCCGCGAGGACGCTTATCTGAAACGGTGTGAGGCGGTGATCACGGCAGTGGATGAGCGGGGTATTCAACTGGACCGCACTATCTTTTATCCGACAGGCGGTGGGCAGCCGGGTGATACCGGCAGGCTGGTTCTGAGTGATGGTTCGGAGATTCCCATCGCCAATACGCTGAAAGACCGTGACGATGGCGCGCTTTTACATATTCCTCAGGAAGGTGCGCCCTTGCCGACAACTGGTCAGTATGTAACGGCGGAAATCGACTGGGAGCGCCGCCACCGGCTGATGCGGATGCACACCACGCTGCATATCCTCTGTTCCCTGGTGGATGGTGCGGTAACCGGGGGCAGCGTCGGGGTTGATAGCAGCCGGCTGGATTTCGATATTCCCGAAGCACCGGACAAGGCCGATCTGGAGACCCGCATCAATCAGATTATCGCCGAAGGTCATGGGATTGAGATCGGTTCAATTACCGACGAACAGCTACAGGCCAATCCGGACCTGGTTCGCACCATGTCCGTAAGTCCGCCCACCGGCGCTGGCCAGGTACGCACCGTACGCGTGGCGGGCGTTGATTATCAGCCGTGCGGTGGAACCCATGTCCGTTCGACGGGTGAGATTGGCCCGATCAGGATTGGCAAGATTGAAAAAAAGGGGCGGCTCAATCGCCGTATCAATATCCACTTGGTAGATGAGTAGCTCACTATGACCGCACCATTTTTTTCCCATATCGCCCACGGTCGGCCGGCGGTGATTGGCATGTTGCATCTGGCGCCACTGCCTGGCGCACCGCGCTATAGCGACAACTTGAACTGGATGCGCGAGCGGTTGTTGCGCGATGCCGAAGCGCTGGCTGAAGGTGGCGTGGATGCCTTCATCATGGAAAATTTTGGTGATGCGCCTTTCTATCCGGGCCGAGTGCCGGTGCAGGTTGTAGCGCATATGACCGCTTTGGCACTGACAGTTAAAAAACGGTTTGAACTGCCACTCGGCATCAACTGCCTGCGCAACGACGGCATCAGCGCCCTCGCCATCGCCCATGCCGCAGGCGGGGACTTTATCCGGGTGAATGTACTTACCGGTGCCAGGGTAACGGATCAGGGCATTATCGAGGGCAATGCCCATGAGCTTTTGCGGGAACGCGATCATCTTCAGGTGAACAATATCCGCATCCTGGCTGATGTGGACGTCAAGCACTCTGCGCCGCTGGGTATGCCCCGCTCACTTGGGAGTGAGGTGCGCGACACGCTGCAGCGCGGTCTCGCTGATGCGCTGATCGTCTCTGGCGAAGGCACTGGGCAGGCAACCGATCTCGAGCAACTGCGGCTGGTCAAACAGAATGCCAAGGATGCCCCGGTGTTTGTGGGCAGCGGCATAACCATCGACACAGCCAAGGCCTATTCAGGGGTGGCCGATGGATTGATCATTGGTACGGCATTCAAGCATCAGGGCATTTCGTCCAATCCGGTAGAGTTGGATCGTGTGAAGGCCTTGATGGATCAGTTACAGCAATAGGTTTGCGGCTACCATCACTAGAAGCTCTGGGTCAGGATAACCAGTTTGTCCAGGCGATTGCGTGCCTCTCCGCTGCTAATTACTTCGCCGGCCTTTTTCACACCCTCAAGCAAAGACGGGGCTAGGCCGGCGGTGTAGATCGCAGCCCCGGCATTCAGGCAGACGATATCCCGTGCTGGTCCCGGATTGTCCTCCAGGATGCCCCGGATAATGGCCAGACTCTGTTCGGCATTTGCCGCTTTGATATCACTGATCGGCGTGCGCTTCATGCCGAAATCTTCCGGCTGGATGCTGAAGCGTCTGATTTGACCATCCTTCAGTTCGGCCACTTGTGTTTTATCACCGATACTGATTTCATCCAGCCCGTCACGGGAGTGCACCACCATGACATGATGGCTGCCGAGTTTTTGCAGCACATTCGCGAGTGGTTCGAGCAACTCTTCGCTGAATACACCCAAGACCTGGTTCGGCGCGCCGGCGGGATTGGTCAGTGGGCCGAGCACATTGAAGATGGTACGGGCACCCATCTCCCGGCGTGGCCCGATGGCATGCTTCATTGCGCCATGGTGTGCCGGGGCGAACATGAAGCCAACGCCGACTTTTTCGATACACTGGGCAACCTGTTCCGGAGTCAGGTTCAGGTTCACGCCTGCGGCTTCCAGAACATCCGCTGAACCAGATTTGGATGAGACTGATCGGTTCCCGTGTTTTGCCACATTCGCTCCAGCGGCCGCCGCGACAAATGCGCTGGCGGTCGAGATGTTGAATGTGCCGCAGGCGTCACCACCGGTGCCACAGGTATCGACCACATGCTCGCCTTTGACCGCGACTCTGGTGGCCAGTTCGCGCATCACCGCTGCAGCAGCGGCTATTTCATTGACCGTTTCCCCCTTCATGCGTAGTCCAACCAGAAAGCCCCCAATCTGTGCCGGGGTGGCGCCCCCGGTCATGATGGTTCGCATCACTTCGGTCATCTGTTCCCTGGTGAAATCCTTGTGTTTCAGAATCTGGTTGATGGCTTGCGGCATGTCCATGGTTTTCCCCTTTCAATCTTTGCGGCATTGGCACGAAGATTTATTGTAATTCTGGCGCCAATTAAATCAATGGGGCATGAGAATCACCCCATCCCCATTGTTGTATAAATATCATGCTATTTCTAGATTATCATGAATTACTTTATAGTTCGGCACTGTATAGAGCATGCCAAGTGTACAAGTCATCATTCTAGTCTTGGGCTTTGGCTGAATAAGTTCTGTGTGCCGGAGGCTTAATCGGAGTAATAGTTATGGATAAAGAACAAATTGAAGAATACCTAGCGGGCTTGAAAGGTGCAGAGTCAAGTTTTCCCTTTGGTCCGGATGCGTTGGTTTTCAAGGTGTTGGGTAAAATGTATGCCTTGGTATCTCAAATGGAAGATATACCCAGGGTTACTCTAAAAGTTGATCCGGTGGATGGTGAACTGCTTGTGAGTCAATTTGAATCGGTAAGTCCTGGCTACTATATGAATAAAAAGCATTGGGTCACGGTATCTCTAACTGGCGAATTACCGCTGGAAATGATCAAAGAACTATCTGGAAAATCCTATGCACTGGTTGTAAGCAAGCTTACGAAGAAAGATAAACAAAAACTGGAAGGAATGGCGTAGCCATGTATGCCGTAATCTTTACAGCGACAACGAAAGATATTGATGCAGAATATTTGTATGTAGCAAGGAGAATGAGGGCTCTAGCCATGGAAGAATATGGCTGCATTGATTTTAAATCGGTATCTGAAGGTGACCAGGAAATAGCTGTTTCGTACTGGCCTAGCCTGGAACACATAGAAAAATGGAAGGGTGATCCAGAGCATCTTAAAGCTCAGGCATTGGGGCGGCAGCGGTGGTACAGCGAATATAAGGTTCAGGTTGTTATGATTGAACGAGAATACACAAGCACAAATTAAAAACGGTCAAGTTTTTTGCAGATCCGCAATGAACAAAGTGTTCTACTAGTCATTTAGTTGATGTTAGGTACATGGTGCTCGTTGACCAATGCCTGCTTTATGATGCCACTGTAGAGATGAATGGTTCGGGAATATAACTCCCGATATTCCGGGTGATCATTGGCAAAGTGCTGGAACTGTTCTGACTCGCGCAAGATGCTTTTCAGGAAGGATATGTGATGGTCACTGAGTTTCTGGCCCTGATCCATAGCATCCTTGATGATAAATGCACGTGGTAACTGATGTTTTTCAAGTCGTTCGATCACTGACGTTAAAACACCGTGACTTTTCAAGGCGTAGTACATGTCATACCCCACTAACTGTTTTTGTTATTGGCAATTATTTTCTGCTAATTATTGTTTTCGGCATAAATGGGGAAATCTTTAACGATTTTGTAAATAACTTACCGGGAGCTAGGAACAATAGTTGTTATAGGGCGGGAGCAGTCGCTTACCTGACTCCAGATTGCACTCCTATACCCACCATCCAAGTCTTTTATCAGGTGCCGCAGAATGTTTGATAACTAAGGTCAGCGTCATCGGGCACATTCTGGTATTGCGCTGTTGTATCTGTTGCCATATAGGGCGAAGCCAACACTTCAAGAAACTCTTCGGCTGCACTGGATTCACCGTTCTCTATGCACGACCGGATGACTTTTTCCATGTGATAGTTTCTGGGTATTACTACAGGGTTAACCTGTTGCATTAAAGCCTGTGATTCTACTTCTGATTCCTGCTGGTTCTGCAACCGAGTTTTCCAACTGGAGATCCAGCTTCCCAGATCTGCGGTAATCAGTTTTTCCTCTGATGGAGATGATAGAGATTGTCTCAGTCGGTCGAAACTTATGGTGTAATCCAATTGCTTCTGTTCAAGTAGGTCTAACAGTTCGGATATCAATTCATGGTCTGAAGGAAGTAGCTTAGTCAAGCCAATTTTTCTTGCCATCATATGATGATGTTTTTCTTTGAACCGGTCAGGAAACTCGGATACTCGCTGACCGGCTATATCAATCGCCTGCTTTTCGTCGTTAGCGATCAGTGGCAGCAGTGTCTCTGCGAAACGGGCCATATTCCATTGTGCAATAGCAGGCTGATTACCAAAGGCATACCGCCCCTGCCTGTCGATTGAGCTGAATACTGTTCTGGGGTTGTACACTCCCATCATGGCGCAAGGACCATAGTCAATGGTTTCACCCGATATGGTCGTGTTGTCTGTATTCATGACGCCGTGAATAAAGCCCACGCGTAACCATTCAACGACTAGATCTATTTGTCGCTCCATCACGTTTTCAAGTAGCAGAATGAATCGATCATCGCCTTCATTCCGAAGCTCTGGATAGTGACGGCTTATGGCATAATCACAAAGCTGTTCGAGAGCTCGATGGTTTTGTCTGGCGGCAAAATACTCGAAGGTGCCCACACGTAGGTGGCTTGAGGCAATGCGAGTTACAACTGCGCCTGGTTGCGGTGTCTCACGATAGACCGTTTCACCTGTAGTGGTAACGGCTAGGCTGCGAGTTGTAGGGATACCCATGGCGTGCATTGCCTCACCCATGATGAATTCCCTGACGGCAGGTCCCAGGGCACAACGCCCATCACCATTGCGCGAGAAAGATGTCGGGCCTGACCCCTTGAGCTGAATATCCTTTCGCAGGTTTTGGTGATCAACTATTTCGCCGAGAAGATGTGCTCTGCCATCTCCAAGTTGTGGTACGAAGTTACCGAACTGATGACCCGCATAGGCCAGTGCTATTGGTTCCGAACCTGTAAGAATGGTATTTCCAGAAAATATCTGTGCCAGCTCCTGGTTGTTTAAGCCCAGTATTTCGGGATGGAATAGCTCCCCGGCCAGTTTATAATTCCACAGGAAAATCTTGGGGTCTTTAACCGGCTCAGGATGGATGCTTTCATAAAAATTGTCGCCAAGACGCGCATAACTGTTTGTTAATTTCATGCGCTAAAGCTAACACAGTCAGTATATTGCTTATCCATGAAGGATGCGTGGAATAGAATAGCAACGAATCAGTTCCCTGCTCGGCTACTGAAGATCAACCGATGCTGTGAGTTGATTCCTGCTCACTGTTCCGGATGATTCGGTTTGTGCTTACGCCATCATTCCACTGCTACAGATAATACAATTTTTCCAGTGTGTTTTTTCTGTAGAAAAACCTTTTGTGCTTCAATGATATCTTCCAATGGAAAAATTTGTGAGACCAAGGGTTTTATACGGCCATTTTCAATTTGACTGATCAAATTCGGAAAGACGCTATCTTCCAATACCGTACATCCAAAAAGTGATAAGTCCTTGAGGTAAAGCGTTCTTAAGTCGAGTTACACTATCGGACCCCCGATTGCGCCTGCTACCGCATACCGGCCACCTGGTTTTAAAATCTGAAGCAGCTCTGGCCATGTATCTCCACCGACAAGATCAACCACGACATCAACTGTGTTTTCTCCCAGCGTTGATATCAAACTCTCGGCTCGGGTAATTGCCTTGCGCGCACCCAACTTAATTAATCCATCGACTTTGGCAGGACTGGTTACAACAATTGCCTCTGCACCACGAGACTTGATAAGTTGCAAAGCCGCCGAGCCAACGCCTCCCGATGCTCCGGTAACCAGAACAACCTCGCCAGCTTTTACACGGGCTTTTGTGAGCATATTTTCGGCCGTGGAATATGAGCAGGGAAAGGAGGCAAGGTCAGTGACACTTAAAGGGCTTGCGATTTTATGGGCATGGCGGGAGACAACTGCTACAAATTCCGCAAAACCACCATCACATTCAGAACCTAGAAACCAAGGTGATTCGAGAGTTTTACCTGCCGCTTCTTTTAAACATGGTTCAACAAGTACCTTATCACCTATTCGCGACGGATTAACGTTTTTACCAATATCGACGATAACACCACATACATCGATACCCTGGATGCGGGGGAAATGAATGGCTTCACCTGCCCAGCTTGCATCGTCACTGCCAGCATTTTTTGAGTACCATCCAATGCGAGTATTGATATCGGTGTTATTGATGCCTGCAGCACTGACACGGATGAGAACCTCATTGTCCCGCACCCTGGGTGTGGGAATATCTGTTCTTACTTCCAGTTTGTCGAAGTCACCATGCCCCAGTAACCAGACGCCTCGCATTGTTTTTGGAATATTGACCATGGTTTCCTTTTTGTTGAATTATGATCTGGATAAGAACACTGGGTCAGAAAAGGCACCCTTCGTATCCAGGCTATTTGGGGAGTCGTCTGTTGGATATCTACACGGATTGCAGAGAGATCGAGAAAGGTCAATGGCGGATACATGCATTGGTTAAAGAAGGTAACCTACTGCGTTAACCGGCGACCATTTCTGGCCGCCGGTATGACTCCTTGAGAACCCAAGAAAATTGAAAATCATGTTTGACTCTCAGAGTTTTGGGCTCAATACAGATACTCTATCTCGTCGTTTACGAAGGTATAACGTGGTTGTTTATACCAGCCATACAACAAAGACCAGCGAGGCTCCTTGTGTACCTTGGACTGGTAGATTTTTAACTCTCCAGTCTTGTCGTTCATCCAGAAATCGAGATCGTAAAGTTTGTCTTCCTCTCCCACCACATGAAAATCCGTACAGGCGAAATAGATATCTGTGCCGATTTGTCGCACCGGATCATGGATGCGCACGAATTTCAATGCCAGATCTTCTCCGGTTTTATCATCGCGCAAGTGAAAGATGCCTTCATCGTCAACGGTGTCGCTGATGTATTTCAGCATTGTTGATTTGATGTCTTCTACATAATACTTGCGCTGCTAGGTAGATTTCTCTGGCTGGAGTTCATCTGCTGCGTGGCTGGCGCCCACAGATAAACCGATTGAGCTGGATAGCAAGGCAATGCTGCAAACCAATCTCAAATATCCAAACATTGGTAGAGATATATTATTCGACGGGTGTGCCCGCATGCTCACTGGCCTTCTTCTTTAAAGGTTGTCCGCCGTGTTCCGCAGCCGCACCTGCCTGTTCTGCGGCCTCAGTGGCTTGCCCTTTCATATCCATTGCTTTGCCCCCGTGCTCCGCAGCCGTTCCTGCCTGTTCTGCGGCTTCAGTGGCCTGCTCCTTCATCTCCATCGCTTTGCCGCCGTGCTCCGCAGCCGCGCCTGTCTGTTCTGCGGCTTGAGTGGCTTGCTTCTTCATCTCCATTGCTTTGCCGCCATGTTCAGCAGCGATTGTGGTCAAAGGGATCAGTAACAACAGGCTTAGAATCTTTTTCACTGTAGTCCTCCTAAAGACTAATAAACTGTACGCCAAACTATCACCAATCCGTCAGTCAGGTAAACCCATATTTCGACGACTGAAGGGTTCGGTGAACCAGGCACGGAAAGATAGTGATAAATCACGCGCTTCAGGCAGTCCAATCGCATCTTCCGCGAGTTGGCCATCAGGACCGCGCGGTATTTGGTGGTAGCTTCTAAACAGCGGGTCCCAGAAGCTGAAGATTGTGGAAAAATTTGCATCGCCATACTGTCGATCGACCGCATGATGCGATGTATGAAAGCGTGGTGTGACGATGATACGGTACAAAAAGCGCTCAATCTTGTCCGGCAAATCGATATTGCTGTGGTGGAACTGTGCGCACAGGCTGATCAGGCCCTCGAAAATAAACCAGGCGATTGTTGTCGGCCCCCATATCAGCACCCAGGAAGCCTTGGCGAGCGACGACAGGACCAATTCACCGGGGTGAAAGCGTAGGGCGGTGGTCACATCCATCTCGGTGTCGGCGTGATGTGCTTTGTGAAAGCGCCAGAGAAATGGAATACGATGATTGGCGCGATGCCAGAAATAGTCGAAGGCATCTAGCATGACGATTGACATTATGATCTCCAGCCAGCCGCTGAGCCCCAACCAGCGGGAGATACCCCAGCCCTGCTGTTCAACATAAACAACCCAAAGCAGAAAGGGCACGTACAGCAAGATGCGTACCAGTACGGTATTAAATGCAGCAACGGACGAATGAAAAAATATACGTTTGATACGGCTGCCATGCCAGGAACGGGCGGGAAGAATCGATTCTATGAGAAAGAATAATATAAATCCGCCCAGGAAAATTACGAGGCGTCCGCCGTCCAGATCCAGTTCCATAAATTTACCTTATGAGAATAATGCTTGGGTGTCTTTTGACACAGGTAGTAATCAGGTGCATGACTATATGATAGAGGCAGAGATCCTAAACTTCACTAATGAATTATGCGACCTACAGGGCTGTTGCGAGTATAACTGCCTCGATTGCATGCACAATCGCCTGGGATTTTTCTGGATCCAGTGCATCGGGATGAGGGGAGGCAAGCCGACCTGTATCGTTGTCGAAATACAGGCCGGAAGCATCGTCAAAATCATCAGACAGTGCCAATCGGGTCAATATTTCTGCGCCAATGCGGATGTCCTTGCCAGCTATACCAAATCCTTCTTTCACCATCTTGGTGCCCAGAAGTGACCCGGGATTGACTGCGATAATTACAGGACCGGTACCCTTGAGCGAGAGTGCCATGCTGCGAGACCACATGGTGATTGCCAGTTTGCTTTGCGCATAAGCATTGAGGTCATCGGACAATTTGATATGCCCAGCCAGTGCCTCTGGATCAACCGGAGACTGAGCCGCGGATGACAGATTGATCACCCTTCCAGATGTTCCCATCAAGGGTAAAAGATTTTTCGTCAGTAGATAGGGGGCAATGGCATTGACCACAAAGCGTACATCCAGTCCTTCTTGTGTGGTGGGTATAGATGTCTTGAGGACGCCAGCATTGTTGATCAGCACATCAAGCTTAGTGTGCCGCTCAGCAACCTCGTTCGCGAGTACCACTACCTCGGATAGTTGTGATAGGTCGCACACATAGCTTTCAACACGCCCCCTATTTTGTCGCCCAGAGAGTGTTCGTGCCACTTCTTCCAACTTGGCCGGATTACGTCCGTGCAGCAGAACATTGTGACCCTGTGAGACCAGCATGCTGGTCGCTTCCAACCCGATGCCGTCTGTCGATCCAGTAATCAGTATGGTTTTCTGCATGGTTTTGTATCCTCGAATGATGCTCTGATACTCAGATGCATTGATATGGTTGGGCGTGCCTGGCACCGTAAAAAATGACCTTTTACAAACCACCAGTGCTGTCCAATTTGTTCAAAATCCTTCCAGAACGATCTTTCCGATAGCTTTGCCGGCCTCTAATTCCGCATGCGCAGTCTTCAGGTTTTCAGCATTGATTGTGCCAAGGTGTTTACCCGATGTAGTCTGGATATAGCCCTGATCCACCAGATTAGATACGCGGTTCAACAATCGGCCCTGCTCATCCATATCTGCAGCATTGAACATGGAGCGTGCAAACATAAACTCTATGTGTAAAGACTGACTCTTTAATTTCAGTTTCATTACATCCAGAGGACGGCTGGGGTCATCAATCATGGCAATATTGCCAAAAGGCGTAAGCAGTTCTGTATAGCTCTCAAAGTAAGAACCGGTACTGTTCAGACTGGCAACGTGTGTAACTTGGTCAATACCCAGGGCCTGAATTTGTTGCAGAAGAGGTTTTGTGTGATCAATAACATGATCTGCTCCCAGTTTCTTAACCCAGGCCTGCGAACTTTCCCGGGAGGCGGTGGCGATGATAGTGGCACCGGTAATGGCCTTGGCTATCTGGATTAGAATAGAACCAACACCCCCTGCGGCACCAACAACCAAAATCATCTCATTGGACTTCGCTGTTGAATCCGGGCTTTGTTGCTTGATGGCCAGGTGTTCGAACAGTAACTCCCAGGCTGTGATCGTTGTAAGCGGTAGAGCAGCGGCTTCAGCGGCGGATAAGCTTTTGGGTTTACTGCCGACAAGACGCTCATCAACCAGTTGGAACTCGGCATTGCTGCCCTGACGGTTGAGATCGCCGGCATAATAGACCGCATCACCTGACTTGAACTGCGTGGTAGCCTCTCCTGTTGCGACAACTTCACCCACGGCATCCCAGCCAAACACTTTGTAGTCACCCTCAGCTGGAGAGACTCTCCGGCGGATTTTGTAATCAACCGGGTTCACCGAAATCGCGTTGACCTTTACAAGCAAGTCTCGCCCGGTTGCAATGGGCTGAGGCAGTTCGATATCGATTAAAGATTCAGCATCATTGATTGGCAGGGATTTGGTATAGCCAATAGCCTTCATTGCGTTTCTCCGGTTTACCCCATGGCTGGGGTGTATGTGGGAATTTGTCGGTGACGAATCTGGTATGTCAGTTGCTGGATTCAATAATAGATCCTGATGGCCTTTCTTTAAACGGCATATCCTTGAATTTATAATCAAAAAACATTTTTTGGATGTGCCATACCAAGAAAGATGGAAGTCAGCGTACCTCTACCAGAGCATCAATAGACGAAAGTAACAGCAATGTGTGCTGTGACAACAGGTATAATGACGGTATTTACCTTGGTGCCTTGAGCGAACATTAGCATGAATAATGAGATTAATTACAAGAACAACCCGTTGCACGGTGTTGGATTAAAAAAGTTATTGGTAGAAATAGTTGATAATTACGGTTTTGAGATCCTCTCTGCCTATTTAAATATTAATTGCTTTAAGACCAAGCCGAGCATCGATTCCAGTGTGAAGTTTCTGAAAAAAACGGATTGGGCGCGTGAAAAAGTTGAGGCCTTCTATTTGTATGAGTTTAAAAACTTACCCAGGGCGTCTTCCGAACAGTTTTTGTTACCGCCTAGGGATCGAGTGATTCCAGAAGATCAATCGCCAGGTGAGCCTGCGGAGCTTAGTTTAGAGGATGCTGAGCGGTTGCGCGCAAAACGCGAAGCTAAATCGACTGAACGGAACCAGGGGGCAGGGCATCGCACGGACGGGAGTATCAACCCATGGGCAAATCGTAAACCTAAACGATGAAGAAAAAGGGGGATTGATCTTGCTTGAATTAAGACCAGGTTGTGAGCATTGCAACAAGCCGTTGCCGCCAAATTCTACCGAAGCGCGCATTTGCTCCTATGAATGCACATTCTGCGTAACCTGCGTGGAAACCCTTCTCAAGAACACATGCCCCAATTGTGGTGGTGGATTCAGTGAGCGGCCAATTCGACCGTCAATCAACTGGAAGGGGAATAATTATCTTGGTGCTGACCCGGCAAGTACCAACGTGGTTCATAGCCCTCTGAATTTGGATGAACATGAAAAACTCCTGCAGGCACTAGACGGGTTGCCGCCTGAGATGCGCTAGTAGCGGATGCTTGCTCGGTTACCAAGGAGTTCCCTCGGCGCCAAACCAAGCGTTATGGGCGAGCATTGCTAGTGAGGATCTATTAGTTATCGAAAAAGGCGAGCATGTCCATGTAATCTATAGAACTCTGTGTACGAACTCTATCCGGCACCATATTCTTGGTGAGATCCAAGAGGCAGAGGACGCAGTGTGTCACATCGAAGGCTATGTGTGTTGAGTTGCGCTCAATTTTGATACCCAAGGCGGTTTTATTCGATGTGAATCCACAGTCAGAGTTGCCAATGGCGACTCTGACCCCGGTGCTACCAGTTTTCACGTGGCGGTCTGTTCAGGTATCATCGCCTAGCAATAACGCCAACATATTCAGGAAAATCCCCAAAATGGATAAAATCCGCCTTTTCGCAACTGTATTCCTGTTGTCCGTTGCCATCAACGCAAACGCTGCGCTCAATGATCTGGGCAATGGTCTGGTCAACGACACCACGCTCAACATCACCTGGCTGCAGGACGCCAATATGGTGAAGACCCTGTGTGATGCCAACGATCCCCTCTGGCAGAGCTGGCCGGAACCCGATCCAGCGGTCACCAACAACACCGGCCGCACCAAGGCGCAGATATGTACCGACGATGGCAGCCTCAACTGGTTCGAAGCCGAAGCCTGGATCGCACACCTCAACAGCAACAGTTATCTGGGTTACAGCAACTGGCGCCAGCCCATCACCAACCAGCCTGACGTGGTCAAGCCATTTCGGACAACCCAGTTAAGCGGCTTTTTTCATTTCCACTAATGCCTTCTCATAGTCATTGGGACTGACATATCCCAAGTATGAGTGCAATCGGTGGCTGTTATAAAACATGGTGATATAGTTCAATATATCCTGTTGAGCTTCGTACCGTGTCTGATAGCCTCTCCATTGCACCCGTTCTTGTTTCAGGCTGCCAAAGAAACTCTCAACCACTGCATTGTCCCAACAATCTCCTTTGCGGCTCATACTGCCTTTGACGCCGTGAGCATTGAGTAATCGTCGAAAAGCATGGCTGGCATACTGCGAACCACGATCCGAATGATGGATCAATCCCGGTTGCGGTCTGCGTTGCCAGATGGCCATTTTCAAGGCATCACACACCAGCTGGGCCTTCATCCGTGAACTCATGCTCCAACCCACCACTTTCCGTGAACACAGATCCATAACAACCGCCAGATACAGCCAGCCTTCCTGTGTCCATACAGAGGTGATATCGGCAGCATAGACCTGATCTGTCTGGGGTACATCAAATCGGCGATCCACAAGGTTTTCGTAAACCGCCTTTTTATGATTGCTGTTCGTGGTGACCTTGTATTTCTTACGCTGCCTGGCCTGGACGCCAGCTTCTCGCATCAATTGCCTCGCCTTGTTGCGGCTCGCTGGATAACTCAAGGCGTTCAATGCCTTCTTCATCCGACGGCTGCCATATCTATAGCCAGAGCTTTCAGCGATGTCCTTGACCCACTCCAGCATCTCCTGGTGCTTTGCTTCATCCCGCTTTCTAGCCTGACTGGCTTGGTAGTTGTAGTAGCCACTGCGTCTCACACCCAATACCTGACACTGCAGGCTGATGGGATAGGTATTCTTATGTTGGGTGATGAACGAATATTTCACTTCGTTTCGGCTGCAAAGAATACCGTCGCTTAATGGAATGGTCTGCCCCTCCTAGATATCCTACTGTTTTAATCAAAAATGGAGATCATTCAATGACTGACAATATCACCGTTCTCGGAATCGACCTTGGCAAGAACTGGTTTCATCTGACAGGCCTCAATGAACACGGGAAGTCGGTCTTTCGAAAGCGAGTG
>PKUO01000083.1 GCA_002869585.1 Sedimenticola sp.
CTATTCGACCGGGTGCTGCACGTACAGACGCTGAACATCGGTAACATCCACTACACCGCACTCAAACCCAGTCCTGACAGTGAATCGGAGACCGCTCTGCCAAGCCTGCCTGTCACCCTGAAACTGGATCAGGCGCTGCTCAATGAACTGATCATTGAAACCGGTGGCGAGCAACAGACAATCCGGCAGATATCCACTAGCCTGAGCACCCAGGAGCAACAGGTTCAAATCGCAGCACTTGCCGCCCAGTACAACGAGGTGAATATAGCGGCAAAAGGCGACCTGACACTCGCCGAACAGCTCCCCTTTTCCATTGCGATAAGCTGGCATGGCAAGCTGCCGGAGTTGGGAGCATCCGCCGGCGAGGGCAAAATCTCGGGCGACCTCACGGCATTGAGCATTGAACATCTGGTCAGCCAACCCACCCGCCTGACGACAACCGGCAGCATTGGTCTGGCGGATAAGGAGGTGACGCTCGACCTGCAGGGCGACTGGAACGATATCGGCTGGCCACTCACCGGCCCTCGTGAGTACAGCAGTCAAACCGGCAGTTACCGCATATCCGGGCCTGTCAGCCTGCTGCATGTCGACATGACAGCAGACCTCGCTTTTTCCCAGCCTGATATTCCGCCCATGACGCTAGAGGTGGCTACCGATATCGAAAGCACTGGGCTGAAGAACCTCAATGCGCAGACTTCCCTGCTGGGTGGAACGGTCAGCACAAGCGGCTCCTTCGCCTGGTCGCCCTACCCTGCATGGGATCTGGCGGTTATTGCACGCCAGATCAATCCGGCTGATCAGTGGCCGGACTGGCCTGGGCAGCTTGATCTCAACGCAGACATCCAGGGGCGTATTCAAGAGAGTGCCTTGTCAATTGACGGACGCATCGAGCAACTCAGTGGATTGCTCAGGGATTATCCACTGAAGGCCTCCGGGGGCGTGCATTTCGAAAATGATACCCTCGATTTGCAAGCCATCCAGATTGACAGTGGACCGAACAAACTGCTATTGAACGGTCTATTTGCACAAAGCCCCGATCTCAAATTCACAATCAATGCCCCGGCACTGGATGTGATTGCACCACAACTGGCCGGTCGATTGGACGCCGAGGGTAGACTTAGTGGCACCCTCACTGACCCACAGGTGCAACTGCATGCAAAAGCCGACAGCATCAGCTATCAGGACTACTCCCTGCAACAGGCCAACGCCGATGTGGAATGGAACAGCCAGCAAGCCCAGATCAAAATCAATGCAGTCAAACCCCTGTTCGCCGACTGGCAAGGTGAATCCATCGACTTGACACTGACCGGCACACCGGAAAAACACCAAATCAAGGCCATGCTGGCAGACAGCGAGGCGCGGATCGAGACTGAGCTAGATGGTGGCTGGTTGGAATCCAGCTGGTCTGGAGTGCTGACCCGACTCGAGGCCTCTCACCCCTGGGCTGGAAGCTGGCAATCGACTGTCCCTGCCGGGATGCGGGCAAGCGCATCCCTTTTCGAATTGAAAATGCTTTGTCTGATACAGCAGAGCGCACAAATCTGCTCCAGCGCTGACTGGGCACCCGGTGAAGCACATGTCAGTGGAGAGATCACCGATCTACCCCTGAAGCTCTTGTCACGCTGGCTGCCTGAAGATGCCCAGGCAGAGGGCAATATCAACGGCAAACTGGCGATCAACCAAACTGCCGACGCCCTGACTGGTAATGCGGAACTGCTGCTGGCAAGCGGCGCCCTGAGCATGGTCCTGGACAAAGATGAAAGAGTGCGACTGGACCTGAGCCAGGGGGTAGTCAGGGCCACCTTTAATCCGACCGGCCTGAATACCGAACTGAATATCAATGTAGATAAAAACGGCCGGATCAATGGCAGCGCGCTCCTGGCCAGCGCCGATGCGGAGCAGGAGCAAAAACTGTCCGGTCAGATGACGATGCAACTCCCCGATCTACGGCCTCTCGGTGTATTGATACCGGATCTGATCGACATCGATGGCCGGCTCGATAGCAATATTGCTCTGGGCGGTACTCTGGCTGCACCGAAACTACAGGGAGAGGTGCGGTTATCCGAGGCGGCCACCAGCATTCCTGCACTAGGCGTTGAGTTCAAAGAACTGAATCTCACTGTAAAAACCGACGATCTGAATAAGGCGCAAATCGACGGCTCGATGATCTCCGGTGATGGCAAGCTGACCCTGTCAGGTGATGTCGTACTCGATCCTGCAACGGGTTTTCCGGTGCAGTTAAACATCCAAGGCAAGGATTTTCAGATTGTCCAGCTTCCCCAGGCAGTTGCCTATATCTCGCCCGACCTGCAGATCACAATCAAAGACCGCCAACTGCAGGCACGCGGAAAGGTTGAACTGCCCAAGGCGACCGTTGAAATCATAGAGATCCCGGCCTCCAGCGTCAGTGTCTCGGATGACCAGGTCATCATCGATCACCAGGGGCCGAAGCAAGCGGAGACGGCGCCTTTACAGATTGATGCTGCTGTCTCGCTGATCCTGGGCGATGCGGTAAGCTTCCAGGGATTCGGACTGAAAACCCGTATTGAAGGGACAATGGACCTGACCAGTAAAGACGGTAAAAGCCTGGGCCATGGTGAACTGTCGCTTCGCGATGGAGGCTACAAGGCCTATGGACAGGATCTTACCATCGAGAAGGGGCTACTGCTGTTTTCCGGCCCACTGAAAAATCCCGCACTGGACCTGCAGGCAACACGCCTCTCAGTCGATGAGAGTGTTACCGCAGTCCTGGATGTCACAGGCTCTCTGCGTAAGCCACTGGTTACTGTCGCCAGCCGCCCCGCCCTTCCCGAGGAGGAAGCACTCTCCTACCTGGTAACAGGGCGCGGGCTGGGTGAAGAGGGACCGGGCAAGGCGAGCATGCTCAAACAGGCGGCGCTCGCACAGGGATTGGAAAAAAGCCAGGCCCTGCTCGACAGTGTCGCCTCGGGGATCGGCGTTGACAGCCTGACAGTCCAGGAAGGGGGCAGCCTGGAAGATAGCTCACTGGTGCTAGGAAAATATCTCTCGCCCGATCTCTACATCAGCTATGGCGTCGGACTGTTCGACTCTTCCAGCGCCTTGCAAATGCGCTATCGCCTGACTGAAAAACTGAAACTCGAAGCTGAATCCGGCAATCAGCAGAGCATGGATCTCATCTACCAGGTCGAGAAGAACTGATCATCTTCGCTGCGATCTGACAGGGTTCAATCGGTAGATTCGACCCTGTTTCTGCCCCCCGCCTTGGCCGCGTACAACGCTTTATCTGCAACGCCGAGCATGCCATCCAGGTTGTCTGATACTCTGGAGGTGTAACCTATGCTGATGGAGATGCTGACGGTTGCCTCATCACAAATCAGTGGATCGTTGCATACCGCCAGACGTAACCGTTCAAACAGACCCTGCGCATTGGCATCATCGAGATTGACACAGATGACGCAAAACTCTTCGCCACCCACCCGCGCCACCAGATCCGCCTCTCTGAGAGTTTTCTTGAAGATTTTGGCAATATGCTGCAATACCCGATCACCCACCTGATGCCCATAGGTGTCGTTGGTTTTCTTGAAATGATCCACATCAAGCATGGCGATGGTCAGCGCGATGTTCTTGCGTCGGGCATTTTCAAGCAGCAACTGACCGGTTTCAAAGAGATACTTGCGGTTGTTCAAGCCGGTAAGGAAATCGCTGGTGGCACTATCGGCCAGTTTCCGATAACTGGCAATGGCATCGATATTCTGATTAAGCCGACAGTAAAACTCTTCGTGGGCAAAGGGTCGGCTGATAAAGTCATTGGCACCGGACTTGAGCAACTGGATTGTCACCTTCTGGGTACTTGCCGCAGAGATACCCATGACCGCCAGCTCCTGTCTTGAATACCTCTCGCGTATCCTGCTGACCAGTTCGACACCCCCCATTTCAGGCATATTGTAATCAGTCACAACCAGACAGATATCATCATGCTGTTTCAGCAGTTCCAGTGCCTCGACCCCATTTTCTGCTTCTACTGTCTGTAAATAATGCCGTTCAAGGAGTCCCTGGATCAGTGCTCGCGATGACTTCGAGTCATCGACCACCATTACCTTTCTGTTGATGTTGTCGCGTAACCGTTCAACCGTATCGATGACATACTGAATCTCGTTCAGATTACGCTTCACCACATAATCGATGATTGGCTTTTCGTTCATCTTCGCATGGGTATCACCCGAGATGGTTCCGGTAAGGATTATCGGACGTATCCCCTTATCCAGCATGACATCGACGATTTCACCGTCCGGTGCATCAGGGAGATTGAGATCCAGAATGGCCAGAAAAAACTGTTCAGGATTACTGCCAACTATCTGGTTGGCTTCCTGTAAAGAAAATGCGGATTGGGTATCTATTTGCAGTTGCGAGCGAATAGTATGGGCAAGCATGGTGTTCAGTGCCCGGCTATCCTCGACAATTAATACCTTTTTCCGATCTGTTGACATGCAAAATTCCAAGAGTGAACAGTTGATGACATGATGACAACTGTCCCTGTTGAAAGACTGCTGACTGCCATACCTGGGAAATTCTGGCAGGCAAGCTACAAGCTTAGCTGATATTCCGTCCTATCGGCAGTTTCGGCGCGTTGACCAAGCCGTAAATGCGTTGCAGCTATATAGCGCATGTTACAATATTCATATAAAAATAAACAGAACAATGGGATACACAGGTTTCCATAGAAATTACTTTTATTCCTGACGGTTCATTCAACAGTCAAACCATTACTCCCTCCTCCTTAAAGAACAGCGTATATCACGGCCCGTTTATCGGCTAAGCTAATCCACTGTATTACACAAGGGCACTGTAATGTTTGAGCGCTTCAGAAAACCGGAATATCTGCTGATTCTACTCGCAGCAGCAGGATCATTTGCCTTTGCCTCATGGCATACCCTGCTGAATAATTATGCCGTGGAGACCGCCGGGTTCACGGGCGTTGAGATCGGCATTCTGCAAAGCCTGCGCGAGGTACCCGGCTTTCTTGCCTTCACCACCATTTTCGTTCTGCTTATCTTGCGTGAGCAGACTTTCGCCTTGCTATCTATTGCGTTGCTTGGGCTTGGCGTCTCCCTGACCGGTGTGCTCAACAGCGAATATGGTCTGTATTTCACCACCGTATTGATGTCAATCGGATTCCACTACTACTTCACCCTGCAACAATCCCTGACGCTGCAATGGGTAGACAAGGGGCGCTCTCCTCTGGTGATGGGACGCCAATCCTCTGCACGCTCGGTGGCCTCGATTATCGTATTTGCCGGGATCTGGCTGGGCATGGAGCAGATGGGGATGGACTATGCATGGCTGTATGGGATCAGCGGTGGTGTCGCTGTATTGGTGAGCATTCTTGCCTGGCAGTGGTTTCCAGCGTTTACGCATAAAGAGCCGCAGCATAAACACCTGGTGCTGCGCAAGCGCTACTGGCTCTATTACGCACTGGTTTTCATGAGTGGCGCCAGGCGTCAGATTTTCATCGTCTTCGCCGGTTTCCTGATGGTGGAAAAATTCGGCTATAGCGCATCCGATATCGCCCTGTTGTTTCTCATCAATCATGTGATCAATACCCCACTGGCGCCAAGAATTGGGCGATTGATCAGCTCCTGGGGTGAACGACGTGTGTTGGGGATTGAATATCTGGGACTGATCGTAATCTTTATCTCCTATGCATTTGTCGAGCAGGGATGGCTGGCGGCTATGCTATATGTCCTCGACCATCTGTTTTTCGCCATGGCGATCGGCATCAACAGCTATTTCCACAAAATTGCTGAACCGAAAGACATCGCCTCCACCGCTGGCGTCTCCTTCACCATCAATCATATCGCTGCAGTGGTGATACCTGTGCTCTTTGGCATCATCTGGATCAACTCACCCTCTGCCGTCTTTATCATGGGGGCAGTTATGGCAGCGATCTCATTCAGTCTTTCACGCTTAATCCCGGATAAACCGGAGATCGGCAACGAGGTCACCCAACGGGGAGTGACCGTCTATTCTGCGGGGAGTCCCTAGTCATGCTCCGCCAGTTGCCGCTTGATCAAGCCAAAAATAAACGCACGCCAGTGGCAAAGCCCTGAATGGCTTAACAACCATCCGATTGATAGAATGGTGCTTGTCTATAACATTACATGACCAATCCCGTGAACAAAACCGAGTTCAAGGCCTGCAGCCGTTCGATTCTAAATGCGCTTCGCAAGCAACCTCCAAGCCGTGCCCCGAGCTTTATCAGCACTGTCTTCGGTGACAGCGTTGAACCCCATGGTGGAGAAATTTCGCTGGGCAGCCTGATCAATCTGCTCGCACCGTTTGGCATTAACGAACGCCTGGTAAGAACCTCTGTGTATCGCCTTAGCCAGGATAACTGGCTGACCTATGAGAAGATCGGACGCCGAAGCTACTATCGGCTCACCAGTCAGGCCTCGGTCAGTGTCAAACAGGCCGAATCAAGAATCTACTACTTTCCGTAAAAAACCTGGAATAATGAATGGTGCCTGGTGTTTACCGGCACGGCCGGTACGACCGCAGAGCAAAGGACGGAATTACGCAAACGCCTTACCTGGCTGGGTTTCGGCATGATTGCCCCGAATGTTTACGGGCATCCGGCTGCAACCCTGCAACCCATCTGGGAGTTGTGCGAGGAACTGGGGGTCAGTGACAAGATCGTGGTCATGCGCGCCCACAACTTCGACCAACAGCATGGACTCAGTTCCGCGGAGATGGTCAGACAATGCTTTAAACTCGATGAACTGGAGAAGCTCTACCAGACCTTTATAAAACGCTACCAGCGACTCACCGCATGTCTGACTGCCGACGATCAGTTGAGCGGGGCGAATCCGGAACACTGCTTCATCATCCGCAGCATACTGATACATCATTACCGTAGAATTCTGTTACGCGATCCATTACTGCCAACAACCCTGTTGCCTGAGCAGTGGGCGGGGCTGAAGGCGCATGACATCTGCGCCACCATTTACCGGGCGATTTCGCCTATCGCTGAACAGCACATTCTCAACGTCTGTGAAAACCAAATAGGCGGTTTCAAGCCAATGAGCGAGAGTTACCGCAAGCGATTCACCTAGGCGCTAACTCGTCATCAGACGCTTGGCATCCGGAACCTCCGGCGACTGCTGCTGATAAAATCCCTCGGTATGGATCAGCTGCTCCTGTGCGCCCAGACTCCGGACAACCGTCAAACAGCTATCGACAAACTCAGGACCCCCGGCGACAAATATACTGAAGCCGGATAGGTCCTCGAACATACCAGGCAGGAGTTCCGGGATGCGACCATGCACTTGGCCTGTCTGCTCCCGGGTCAGGCATTGCACGTACTTGAAGTTTCGGTGTTTCGCCTGCCATAGGGCGATTCGCCCCATATCGTAGACGTCCTGGGATGTACGCGCAGAAAACATCAAGGTAACCGGGTGCCTGAATCCCCGCGCCAGGGCAGCCTCTGCCAGCGCCATGATCGGTGCCAGACCTGTCCCCGCCGCCAGGCAGAGTACAGGAGTTTCTGTGCTCGGATCACCAATAAATGTCCCATAGGGACCAGAAAGCCGAACGATGTCGCCCACAGCAACACGCTCATGAATCCAGTTACTGGTCACACCTTCATCGACCAGGGCTACCTGCAGTGATATCTCACCATCATCACGCGGTGCATTGGCAATCGAGTAGGCCCTTGGAATAACAGCATTCTGCTGATCACCGATAATCACATACTGTCCTGGCCAGTATCGCAATGGCTTGCCCAGAGGCCGCAAACGTAACTCGACGATGCGCGGGGTTCGCGATAAGCGGTCAACCACAACAAAGGGTACATTCTCCCGAGGAGGGAAAAGCTTGGGCTGCGCATCTTCCGTGCCCCATTCGATTTCGAGAATATCTGAGAGTGGCTTGGCCATACACATCAGGCCAAAACCCTCCTCGCGCTCTTCTGGAGACAGCGCCATGTCCAGCACCATGCCCTGATCGAACTGCCCGCTGCGCACCTTGATTTTGCACTCACCACAGGCGCCGGCACGGCAGTTATTGGGCAGGGCATAACCGGCCTTTTCCAGGGCCGACAACACTGTTTCACCGGCTTCACACTCAACTTCATGGCCGGATGGAAATAATTGAATCTTGCTCATTGCTATACCGTCTATTACTCGCCTGGGGTGGCCCTAGGGCAGCACCGGCGGGCTACAATCAGAAGACAGGGATAATCTCATCCATGTCGATGTCGGATATCTCTTCACCGGTGATACCCACCTCGGGAATTGCCGGAAAGGGGGTGTCATAGCGGTCAAGCACCCCTTTCAGATTGAGCATGGCCTTGCGCCAATTCTCCTTTTTCATCTAATACTCGGGAATACCGAATCCAGCTGCGCGTGACACCGCCTCACACTTGCGTTGCACTTCGATAAAATCGTCAGGGAGATCCCAGAACTCTTCAGGCGGCTCAAACAGTACCGCGGATAGAAACAGATAGCCGGCCCTGATCTGCCGTGTGATGACCGACTTGTCCTCGTCCGTCAGGTTCGGATAATCCCGCTCCATTAGTGACATGCAGATGGCCATGTGACGCCCTTCATCCTTACCGATGTGTTTGAACGCCTCTTGAAAAATCAGCTCCTGACAATTCGCCGCCATTTGATGAAAAATGGTCGCGGCTGCGATCTCGCCCATCAGAAATGAACTGAACAGAACAGCCAGACTGTATTTCGGCACCGCCTTTTTGTAGCCGTTCCAGTAACGACTACCGTTGAAAAAGAGCCATTTGGTATTCAGTTGCGCCTTTTTGCCCAATTCGGTTTTGGGCTCATAGGTCATCGGATCAGTGTGATCCAGAAGCTTGGTAATCGCCAGACGACACATCTGTTCATGGTTCTGCTCATCGCGGGTGATCGAGAAGAAGCAGCGACGGACCGGATCCTCTTCATGCTCTTCGTAGGTCTTGATCAGCGCCTCGGCGAACACCGGTGGCGCAGAGGCATCGAATACTGACAGCAGCGTCCACCAGTAGGCGATGCACTCGCGTTCCTCCCAGGAGTATGACGAAGGATCGAAGGTATCCCATGAGAGCTTTGCGGGGTCCCAATACTCACGCTGCGAGGCGTCCCATATCTCCTCGAGCTTTTTGGTCTGTACATCCCAACTGAGTGGGAACACATTCGGCTGCTCAATGGCCGGTGGTTCACGCATGGTGCCAGCCAATCTCTCTTTCAGTGCCATTGAATCACTCCTCAAACAAGTACGATTATTTTTCAACCATCGTTAACACGTCGTAACGTGCGACCAATTCACGGTTCTGGTTATAGACATGGGTATCCCACCTGACTTCGCCGTAATCCTCATTCTCTCTTGGGATTTTCTGCTTGCAGGTAAACTCCACCTGGATCTCATCATCCGGATTGACAGGGGTTAGAAAGCGCAGGTTTTCCAGGCCATAGTTAGCCAGCACAGGCCCAGGTGCCGGATCGACAAACAGGCCAGCCGCTGCGGAAACTATGAAATAGCCATGCGCAACCCGGCCTTCAAAGAAAGGATTGGCGCTGGCGGCCTCCTGGTCCATGTGGGCGTAGAATTTATCGCCGCTGAATTCAGCAAAATGCTCGATATCCTCGAGGGTGATTTTGCGTTTTCCAGTGGTGATGCTGTCGCCTATTCGGAGTTCGGTTAATTTTTTCCTGAAAGGATGGACTTCGCTCTCCAGGCGACTTGCCCCTTCGATCCAGCAATCCGTGATACGGGTAAGCGTGGTGGGAGACCCCTGTAGCGCAATGGCCTGCATATAGTGCAGTATGCCGCGCACACCACCCATCTCCTGTCCCCCGCCTGCACGGCCTGGGCCACCATGAATCAGCGTAGGCAGGGCCGATCCATGGCCGGTGGATTCTTTGCCGCAGTCCCGGTTGCCGATCAGGATACGGCCGTGCCAAGCGCCTATACCGATTACCATCTGACGGGCAAATTCATCATCGTAGGTAAAGATAGAACTGACTAGACTGCCCTGTCCCAGGCGCGCCAGCTTTATCGCCTGTTCATTGCTTTCGTAAGGTATAACGGTACTGACCGGCCCGAACGCCTCGATGTCATGCACTCCAGTGTTTTCCAGAGGCCGGTCGCAATACAACAACCGTGGCGCAAAGTAGGCGCCATCTGACGGTAACTGATCCATGCCTGGCTGATCGACACCGTCATACACCAGTTCACAGGTTTCGGATAACTGCCCAATGCGCTCTGCAACTTCGATGCACTGATCATGACTGGCAAGGGCACCCATGGTTACACCTTCGTTTTGCGGATCACCCACCACTACCTTCATCAAGCGGGCCTTGATTGCATCAATCACATCCGTAGCATAGTGCCGGGGCACAATGGCGCGACGGATACAGGTGCAACGCTGTCCCGCCTTGGTAGTCATCTCTCGCACCACCTCTTTGACATACAGATCAAACTCGGGCGTTCCCGGACCGGCATCTGGACCGAGAATTGAGGCATTCAGGGAATCGGCCTCCATGGTAAAGCGCACGGAATTTTGCATCAGATTCGGATGCTGGCGCAGCTTAAGCCCGGTAGTCGCCGATCCGGTAAAGGTGACTGCATCCTGGCATCCCAGGTTATCCAGCAGATTCCCCACCCCACCGCAGATCAACTGCAGTGATCCCTCGGGAAAAATACCGGACTCAATCATGTGTCTGAACATCAGTTCGGTCAGGTAGGCGCTCTGGCTCGCGGGCTTCACAATCACCGGCACACCGGCAATCAGTGTTGGTGCGATTTTTTCCAGCATCCCCCAGCAAGGAAAGTTGAATGCATTGATATGGACAGCCACACCTTCAAGTGGCAGATAGACGTGCTGCCCGATAAAGCTACCTTTTCGGGACAGGACTTCCGGTTGGCCATCCAGGTAGACATGGCCGTTCGGCATCTCTCTGCGCCCTTTCCCGGAAAACGAGAACAAGGTCGCTATGCCGCCTTCGATATCTATCCAGGAGTCAGAGCGCGTTGCGCCGGTCTCCCTGGATAACGCATAAAAGATCTCTTTCCGCTCATTCAGATACAGGGCCAGCTGCTTGAGTTTCATTGCACGCTGGTGGAAGGTCAACTCCCGCAGCGCAGGACCGCCAATGCTGCGCGCATAGTTGGCGATACCGGCAAAATCCAGTCCGTCGCTGTTGATTGTCGCCACGGGTTTACCGCTGATTGCACTGAGCAGAGTAACCGGTTCACCATTTCCAGTGACCCATTGCCCCTGCGCATAGCTTTGCAACTGCATTTTCTCTCCTCCTGTCAGTCTGACCTTGCTGGCTCAACTGCGCGGCTTTCTGTGTTTAATTGTGGGAATCAGCACGTTCCATAGGCACTCGAATACAGAGAGATTTCCACAATCGAAGCAATTCTATTTGATACGCTTTATTATCTTTCAGCTTGATTTTTGTATTACGTTAGGTTTAACTTTGATCCAAGTCAAGTTTCTTTATGACATTTGTCTGAATAAAAACGACATCCTCTGTAAATATGGGGTAATTGATTCATCGCAGGAGGGGACCACCAGATGCGTGACTATTCGGATATCACCATCGAGAGTGATGACAAGGGAGTGCGGGTCATCCGCCTCAACCGACCGGAGGCGCACAATGCCTTGCGAACGCATTTATTGGCCGAGTTGGCAGACGCCCTGAGCGCCGCACAGCAGAACGACGCCATTGGTTGTATTGTCATTACTGGTAGCGAAACACTGTTTGCCGCTGGCGCTGACATTAAAGAGATGGCGCAACTCGATGCGGTGGCGCTGTGGAAAGACCAGCGCCCCCTGCACTGGAAGAGTATCAGGGAATTTACCAAGCCGGTTGTTGCCGCCGTCAACGGTTACTGTCTGGGCGGCGGCTTTGAACTGGCGATGCATGCCGATATCTTGATTGCCGGCAGTAACGCCCAGTTCGGACAACCGGAAATCAATCTCGGCATCATACCCGGTGCAGGTGGAACCCAACGTCTGGTGCGCACTGTAGGCAAATCCCTCGCGATGAAAATGGTGTTGAGCGGAGAATTTATTAACGCCCAGCAAGCCCTTGCCGCGGGTATCGCAGCAGAGATAACCCAGCCGGAAAACACCCTCAGATGTGCCATCCAGCTCGCTCAAAAGATCGCGTGCAAATCTCCCATTGCGCTACGACTGGCGAAGGAGCTCGTGCTTAAATCCTATGAAACCACACTCGAACAGGGACTGGATGCAGAGCGCAAGTCCTTTGTTTTTCTCGCCGCCACTGACGACCGGAATGAAGGCATCAGTGCCTTTCTGGAAAAACGCGAACCCAGATTCACCGGACAATAGACTGGACCCATGCCCATGAGTTACCAAAACATCCTGTTCACCCTGGAAAATGAAGTCGCAGTCATAACATTCAATCGTCCGGAAAGTCTGAACAGCTTTACCACCGAGATGCATGCCGAAGTCCGCGAGGTGATGAAAAGGATACAACGCGATCCGGCGATCCGATGCCTGGTGATCACTGGGGCCGGACGGGGATTTTGTGCCGGTCAGGACCTGAATGACCGAGCCGTTGCACCGGGAGAGTCAATGCCCGATCTTGGCGAATCGATTGAAAAAAACTACAACCCGCTGGTTCGTTCCATCATGCAACTGGAAAAACCGGTGATCTGCGCCGTCAACGGCATCGCCGCGGGGGCCGGAGCCAACATCGCCCTGGCCTGCGATATTGTACTGGCCGCACGTTCAGCAGGCTTTATTCAGGGCTTTTCCAAGATCGGGCTGATTCCCGACTCGGGGGGTACATGGATGCTGCCCCGCATGCTCGGGCGTGCCCGAGCGATGGGATTGGTCCTGCTGAATAACAAGCTCACAGCAGAACAAGCTTTACAGTGGGGTCTGATCTGGCAGGTTTTCGACGATGATGCGCTGATGGATGAGACCATGAAACTGGCCCGGCAACTGGCTGGGCAACCAACCAGGGGTTTCGGCCTGAGTAAACGTGCGATCAATGCTTCCGGTGGTAACAGCCTGGATCAACAACTGGCGCTGGAACAGGAACTGCAATCGATCGCAGGACGCAGCCACGATTACCGCGAGGGTGTCGCAGCCTTCCTGGAAAAGCGGCAACCCGAATTTCTTGGAGAATGACCCTGATGACTGCATTAAATAAATCACAAACAGTGGCTGTCGTCGGTGCCGGAACCATGGGAGCCGGGATTGCCCAGGTGGCTGCGACTGCGGGTCACCCTACCCTGCTGTTCGACACCAGCACAGATAGCGTACGTCGAGGAATCGAGGGCATAACCACGGGTCTCGATCGCCTTGTTTCACGGGGAAAGATGGATGAGTCGCGACGCAACGAAATCCTCGCCAATCTGCATCCCGTCGAGAATCTTGAACAGTTGGCAACGGCCAGCCTGGTGATCGAGGCGATCATTGAAGATCTCCCTACCAAGCGCGACCTTTTTACCAAGCTCGAGAAGCTCTGCAGCGACTCAACCATTCTGGCAAGTAACACATCCTCGTTGTCCTTAACGGCCATAGCCGCCAAACTGCAGCGACCGGAAAATCTTGTCGGCATGCACTTTTTCAATCCCGCGCCGATCATGAAACTGATCGAGATCGTCTCGGCGATTACCACCGCCAAAGAAGTTGCCGAGACCGTATACGATACTGCCAAGGCATGGGGCAAAGAGCCAGTAAACACCAAGTCCACCCCGGGGTTTATCGTCAATCGCGTGGCCAGACCCTTCTATGCCGAAGCGCTACGCGCTCTTGAGGAAGGCGCAGCCGACGCCGCGACACTCGATGCCGTGATGCGTGAATCGGGTGGCTTTCGTATGGGTCCCTTCGAACTGATGGACCTGATCGGCCATGATGTCAACTATGCGGTGACCTGCTCGGTCTTTCACGCCTTCTATAACGACCCGCGCTTTCTCCCTTCTCTGTTGCAAAAAGAGATGGTTGATGGTGGACTGCTCGGACGAAAATCAGGTCATGGCTTTTACGACTACCAGACTGATGCAGAGACATCTCCCCGAACACTGGAGAAGCAGTCTTCACCCAACAGCATAATCATTCACGGCAATCTTGGTGTTGCTGAAACACTGGTGGACCTCTGGAAAAAGGCAGACATCACCGTTGAACGGATCGAAAGCAGTGACTCACCCTGGATCAAAATCGATTACGTTCACCTGGCCTTGACCGATGGTCGCAGCGCCACACAACGTGCCGTCGATTCCGGCTGTCAGGAAAGCATCGTTTTTGACCTGGCCCTGGATTACCCGGCAGCCAACCGTATCGCATTGGCGAAGGCAGACAGCGCCAGCACCGCATCACTGCATAGCGCTGCAGGCCTGTTCCAGATTCTAGGCAAGTCAGTCTCCATCCTTGATGACCTGCCTGGACTGCTGGTGATGCGCACCCTTGCCATGCTCGCCAACGAGGCAGCCGATGCCGTACTGCATCAGGTATGCGATGCGCCAGGCGCGGACACGGCCATGCAAAGTGGCGTTAACTACCCACTCGGTCCATTGGCCTGGGCAGACCGCATTGGCCCAGCCAGGATTCTTGAGGTATTGAGCCATCTACAGGCCGCCTATGGAACGGATCGTTATCGTCCATCACAGTTGTTACGGCGCATAGTCCAGGGCAAACGCAACTTTCACCCATGAACAGGAAAACCTCATATGTTTGACGCCTTTATCTTTGACGCCATCCGCACCCCCATCGGTCGTTTCGGTGGCGCGCTGGCGCAGGTTCGTGCAGATGATCTTGGCGCGATTCCAATGAGCGCGTTGATGGCGCGTAATCCCGATGTTGACTGGTCCCAAGTGGATGATGTCATCTACGGTTGTGCCAACCAGGCGGGTGAAGACAACCGGAACGTTGCACGCATGTCGTCATTACTGGCTGGACTGCCTGCCAATGTTCCCGGCACTACCGTCAACCGGCTCTGCGGTTCGGGTATGGATGCAGTTGCAATGGCTTCACGCAGCATTAAAACCGGGGAGGCACAATTGATGATTGCTGGCGGCGTGGAATCCATGTCACGCGCGCCCTTTGTCATGCCCAAGGCCGAAAGCGCCTTTTCGCGCAATGCTGAGATATACGACACCACAATCGGATGGCGTTTCGTCAACCGGCTGATGAAGTCACAATTCGGCATAGACTCCATGCCGGAGACCGCGGAAAACGTTGCCAAGGAGTTCAACATCTCTCGTGCAGACCAGGATGCCTTTGCTCTACGCAGTCAACAACGAACCGCAGAGGCACAACAGGCTGGCCGCTTTAGAGACGAAATCACCCCGGTGGTGATACCCCAGAGAAAAGGCGCGGCGGTCAGTGTCGACCAGGATGAACACCCTCGCCCTGATACAAAACTGGAGGCGCTGGCCAGGCTATCCACGCCTTTTCGCGAAGGTGGCTCGGTAACCGCCGGAAATGCATCTGGAGTGAACGATGGCGCCTGCGCATTGCTGCTCGGGTCTGAAGCCACCGGCAGGCAGTTTGGCTTGACACCCAAGGCACGCGTTCTCGCCTCCGCTGCCATCGGGGTAGAACCCCGCATCATGGGTATAGGTCCTGCACCTGCGACCCAAAAACTGCTGAAAATGACGGGACTGACCCTGGCGCAGATGGATGTGATCGAACTGAATGAGGCCTTTGCCGCACAAGGACTGGCTGTTCTGCGGCAACTCGGTCTGGACGATGACGCCGCGCACGTGAATGCCAATGGTGGCGCGATTGCACTTGGTCATCCATTGGGCATGAGTGGCGCACGCTTGGTCACCACGGCCATGTATCAACTGCATCGCAGTGGCGGCAGATATGCCCTCTGTACCATGTGCATCGGCGTCGGACAGGGCATAGCGATGATCATTGAGAGGGTTTGAAGCGTAAATTGACAACCCGGCAAGACATACAAAACCATCAGTCATCAACCTGACACTCACCCTGCACGAATGTGTTGACTGCCTCCTGAAATCCCAATTCAAATGGCGAAGATATTGTTTTTTATGATATTTCGCATAGTTTCTGGTGTAAGATAATACTTCCCATGCACACCAACCCTGTGGATTCCAGCATGAACCTAGAGACTCAACAAATCGAAAGCCCTTCCACAAAAAAAGGTTTTCGTGGCATCCATATCCTGTGGATAGTGCTTGCCACCATGATTGTCACCGCCGCAGTCACCTACTGGGCGGTTCGCACCTATATCTATGCGAAGGATTTCAAGCCAGTGGAGCTCAGTGTCAAGGAGCAACGAGCGCTCGATACGAAGCTGATGGCGCTGGGTTATGAGCCAGGGGTTGAGACACGACCAGCCGATAGCCAGGGATCGCAGGAGTCCAACGAACAATGGCTCAGGCCTGAGCGATATAACGAGGCAGGCGCTATTCGTGAGGTCAGTTTCAGTGAACGCGAACTGAATGCCATGGTGGCCAATAATCGCGACCTCGCAAAAAAACTCGCGGTCGATCTGAGCGACAACCTGGTCAGTGCCCGTTTATTGGTCCCGGTAGACAGGGATTTCCCGATTCTGGGTGGAAAGACATTGCGGGTATCGGCAGGTGTCGAGATGGCGTTTCGTGATGCCAAGCCAGTGATTATCCTGAAAGGGGTTGGAATTATGGGCGTCCCTATCCCCAATGCCTGGTTGGGCGGCCTGAAGAACATCGATCTGATCAGTGAGTTCGGCGATGAGCGCGGTTTCTGGAAGGGTTTCGCCGATGGCGTGGAGAACATTCGCGTTGAAGAAGGCCATTTGAAAATCAAGCTCAAGGAATAAATCAGCGACAAGAGTGTTATGATCAAAGGACTAAGGGGTCAAGAGAGGGAAGGTAATGCCGATTGTAACCTGGTGCGATGAGTATAGTGTCAATGTGGAAGAGATAGATATTCAGCATCAGAAAATGCTTGAACACGTCAATAATCTCCACACAGCCGTGGAAGCCTGCATCGATAAGAATGAGCTGAAAAAGCTACTGGTTGAACTTGTTGAATTCACACGCATGCATTTCTCAACTGAAGAGAAGTTGATGAAAAAGCATGACTATACCGATTTTGCAGAACACCATAAAGAGCACCGGATACTTCTGCGGCATATGCGTGATCTGGTCAATGCTGTTTCCAGCGGAAAATATCCCACCTTTTACTCCGATTATGATGTTTCCACCGACTGGGCTCTGGTGCATATAGCCGAACACGACAAAAGCCTGGGCGCTTTTCTGAATTCCAAGAATGTTTTTTGAACTGTGAACACAGATCTGGTGCAGGTCAAAAAGAGTGACATGGCAAAAGCGAGAATCGAATTGGACAATGATCAATTACAACCCGTTGATGAACAAACCCAGAAGTTGAATGATTGGGAAAAAGAACGGAATAGATTAAGGATACTGTTGGTCCTCGTTGTTATTCTCTTCTGGGGCAGCATAGCCTTTCAGGCTGTTTTGTATTACCTGGTTGATGGCCATCTGAATATTACCATGCTCTCGATTATCGGCGGCATGATGATTTTGGGAGTTGCCCTGAAATTCAGGTATCAACGGCATCTCAGAAAAAAAGACCGCTGATCTATGGTGTCTTAGAGCCTGTTAACTCTTTGATTTAGTTCCAGCAACCACATCAAGGGCACTCATCAGCACTTCCCGATCACCGATGTGATTGGCCAGAATCAGTATCAATTTTGCATTCATCAACTGAACATCATCATCGCTGCAATCACGTTGCATATTGATTAGCGCCTCATAGAAATCATCAGGTTTTTTGATATTGGGTTCCACATTCAGTTTCATACTGCCCACCTTAAAACTGTCCGGTTGCGCGCTTCAGCGCGTTTTCTACCTTGCCAACATCGAATAGACGCCATCGGGCGGCAACATGCTGATCCGGACGTATCAGGTAAACCGCACCGGTACCCCCATCATAGCGCTCTGTCAAAACACCGGATTGGTCTAACAGGTCACTACCCACAACCATAACATTCGCCTGTACGTTGTCCGCGGTGATTGTCGCAATCCCTAGCGCTTCACCAAACACCAAAACAGTGAATTCACTGCCAATAGAGTTGAGCAACCAAGTCTCACATCCATTCACCACAACCGGGGCATCGGCACAGTTAGTACCCGGTGACATCTGGCTGTTAAAGTCATCTTCTTCCGGCGTATTCAGAGATGAATGGATATAGGGCGTTGGGCAGGACAATCGGCCACTGTTAACAAAGGGGCGTGCGAACCTGTAGTGCTCGGACAGTTCCAAAACCGCATCCCTGAAAAACCGGCTTCCTTTGCTTTTCGGCGTAATGAAGTCGGTAGAACGTGTTGAGTTCATCAAATTGTCGTCGGCAGCAAATGCGCGCTCTTCATTATAGCTGTCGATAAAACTGACTGGCACCCTACCATCTATGACGAGCTTCAGCTTCCACGCGAGATTATCGATATCCTGCACGCCGGTATTGGCGCCTCGCGCTCCGAACGGCGAGACCTGGTGCGCTGAATCGCCGGCAAACAGTACCCGGCCATGACGGAAATTATCAATACGCCGGCAGGCAAACTGATAGACAGAAACCCACTCCAGCTCAAACGCCACATCCTCACCCAGCATTGCCTTGATTCTCGGTATGACATTTTCCGGTTTCTTTTCCTGCTCCGGATCGGCATCCCAACCCAATTGAAAATCGATGCGCCAGACGTCGTCCGACTGTTTATGCAACAGCGCCGATTGATTGCGATTGAATGGCGGATCGAACCAGAACCAGCGCTCCGTAGGAAAATCCGCCTTCATCACAACATCGGCAATCAGGAAACGGTCCTGGAAAAACTGTCCGTCAAACTTTGCATCGAGCATCTTGCGCGTATCGCTATTTGCACCGTCACAGGCGATTACCCAGTCGGCTTCCATCTTGAATACACCATCAGGCGTCTGCACCAACAGCGTGACGTAATCCTCGTGCTGGGTCATATTCAGCACCTTATGCTTCCAGCGCAGCTCAATTCTGTCTGCAAATGCCTGGCTGCGTTCGATCAGGTACTCCTCCAGGTAGTACTGCTGGAGATTGATCATAGCGGGCATCTTGTTGTCCTTTTCCGGCAGAAGATCAAATTCATAAACCTGATCTTCCTTGAAAAAGACCTTTCCCACTTGCCAGCTGATGCCTTTTTTTACCATGTTGTCAGCACAGCCAAGCCTGTCCCATACTTCCAGCGGTCGCTTTGCGTAACAGACAGCGCGGGAGCCTATGCTCACGGTATTGTTATCGTCCAAAACGACCGTTGGAATTCCCCGATAGGCGCAGTCAAGACAGGCCGTCAGACCGATAGGGCCTGCGCCAATCACCACAACGGGGTGGCGCAGAACCTCGCCTGACTGCTGCTCAGGCGATTGCACATAGGGAAATTCCGGATAGTGATAGGTATTCAGCATGCAAGTCTTCCTCGG
>PKUO01000084.1 GCA_002869585.1 Sedimenticola sp.
AAATGCCTCACTGAACTGTCTCCAGGGAGAGATAACGGCCGAGGGACTGAGTTGTGCCAAGGCTCAGGCAGAAGTGAATCATCACGCCTTCAAAAGGCCGGCATTCAATCTGACATTCAACTGGAATAATGCCTCTCAACTAATTGAAATAAATACAGATAAAATATCATTATCTTCAGGTGACATTGCCTTGACGTTCAAGGCTGAAGGGGAACAGTGGCGTTCCACCATTACTGCTGGCATACAGGATATTGAACAGCTCTCGAAACTGATCCCACAACTGGGTGCCCAGCAAGAGGCATGGGGAGTAACCGGTAACTTCAGTTCCACTGTCGAGATGCGGGGCAAGGGGAGCGATATTATCGACGGGGCATGGACAATCCAATTTTCCTCAATCAATTTTGCCGATCCTGATAGCGCCTATTTCGGCGAAGCGCTGACCGGCAGTTTGGCGGGGAAGATGGCGCTGAATGATGCCCATTGGCAAAGTCACCACCAACTGGCGCTGAAACAGGGAGCAATTCTCACCCCCTGGGCCTACCTGGGAACTGAAACGGCGCCCATCAATCTGGAAACAGACCTGCGGGTCGATGCCTCATTCAGTAAGAGTATGGCCATCAGAAACCTGCACTACTCACATCCTGGCATTGTGGAATTCCAGACATCTGGCAATATCGCGCTGGATAAGCCGGATAACAGTCTCGAATTGCTGCAAATTACAACCTCACAACTCCCACTGGAAAAATTGTTTAACGCCTATCTTCAACCGGTTCTGGCTGGAACCCTTTGGGAGGGGGTGTCACTCACGGGAAAACTCCAGGCAGACTTACAAATAAAGCAGGGTGAACCTGAACGGGCAACCATCGAGTTGATTGATATCGTCACCTCATTGTCTACCCTGACCACCAATGCACCGGTCAATCTCTACAGCCTGAACGGGATGAGTGGAACACTCAATTGGGCCAGGGCAAATGCGGGCAATGAGCCTGAAGCCAGTATTCTGCAATGGACGAGTGGAGCCCTGTATGACGGCATCACCCTGGGTCCGGCGGAGTTGATGCTTGAACTGGCCGGTATGCGTTTCAAGCTGAAAAAATCGGTTCAAATCCCCGTGCTGGATGGCTATCTCCAGGCTGAACTGCTTGATCTCGACCTTGCGGGTGAAAGCCCTGATGTGACATTCAAGGGATACCTGGCCCCGATCAGTATGCGAAAACTGAGTGTCGCCCTCGGTCTGCCCGTCCTTTCCGGGCAGTTATCCGGAATGATTCCCCACATCGCCTATAACGCCGGCTCGCTGAGCATCGGGGGTATTGCCTTGGTGAAACTGTTCGATGGGAACGTACTGATAAGAAACCTCAAGCTGGATGAACTGCTGGGGGTATTGCCTGTCTTCAATGCAGATATCGAATTGAAGGGGCTCGACCTGCAAACACTGACCGAGACTTTCTCCTTTGGTAGAATCACCGGTAAGCTGGATGGGAAGGTCAATCAGCTGCGACTGGAAAACTGGCAGCCTGTTTCGTTTGACGCTTGGTTTGCCACCCCCGACGATGACAAAGGCAGGCACAGAATCAGCCAGAAGGCCGTGGACAACATCTCCAATCTCGGCGGCGCCGGGATTTCCGGCGCTGTTTCAAGGAGCTTTCTGCGTTTCTTCGAAGAGTTCGGTTATTCCAAACTCGGCATCAGTTGCCGGCTGGAAAACGGAATCTGTCAGATGGGTGGGGTAGAGAACGCCGAAAATGGTTATTATCTGGTCAAGGGCGGGGGTGTGCCGCGTATCGATATCATGGGCTTCAACCGCGAGACTGATTGGAATCTGTTGATACAGAAGCTCAAGGAGATCACCGAGAGCGAAAGTCCCACCATTGAATAACACCTGAACGGACTATTTGGAATTCACATGAGGAATCTGAGATGAAAGTCATGAAATTTAGCAGCCTGCTGGCAACCATTCTGTTTCTCGCCGCCTGCGTCACCATCAACATCTATTTCCCTTCGGCCAAGGCAGAACAGGCAGCCGAGAAGATTGTCGATGATATCCTGGGCAATCAACAACAGCCGTCTGACGAAGCCAAGAAGGATAAAGGGGCTGCACTCGAGACCAGCGGGTCTGTCCAGTATGTCAGCCATCTCATTGATTTTTTCATACCATCTGCCCACGCCGCTGAGCCTGATTTCAATATCAACACACCCAAAATCAGACAGCTTCAGGCAGGTATGAAGGCCAGACATCAATCTCTTGCCCCTTTTTATGCCAACGGCGCAATCGGCTTTGACAAAAGAGCCCTGGTCGCTGTTCACGATGCCGGCGCGATCGGTCTGAAAGACAAGGGGCGCGTCAATAATCTGCTGAAGGATGAAAATGCCGACCGAAACGCCCTCTACCAGGCCATCGCCGATGCCAACGGTCATCCGGAATGGGAAGGGGATGTACGGTCTGTATTCGCCAAGACCTGGATACAACAGGCGGCCAAAGGCTGGTGGTATCAGAGCGCCAACGGTCAGTGGCAGCAGAAATAACCCATAGATGATGGGATATCCTATCTACAAGACGCTGGCTGAGCAGGAATGCTCAGTCTGCTGGGAGAGGTGTTGATAAATGGGACGACGGCAACCACGCAAACAACTCCCCAGAGATCCGGTGCAGGCTAAAATCGAAACCCTGAGCCATGATGGCCGCGGCGTCACACATATCGACGGCAAGGCGGTGTTTATTCATGGCGCCTTGCCGGGTGAGGAGGTTGAATTTATCTATACAAAGAAGCAGCGTCGCTTCGATGAAGGTAATGCCGTCACTATCCTCAAGGCCTCTCCCGATCGTGTAGAGCCCCGCTGTGCCCATTTTTCAATCTGCGGCGGTTGCAGCCTTCAGCACCAGTCGCCCCAGGCGCAGATCGCTTCAAAGCAGCAGACACTGTTCGATGCCTTTGAGCGTATCGGCAAGGTTCAGCCTGAACGGGTGTTGCCACCGCTGACCACCGACGATCCCTGGGGCTATCGGCGCAAGGCTCGCCTCGGGGTCAAATATGTCCACAAGAAGGGCAAGGTGCTGGTTGGCTTTCGTGAGCGGGGGTCTGGCTTTTTAGCGGATCTCGAGAAATGCCATGTCCTTCATCCCCGTGTTGGGGAGTTGCTTCTGCCGTTGGCTGGGTTGATTGAATCCCTGTCGATCAGGGAGCAGGTGCCGCAAATCGAGGTGGCTATCGGGGACCACGACAGTCTGCTGATATTTCGCATTCTCGCTGCGCTGACTGCTGAAGACAGCGACAGGCTGATCGAATTCGGCAAGACGCATGATCAGATTATCTATATCCAGGAGGGCGGTCCTGACACAGTAAAGCCTCTCCAGGGTGAACCCCATGAACTGACATACGCCTTGCCGGACTACCATCTGGAAGTCTATTTTCAGCCGAACGATTTCACCCAGGTCAATAGCGAGCTGAACCGACTGATGATTGGACGGGCGATGCAATTGCTGCAACCTGAACCGGAAGACAGCGTGCTCGATCTGTTCTGCGGGCTGGGAAATTTCACCATGCCGATCGCGCGAAAGGCGCGGGAGGTGGTGGGCGTCGAGGGCGACGCAGGGCTTGTTGAGCGCGCCCGCAGAAACGCGCAACGCAACGGTATCAGTAACACCCGTTATTTCACCGCCAATCTCTATGAGTCCCTGACCAAGGAGCCCTGGCTTAAATCCTCATTCGACAAAGCGCTGCTCGACCCGCCGCGCTCTGGCGCCCTGGAGGTCCTCGAACATTTACCGAAACTGGGGATCGATCGTATTGTCTATGTCTCCTGTTATCCCGGAACCCTGGCCAGAGATGCGGGCGAACTGGTGCATAAGCATGGCTACAGACTCCGTGCCGCAGGCGTTATGGATATGTTCCCGCATACCTCCCATGTGGAATCGATTGCACTCTTCGAGAGATAAAAACTGATCAAATTATGGCTATAGAAATAGAACGCAAATTTTTGGTGATAAATGACCTCTGGAAGGACCACGTGATCTCCAAATCACATCTCAAACAGGGATACCTCTCCACCCAGAAAAACGCCACCGTTCGGGTGCGTGTCGCCAAGGGCAGGGCGGTTCTGAATATCAAAAGCGAGACAGTGGGTATCCAGCGCTCCGAGTTCGAATACGATATACCCATGGAGGATGCCGAGTTGATGTTGGCGAAGCTGGCCGAACAACCGATTATCGAAAAAACCAGATACAAGGTTCAATCCGGCGATCATGTCTGGGATCTTGACGAATTCAATGGCCAGAACCATGGACTGGTCATAGCGGAGATCGAACTGCTCAGTGAGGATGAAACCTTCATCATGCCCGAGTGGGTGGGCATGGAGGTCTCTGCTGATCCCCGCTATTACAATTCAAATCTGATCAAGCATCCCTTCAGCCGTTGGCGCAACGTCGGCTGAAGGGACGCTCGCCGTCGATAAATGACAATGGAGAGAAAAATCCAGGTCAACCTCGCCTCCCAGATACTCGAACTCTGGGAGGGTGATCGACTCCTGAGTCGCTATTCGGTCTCCACGGCAGTCAACGGTGCGGGTGAGTTGAACGGCAGCGGGTGTACTCCTCGTGGCAGACACAAGATCCGCATCAAAATCGGAGAGGCGGCGCCGATGAATGCCGTATTCGTGGGGAGACGACCAACCGGCGAGATCTATTCCGAAGCGTTGGCCGAGCAAAATCCGGGCAAGGACTGGATCCTGACGCGCATCCTCTGGCTAACCGGTTGTGATCCTGGCCGAAACCGCTTCGGTTCCCAGGATACCCTCAAGCGTTTCATCTATATTCATGGATGCCCGGACAATGAGCCGATGGGTATTCCCAGATCGCACGGCTGTATCCGCATGCGCAACCGCGACCTGGTGGAGTTGTTCGATCTGGTGGAGCCAGGCACCGAGGTGGAGATCATCGAGTCAGATAACGGGGTTTACTGCACGTAGAAAGCAGTGAAGAAAAGATCGTCGACCTTCGCCTCGCCGGTCTGCTCCTGCATGACCTTCTGAATGGCTTTCAACGCAGTAAGGCGCAGCTTTTCCTTACCCTTAGGCTTCTTCAATGTATCACCCTGCTGATCCCCCAGCAGCATAAGCAACTCATGGCGCAGGGCAGGCGAGTGGGTCTGGATGTCTTCCAGATTGGCGTCATCCCTGGTCATTAGCTGCACATCACAGCGCATGTATTTACCGACACCCTGAAGATTGACCACCAGGGAGGGCTTCAGTTCATGGTAGGCCGCTGAGAGGTTTGCTTCGGCCTCGTCATCAGCAGCCATCACCGGGACAGCAAAAAAGACCATCGCAACCAAAAACAATAGAGACAAAAAACGCATCATTCACTTCCATTTCTGCTATAAACTGGGCTCACGACCCTTATCGGCACGGCAAACCATTTCTGAAGCAAAGCTAGACCTATGACCCATGGACCTCTGATGTTTGATCTGTCAGGCACAACCCTGACCAGTGAAGAACGTGAAATGATTCAACACCCGGCAGCGGGTGGGATAATTCTCTTTACACGAAATTATGAATCGCCCGGACAGATCACGGCCCTGATCAACCAGATTCACCAGGCCAGGGAGCCGCAGTTGCTGGTTGCCGTGGATCAGGAGGGGGGCCGGGTACAACGTTTCCAGCAGGGGTTTACCCGGTTGCCGCCAGCGGCCTGGTTCGGCCAGCTGTACAACACCGATCCCCAGAATGCACGCACAGTCACAGAACTGGTTGGCTGGCTGATGGCCAAGGAGCTACGCAGTGTTGGCGTCGATTTCAGCTTTGCCCCGGTACTCGATCTGGACCGGAAAGTCAGTCAGGTGATTGGCGACAGGGCATTTCACACCCAACCTGAGATTGTCTCCAAGCTCGCAATATCCTGGATGAAAGGCGCCAGGGAAGCAGGTATGGCCTCGGTCGGAAAACACTTTCCCGGCCACGGCAGTGTCTGTGAAGACTCCCATCTTGCCCTGCCCGTCGACAAGCGCCGGCCGGAAGATATCATGATGGAAGACCTGATGCCTTTCGAACAACTGATCAATAACGGGCTTGAAGCGATAATGCCGGCCCATGTGATCTATGAAAAGGCATCACCCGAGCTGGCCGGTTTCTCCGGCTTCTGGCTGCGCGACATTCTCAGAAAGCGTTTGGGGTTTCAGGGCGTTATCTTCAGTGATGATCTGACCATGGCGGCGGCATGCGAGGCGGGTAGATACCCAGACCGCGCCAGGGTAGCACTCGATGCCGGCTGTGACATGGTCCTGGTATGCAACAACCCGGATGGCGCCGCAGAGGTTCTCGATTCTCTGAGTGACTACGCCAATCCCGCTTCGCAAATGCGCCTGGTGCGCATGCACGGCAGAAACAGGGTGACTGCCGAACAGGTAAGGGAAGATAAACGCTATCGGCAGGCACTGGATGCCATCATCGAATATGAACGTGATCAATCCCTAAATCTTGACCTGAATTAGTAATTACCCTTACTCCATGTAGTGATAAAACCCTTTGCAAAATCCCGCAAAAACTGTATAAATCGCGGTTAGAAAATAAAAAACATCAATAATAACAATATATTAGCAATTGCTTATTGATTGCACGGTTTAGCCCGCTCCAAAGAGAAATGATGCAATGGGCGAGACGAGGGAGGATTCTCCATACATAACCTCAGGCAACTGATAATTAAAACAAGCCGGAGGGTAGTCACCAATAGAGGGAATTAGGAGGTATGCGGTATGTCTATGTTAGAAAATTTTCGTGAACGGCAATCAGAGATCGAAAGTCTGATCAGCGACCTTAAAACGATGCTCAACCCACAGTATCTGAGCATCAAACCGAATGCAAAGACAGCTCACGAGCAACTTTGCAGCTTGGGCAAGCATCTGAAGGAGCATCTTGCTGCTGAAGATAAAGGGGTTTATCCACCCTTGCTGACTCACGAAGATCCGAAACTGAAATCTTTGGCATGGGGCTTCATCAGTGGTCAAAAACCACTGCGGCAGCAGTTTGAGAGTTATCATCAGAAATGGCTCAAAGAGTGTAACTTCCAATTCACTGAAAGTTTTCTCGAAGAGACAAATGAACTGGTTGAAGCTATCGAGACACGAATCCAACGGGAACAGACAGTACTGCTACCAAGACTGGAGCAGAGTGGTGTATTCGCGACTGGAGCAATCTAGCCAATCATGCTGATTTTTCCGGCATGAGATAACAGGCTGTTTTATTACGTCTGATTGAGCAAGGCTGGTGTGCAATTGCACCCAGCCTTTTCTTTTTGCGATAAAATCCACCACCCAAGCAATAACCTATGAGTAATGATGAATGACGGGACTCGCAATAATCGGTGGTTCAGGCTTCACCTCGATAAAAGAACTGAAAATCGTTAAACGGGAAATCATCCGTACCCCCTTTGGAGAAACTTCAGCGCCACTGACCTATGGAATTCTGGGCGATCACAAATTCGTTTTTCTGCCCCGGCATGGGGCCGCACATACCATCCCCCCACACAAGGTCAACTATCGCGCAAATCTCTGGGCGTTGAGTCACATTGGAATAGAGAAGATCGTGGCAGTGGCAGCAGTGGGCGGGATTCGCAAAGACATGCTGCCGGGCAGCATCGCCATACCCGACCAGATCATCGACTACACCTACGGACGGGCCAATACCTTTTACGAAGATGACCTCACCCATGTCACTCATATTGATTTCACGGAGCCTTATACCGAGTCATTGCGCCAGGGACTGCTGAAGGCTGCCGAGGCACTCAATCTCGACATCATTGCCAATGGCACATATGGTGCGACCCAGGGACCGAGACTGGAGACCGCACAGGAAATCAACAAACTGGAACGCGACGGCTGTGACCTGGTCGGAATGACAGGCATGCCGGAGGCGGCGCTGGCACGCGAGTTAAACTTGAGCTACGCCTGCTGCGCTGTGGTCGCCAATTGGGGTGCCGGTCGGAATCATGGTCCTATACTTATGACCGAGATAGATAAAAATCTCAGTGGCGGTATGGAGAAGGTAAAAGAGTTACTGAGCATCCTGCCTTCCTACATCTGAACCGCTGCAATCAATAGAACCTGGGCACTGGAATAACCATGAAAAACGATTGATCTAACTCATATCAATCGAATATTAGAAAATGTTAATCTGTTAGGCTGCTGGGATATGCGAATAGTTATGGGGAGGAGTGATGGCTGAACAAGACAACAAAGAGGGTACGCAGGTCTCTGAAACGGTTGAAGAGAACAAGCCTGCTGTAGCCAAAAGCAAGGTGACAAAAAAGAAGGTTGCCAAGAAAAAAGCAGCCGTCAAAAAGAAAGCTGCACCCAAGAAAAAGGCTGTAAGAAAGAAAGCACCGGCAGCCAAACCGAATACGTCGGCCGCAGCCGAAGTGGCTACAGCGGCAGTGGCTGCAACCTCAGATACTAAAAATAACAATTCTAATGATGTCATAAAGATAGGCGATACATCTAAGAAAATTTATAAAGAAAACCCCACTGCCCAATCGGATGAATCTATCGACAAAAAAGTTGACGAATCCCCAACTAAGGCACAAGGTAGCCAACAAGTTCAAGCAAACCGGGAGGAAAAGGAAACAATGTCTTCTGATACCGCACAAACAGCATTGCCCACGAAAGCGTCCAGCATGGGCTTCTGGGTAAAGGTCATCCTGTGGCTGATCATCATTGTCGCCGCATTCATGTATATCCGTTCCCTGGCCCAGAAAGAACAAGCCGTTGCCAAGACCGCCGCACCTGCCGAAACGACGGCTGTTGTCGCTGAAAACGCGGCACCACAAACGGCCATGCCTGCAAGCAGCGAAGAAATACAGAGCGAACAGAAATCAGAGAGTTTCTTCGCCAAGGTTTTGGTATCTGATAAGGATGAGGCCAAGGAAAGCCCGGCGGAACAACCGGCAGAAGCAGCAGCCCCCGTTACCGCTGAAACAGAAACGCAACCCACTGCCGAGGTGGCAGCTGCCGAACCAGAACAGGCGCAGGCTGCTCCCACAGTCACTCCAGCTGTTGTTGAAGCAACTGAGGCTGCTACTATAGCTACAGCCCCGGTAGAAGCGACTGAAACCACCACTGCAACTGAGCAGGCACCAGCCACTG
>PKUO01000058.1 GCA_002869585.1 Sedimenticola sp.
CTCAATATTTTAGCGGCAGGGCATGCCGTTTTAGCCTGTGGAGCAGAGGCGTTGGCCGCTGTGATGAAGCAGGAACCCGCTGAAGCGACTCAGGGCAATCTCGCCCTGAGCGCCGTAGGAATCCCCGCTCTTTAGGGCGGGGAGGATGTCAAAGGTGCTTTCCGGCAGGCTTCATCCGGTGATGGAAATTAGTACTGGCCTAATGCTGTATTTGCCAGATAGGCCATATAGCCAATATAGCAAGCCAACAAGGTGGCACCCTCAAAGCGGTTAATCCGACCAAACCCCTTAAATCCATAGCCAAAAACGAACAACGACAGAGTCAAGGCAGACATGACCAGTATGTCTCGTGAAAAGACTTCCGGTCCCACGCTCATTGGCTGGATTATTCCGGCGATTCCTACTACGGCCAGGGTATTGAACAGGTTGGAGCCGAGTACATTGCCCAGTGCTATATCGTGTTCTTTTTTGCGAATAGCGATGATCGACGAGGCCAGTTCCGGTAGGGACGTTCCAACCGCTATGATAGTCAGGCCGATGATCAGGTCGCTGACGCCGAAGCCATGTGCTATTTCCACCGCGCCCCAGATCAGGATGCGGGAGCTGATGATCAGCAGCAGCAAACCGATGATCAACCAAGTCATGGCTTGACGAAGCGGCATGGCTTGGTGTTCCAGTTCTTGCTCCATTTCCATGCCCAGAGTGTCGCTCTTTTTCTTTGTACCTTGCCAGATGGTCCAGCCCATCACGCCGCTAAATACGACCAGTAGCACCAAGGCATCCATGCGGGTTATTACACCATCCCAAAGCTGCCAGGCGGCCAGGCCAGTGATAACGGCGAGGATGGGTAACTCCTTGCGCAGTACCTGTGATTGCACGGCAATGGGACTGATCAGCGCCGTCAGGCCAAGGATAAGGGCGATATTGGTGATGTTTGAGCCGTAAGCGTTGCCCAGGGCGATTTCGGGATTGCCCTGTGATGCCGCAATTGCGGAGACCATCATTTCTGGAGCTGATGTCCCGAAGCCAACGATCACCATGCCGATCAACAGTGGAGACATGCCAAAGTGACGTGCTGCGGCAGCGGAGCCTTCTACAAAGCGGTTGGCGCTCCAGACAAGAAGCGCGAGGCCAACGATGAGTGCGAGAAAAGCGGGAATCATAAAAGCCCTGTATCCAAACAAGTGCGCCATTCTACACAATCACCACAGCACAGCGTTACAGCTAAAAGGTATGTGACACAATAATTTGGCAACTTGTTGATCTACTGTGCCTGTTCCTCTTGCTCCAGTGCCTGTTGGGCCTTGGCATGATCACGGGCCAGCAGCAGATAGAAGGCGGGTAGGACAAATAGCGTGAAAAAGGTGCCAATACCCAGCCCGGTTGTAATAGTAAGGCCGATATCAAAGCGGCTTACTGCACCCGGTCCACTGGCGGTTAGCAGAGGTAGCATTGCCACGATCAGGGCTACCGCCGTCATTAGAATGGGGCGCAGACGTATGGTGGCTGCTTTCTCCACCGCCTCCCGTTTGGACAACCCCTCCTTGATCTGCAATTGGTTTGCGAATTCAACAATCAGGATGCCGTTCTTCGCCACTACACCGATCAGGGTGATGAGCCCAACCTGGGTGTAGATATTTACCGAGGCCATGCCCAGGGTGATGAACACCATCGCCCCTGCGATTGATAGTGGTACCGAAATAAGGATGATCAGAGGATCTCGCCAGCTTTCAAACTGAGCGGCCAGTACCAGATAGATCACCAGCAACGACAGGAAAAAGGTAATCACCAGGCCGCTTCCCTGCTGGGCGTATTGTCGTGAATCACCCGCGTAGTCGTAACTGTAGCCCTTGGGCAGAATCTCCTGGGCCTGGGCTTCCAGAAAGGCCAGCGCATCGCCCAGTTTTACTCCCGGGAACATCACCCCTTCCACGGTTACCGAGTTGAGCTGCTGAAACTGGGTGCGGGTGGAGGGTTCGACGCTGCTCTCCATGCTGACCACATTGGACAGGGGTACAAGATCACCGCTGTTGGCGCGGATGTAGTAATCTTCGAGCATCGCCTCGCTGAGCCGGTACTCCTGTTCCACCTGGGGTATCACCTTGTAGCTGCGGCCATCGAGATTGAACCGATTGACATAACCGCCACCGAGCATGGTACCCAAGTTTCGTCCAATCTCCGCCATGCTGATGCCAAGATCACCTGCCCGGTCACGGTCAACCAACAGGCGGGTAACGGGGCGGTCCAGACCCACGGATTTTTTCAGAAACATAAAGTTACCGCTGCCCATGCCACGCCCGATAATCTGGTCGGCCAATTCAATGATCTCCTCATAGGTGCGGTCACTAGTGATGACAAACTGCACCGGCAGGCCTCCGGCGGAACCCGGCAGGCTCGGTCTTGGAAAGGCTACACTCTGGAAGCCGGCAACCTTGTCCATGGCGGCCTGGACCTCCGGTTGTACCGACATCTGGGTGCGCTCGCGCTGGTTGATGGAGATCATCTTGAAACCGCCAAACACCGTATCCTGGGTTCTGCCGAGGATATAGAAACCATCGTTATACTCAGGGATCTTCTTGAACTCCTCCTGGATTTGTCGGGCATAGGTGCGGTGATAATCCAGGGTGGCGGTACGCGGGCCGGTAGCCTGGAAGAACAGAATGCCCTGGTCTTCCGTGGGCGCGAGTTCATTCTGGCTGGTAATGAACATCAGGTAGATGGCAGGCAGGGTGATCAGCGCGAAAATGACACTCACCGACGTTGTCGAGAGTGAGCCGTGGAGCAGTCGCCGGTAGCCCGCGGAGAGCCAGTTGAAAAATGCCTCGACCCGCTGCTCGAAGCGGCCCTGGCTGCCGTGGGGTTTCAGCACACGTGAAGAGATCACCGGCGAGAGGGTCAGTGCGACTATGCCGGAAATAACCACCGCACCGGTCAGTGTGAAAGCGAACTCGGTGAACAACGTGCCTACCAACCCGCCCATGAAGCCGATCGGTGCATACACAGCCAGCAGGGTAGTGGTCATGGCGATGATCGGCACGGCCATTTCCCGTGCACCATAAATGGCGGCGTGGAATTTCGTCTCACCCTGTTCGATATGGCGATGAACATTCTCCACGACGATAATCGCATCATCCACCACCAGGCCGATCGCCAGCACCATGGAAAGCAAGGTGAGCAGATTCAGTGAGTAACCCAGCAGCAACATCACAAAGGCGCCGCCGATGAGTGACAACGGTACGGCCACCGCCGGTACTGCTGCCGCCCGAAACGAGCCGAGTGTCAGGTAGACCACGAACAGCACGATCACCACCGCCTCGATGATGGTGCGGTAGACCTCGTCGATAGAGTCCTGGATGAAGGTGCTGGCATCGTAAGGGATCATCGCCTGCATCCCTTCTGGCAGTTGTGCGCGGATCTTTGGTATCTCGTCATTGACCCGTCCGGCTACAGTCAGCGGGTTTGAGCCGGGCGCCTGCTCCACGGCAATGAATACCGCCGGGATACCGTTATACCAGGCCGTTGAGTCATAATCCTCAGCGCCCAGTTCAGTGCGTGCGATGTCATCCAGGCGCACCAGGGTGCAATTACTGCTGCGTACCACCAGGCGTTGAAAATCCTCAGCGCGATTGATGTCGGTGCTGGCGGTTAAATCCACCGCCACGTATTTGCCCTTGGTTGATCCAACTCCGGCCAGATAATTGTTGGCCCGCAGCACGTCGGCCACATCCTCTGCGGTCACCCCCAGCGCCGCCATGCGGCGAGGGTCGAGCCAGATACGCATGGCGAACTGCTGGCCGAACATGCGTGCCTTGGCTACACCGGGCAACGCCTGCAGCTGCGGCTGCACCACCCGAAGCACATAGTCCGCAAGCTGTACCCGGGAGATATCCTGGCTGTAGAAGGCTACATACATCAGCGCCGTGGAGTCGCCGGTGCTTGACTCGATCACCGGATCCTGGGCATCGGCAGGCAGTACATTTCGCTTACTCGCCACCTTGGCCTGGATCTCGGCAACGGCTGCATTGGCGTCGTAATTGAGCTCCATATGGATTTCAATGGTGGAGTTGCCCTGGCTACTGGTGGAGAACAGGTAGTCGATGCCGTTGGCTTCGGCAATGGCCTGTTGCAGCGGGGTGGTGACGAAGCCCTTGACCAGGTCGGAGCTGGCGCCCGGGTAGCTGGTGGTCACCTTGACCACGGTGCTGTCGATGACCGGGTACTGGCGCACTTCAAGCATGCCGAGTGAACGCAGACCGACGATCAGGATCAGCAGACTGATCACCGAGGCCAGCACCGGGCGTTTGATGAAGATATCGGTAAATTTCATTGTTCGGCAGCCTTGCCGTTTGCCAACTGCACGGAGTTGTCGATGGTGACTGACTGACCGTCACGCAACTTCACCAGTCCGGCGCCTACCACCCGTTCGCCGACTTCCAGCCCCCGGGTGACGACTACCCGGCCTTCACGCACTTCGCCTGTTTCGATCTGTCGCCGTTTAACCTGAAGGCCTTCACCTTCAGCTTCAACAATGACATAGGTGAAATTGCCGTAGGTGTTGTAACTGACAGCGGTCTGCGGCACGGTGAGCACGTCCTGCGCGTCCTGCATCAGGGTCTCGACTTCGGCAAACATGCCGGGTCGCAGGCGGTTGTCACCATTGGGTACAGTGGCCCGGACCTGGATTGAGCGACTGCCTACATCAATGCCGGAATCGATCGCGCTGACGCTGCCGCTGAACAGGTTTCCCGGATAGGCTCCAACCCGCAGATGCACCGTTTGTCCAGGCATGATTTTGCTGAACTCGCGCTCCGGCAGGGCATAGTCCACATACAGAGGGTCCAGTGCCTGCAGGCTGACAATCGAAGTGCCTACCGGCAGAAACTGCCCCTGATCCACCTGGCGGATACCGAGGATGCCGCTGAAGGGTGACTTGATCACTTTCTTCTGCACGGTTGCCCGTTGTTGGGTTACTTTGGCCTGTGCGCTGTCGAAGGTGGCCTTGGCGATATCAAAGTCTGATTTGGAAACGGCCTGTTTTGGTATCAGTTCAGAGGTACGCTGGTACTGCACCTCGGCCAGACGCTGATCGGCCTTGAGTGATTCGAGGGTGGCCAGTTCCACCGAGTCCTCGAGCCTGAGCAACACATCACCGGCCTGGACGGGCTGGCCGGATTCAAATGCGATCATACTGACGATGCCGGGCACCTCGTTGGTGACATCGATGCCACTCTGAGCCCGCAAGCTGCCCACTGAGCGTAACCTGGGCTGCCAGTTCTCCTGCTCTACCATCGCCGATGCGATAACGGCCGGTGGACGGGGGGCGGTGAGTTGTGCGTTCATCTGCTGGAACTGCTGGTATTTCCAGTAAGCGACGCCAGCGGCTGCGCCACCAAACAACAGAAGAACGAGAATCAGACGCTTAATCATGAACTTTTTCCTGGGATTTTGCGGGTAAAACCGGATTGGCGCAGGCGTCGGAGGGCGTATTGTCGACGGGTCTGCGCAGACAGCCATGGAACAGAAGATCGGATGCCATTTCCACATAGCGCTGGGGATCGTCGGCAAAGTCCACCAGTGGAAAATGCCGCAGCACATTGCGGCTCTGAAAGAAAAATACATTGGTGCTGATGATCAGATGCGCCAACAACGACGGGTCAATGTCGGAACGGAATTCGCCACTCTGCTGACCTTCCCGCACGATCTCAACCAGTTCAGTGAAGCTGTCAAAGAACACCTGTTCGGCCAGTTCCTTGGCCCCTTCGGGGCTGGATTCCATGATCTCCCGCATAATCAGGCGGGAGATCTGCTCGCGGCGCAGCAGGATATCCAGGTGGTGGTGTAGAAAAGCCGACAGTTGCCTGGCCACCGATTCTCCCTTGCCGCGCACACGGCACAGCGCTTCTCTGCTGTCCTGGCAGGCTTCACGCATGACCTCCAGGTAGAGCCCATGTTTGCTGCCGAAATGGTGAAATACATTGGCCTTGCTCACCCCGGCCTGCCGCGCCACCTCACCCATGGAGGTGGCTTCATAGCCCCTGTTTGCGAACAGCCGGGAGGCAACCTCCAGAATGGCCTGTCCACCGGGAGGTATGTTCGGTATGCCTTCAAGAAGATCAGGAGTATGCGCGCTTTTGGCGTATTGCATCAGGAGTTCCTTACGCACTGACCGATCGGTCAGTGCTATTTTAGACGCCTATTGGGATGCCTACAAGGTAAGTATCAGAAATCACAGGTCCCGCAGGTGCAATCACTCGAGGAACACAGATCGTCTATCCACTCATGACATGTGAGATTGATTTGTCCCAGCCCGCCAGTAATTGCTGCCTGAGTCCGGTATTCATGCTTGGTTTGAACAGCGTTTCGCGACGCCAGTGGCTGGCGATATCCTCGAGGGAGCTGAAAATGCCCTGCTGCAATCCAGCCAGGTAGGCGGCGCCCAGGGCGGTGGTTTCGATAATCTCCGGGCGTTCCACGGGGATATCGATGATGTCCGAGAGGAACTGCAACAGCCAGTCGTTGGTCACCATGCCACCGTCCACACGCAAAAAGTCCATGCCGACACCATCCGCAGCCATCGCTCGCACCAGATCCCTGGTCTGGTAGGCGACTGATTCCAGCGTGGCGCGTACCAGTTCAGCGACACCGGTATCCCGGGTGAGTCCAAACACCGCCCCGCGTGCATGGGGGTCCCAATAGGGGGCGCCAAGCCCGGTGAAGGCAGGGACCAGATAGACGCCCCGGTTGTCAGCGAGACCTGCGGCCAAAGGTCCGGTCTCTTGCGCTGTAGCTATGATGCCGATGCCGTCGCGCAGCCACTGAACCGCCGCTCCCGCAACAAATATCGAACCTTCCAGGGCGTAGCTGACCTCACCACCTATGCGGTAGGCAACGGTAGTCAGTAATTTATGATTGGAGGTGACGGCTTTGCTTCCGGTATTCAGCACGGCAAAGCAACCGGTGCCGTAGGTGGATTTGACCATGCCCGGTTTGAAACAGGCCTGTCCGATGGTGGCGGCCTGTTGATCACCGGCTACCCCGGCGATCGGTATGGCAATGCCGGTTACATCCGCATGGGTTGTGCCGTAATCCGCTGCGCAGTCTTTAACCTCCGGCAGCATGGATTCAGGAATCCGTAACAGAGCCAGCATGTCCGGGTCCCATCGCTGTTGATGGATATTGAACAGTAAGGTGCGGGAGGCGTTTGTAGCATCGGTCGCATGGACCTTGCCCTGTGTCAGACGCCAAATCAGGAAGCAGTCGGTGGTACCAAAGGCGAGGCGACCCTGGCTGGCAAGGTCTGCTGCACCCTCCACATGGTCCAGAATCCAGCGGATTTTGGTGCCGGAAAAATAGGGGTCGAGTAATAAACCGGTACTGGACTGAACCTGTTCTTCCTTGCCTGCCTGTTTCATTTCGGCACAATAATCGGCGGTACGCCGGTCCTGCCAGACAATCGCATTGTAGATCGCCTTGCCGCTCTCCCGGTCCCAGACCACGGTGGTTTCGCGCTGATTGGTGATGCCGATAGCGGCAATTGTTAGGGCTTCTTTCTGACTCCAGGTAATTGCCTCGCGGCAAACGCTCAGCGTGGTGGACCAGATCTCCTCCGGATCGTGTTCCACCCAGCCAGAGGCAGGAAAAATCTGGCGAAATTCCCGCTGAGCCGTGAACACGGGTTGTCCGTTCGTTTTGAACAGAATAGCCCGGGAGCTGGTGGTTCCCTGGTCGATACTCAGAATCAGTGGTTTGTCCGTCATTGATGATCTCTCTTTCCGGCTACTGCGAGCAGGCCAGATATCTATTTCAGTTTATTATTATATAGCTAAAACGATGCTCTTGGCTTCTGCAGCATGGTGCTTTTCTCACTGGAATTGCACCACCTGCAAATTCGCATTGTACATACTATAGATGGTTACGAAAGAATAGTATGTTCGTTTTTCAATAAAAAATGCTCATTTTATGGAAGATTAGCATTGAAACGAAAATATACTGTGCTAATATCGAAAGCTCATGGGGCTATATTGCGCCAAAGCGTCGGAGGAAAATTTAATGAAGACGAGAATCGCCGTTGCGATTGCAACCGCATTGATCTGTGCCTCGCCTGCGGTATTTGCCGGGAAGGCCGAAGCGGAAAAATGGATAAGTAGCGAATTTCAACCATCGACCCTCTCTAAAGCCCAACAGATGGATGAGATGGCTTGGTTTATGAAAGCAGCCGAGCCATTCAAAGGGATGGAAATCAACGTCCTGTCGGAAACCATTCCTACCCACGAATATGAATCGAAAACCCTGACCAAGGCCTTCGAGGAGATTACCGGCATCAAGGTCAATCACCAGTTGCTGGGTGAAGGCGAGGTTGTGCAGGCGGTTCAGACCCAGATGCAGACCGGACGGAATCTGTACGATGCCTATATCAACGACTCAGACCTGATTGGCACCCACTCACGCCTCCAACTTGCGGTCAATCTGAGTGACTGGATGGCGGGTGAGGGAAAAGATGTCACCAATCCGATGTTGGACCTTGACGATTTTATGGGCATCTCCTTTACAACCGGGCCGGATGGCAAGATCTATCAACTTCCCGATAAGCAGTTCGCGAACCTTTACTGGTTCCGCTATGACTGGTTTCAACGGGATGATTTGAAGAAAAAGTTCAAAGAACTCTATGGCTATGATCTTGGCGTACCTGTCAACTGGTCAGCCTATGAGGACATCGCCGAGTTTTTCTCGGTCCATGTGAAAGAGGTTGATGGCGTTCGCATCTATGGCCATATGGATTACGGTAAACGCGCCCCTGATCTGGGCTGGCGTATGACTGATGCCTGGCTGTCCATGGCGGGAGCCGGCAGTAATGGTCTGCCCAATGGTCGTCCTGTTGACGAATGGGGTATCCGCATGGAAGAGGGTTCCTGTAACCCTGTGGGCGCCAGCGTATCCCGTGGCGGTGCAGCCAACGGCCCGGCAGCGGTTTATGCGATTCGCAAGTGGGATGAATGGCTTCGCAAGTATGCGCCTCCGGGGGCGGCCAGCTATGACTTCTATCAGTCACTGCCAGCCTTGTCACAGGGCAATGTGGCTCAGCAGATCTTCTGGTATACCGCATTTACCTCTTCCATGGTGGCGCCCAAGAGTGATGGTAACAACACGGTTGATGATGCTGGAAAACCACTCTGGCGCATGGCCCCTTCGCCCCACGGTCCCTACTGGGAAGAGGGTCAGAAGTTGGGTTATCAGGACACAGGCTCCTGGACACTGTTTAAATCTACCCCGGTGGACCGGCGCAAGGCAGCCTGGCTGTTTGCCCAGTTCACAGTTTCAAAAACAGTTTCACTTAAAAAGGCCCATGTTGGTCTGACGCCTATCCGCGACAGCGATATCCGTCATGCATCCTTCACTGAGCGTTCCCCCAATCTCGGCGGACTGGTCGAATTCTACCGTTCCCCCGACCGGGTGCGCTGGACACCGACCGGTGTGAACGTGCCTGACTATCCAAAACTGGCGCAAATCTGGTGGCAGCAGATTGGTGATGTCAACTCTGGGGCATTCACACCCCAGGAGGCTATGGACAGACTGGCCGGCGAGATGGATATAACCATGGCACGTATGCAGGCGGCAGACGAAAAAGCCAATGTTTACGGTGGTTGTGGTCCTCGGTTGAACGAGGTGAAAGATCCATCGTACTGGCTGAATCAGCCGGGTTCACCAAAGGCGAAGTTGGATAATGAGAAACCCAAGGGCGAGACCATTGACTATGACGAACTGGTCAAGCGTTGGCAAAGTGCGGGTTGATTGGCGATCTGCATGAGGGTGTGTAGGTGTGGAGGGTGTTCAAAGCACCCTCCACAATGCACTCGGCGGACAGGTTACAGTATTGATGTGCCAAAGCCGCGGGATACCTGTCGGCCCACTTGCAATACAGTGAATGAGAAAGTACCTGGGCCAAATATCGCCTCCTGACCAATTACATACTGGAACATTCACCCATACCTAGCCAGTCATCGATGCCATGAACAGTCCAGTCAAAGCACCCAATCTGAATCCTCGCCAGAAAGAGATCCTCAACCATGTGCGCATCCGCGGGGAAGTACAGGTGGATCCGTTGGCGGAAACATTCAATGTGACGCCACAGACGATACGCCGTGATCTCAATCAACTGCGCGAAATGGGTCTGCTGCACAGGGTTCATGGCGGAGCTATCGTGCATGATGGCGTAGCCAACCTCGGTTACGAGGCGCGCCGTAGAATAGCGAAAGATGAGAAAGAGGCCATAGCCCATTGCGCGGCCGATCTGATTCCCGATGACACCTCGCTGTTTATCAATATTGGCACCACAACCGAACAGGTGGCCCGTTACCTGGCAAGTCATGTGGGTCTTCTGGTGATTACCAACAATATCAATGTCGTCAACACGCTGCGTGAGTGTGAGGCCATGCAGGTCATGACTGCCGGTGGAATCGTGCGGCGTGAAGACGGTGGCATAGTGGGTGATGCGACCGTTGATTTTATTGCCCAGTTCAAAGTGGATTTTGCGGTGGTCGGAGCTTCGGCCATTGAAGAGGATGGTACGGTCCTTGATTATGATCCACGCGAGGTGCGTGTTGCACAGGCCATTATTGCCAATGCCAGATCGGTAATCTTGGTAGCCGACTCGACCAAGTTCGAGCGTAATGCACCTATACGCATCGTGGATATATCGAAGGTGGATTATTTTGTCACGGATCGAATGCCTTCACCTGAATTCACGGCCATCTGTAAGGAGCAGGGCGTTACCCTGATTATCGCTTCCGGAAAGGGTGAGTGCGATGCAGTTGTCGATCATCGCAAGAGAAAAGGCTGATCTTTTCCGGCCCCATCAACATGACAAACAGATAACGCATTCGATGCAAACCACTTCACTCAGCGTAGTACGGCGGATCAACTGAATGGCCATTGAACTCAAAGAAGTAACCAAGGTGGTAGGCATTGACACCCATATCCACGAAACCAGCATAAAACTGGAAGAGGGGCGCTTTAATATTCTGCTGGGTACCACGCTTTCGGGTAAAACTACATTGTTGCGTTTAATGGCCGGTCTTGAACGGCCCACCAAAGGCGAAATCTGGTTCAAGGGCGCGAATGTTACCGGTGTGCCGGTGCAGAAACGCAAAGTCGCCATGGTCTATCAGCAGTTTATCAACTACCCGAACTTTACCGTTTACGACAATATTGCCTCCCCATTGAAGGTGATTCGATTACCTAAAAAAGAGATTGAAGCCCGCGTCCACAAGGTGGCTGAACTGTTGAAGATCACCCCAATGCTTAAACGTATGCCGAGCGAACTGTCCGGTGGTCAGCAGCAGCGTACAGCACTGGCGCGCGCGCTGGTCAAGGAGTCTGACCTGGTGTTGCTGGATGAACCCCTGGCCGATCTGGATTACAAACTGAGAGAAGAACTCAGGGAGGAGCTGCCGAAGCTATTTCACGACAGTGGCGCCACCGTGGTCTATGCCACGACCGAGCCGGCCGAGGCGCTCCTGCTGGGCGGTTACACGGCCACCCTGCACGAAGGTCGCGTCACCCAGTATGGACCTACTCCGTCGGTCTATCGTATCCCCCAAGATTTGCTCAGTGCGAGGGTCTTTTCCGATCCCCCGATCAATACCGCATCAATCACCAAGCGGGGTGAAAAGTTTCACTATAACGAAACGGCCAGTTGGAATGTGAGTGAAAGATACAAAGCGCTACCCGACGGTCCCTATACCATAGGGTTTCGCCCTCACCACATAACGCTTGAGCCGGACAATGATGAGTCGATCAGCGTCAAAGGCACTGTGGTCGTTACCGAAATCAGTGGCTCCGAAAGCGTCATCCATATGAGTGTTGGTCATGATACCTGGGTGTCACTCTCCCACGGCATTCATCCCTTCAAGCGGGGAGACGCGGTAGAGCTATATCTACAGACAGATCATTGTTTTTATTTCGATGCGAACGAACGGTTTATTTAATGCACGGTTGCCTGGCCCGGCTGGTATACGGAGCAATCCGGAGTGTCTGCCCAGGCGCCACCATTGTGCCTGCCCAGTGAAAACAGGCTTCACTCGGGCTGTGCGTGTTGACGGTTTTACTGGAGAGCGATAGCGCCATGGCAAAAATCACCCTGGACAAGGTTCGGCACAGTTATACAGACACACCGCTGTCACCGGATGATTGGGCACTGAAACAGCTGGATGTGATCTGGTCTGATGGTGGCGCATACGCTCTGCTTGGTCCATCCGGCTGTGGAAAAACCACGCTACTGAATGTCATCTCAGGACTGTTGCAGCCTTCCGAGTGGCGAGTTCTGTTTGATGATCAGGATGTAACCAACGTGCCTTCTGACCGACGTGATATTGCCCAGATTTTTCAATTCCCAGTGGTCTACGACACCATGAGTGTGTTCGACAATCTGGCCTTTCCACTGCGTAACCGGGGAGTACCGGAAGCACAGGTCAAAAGCAGAGTGAACGAGATCGCTCGAATGCTGGATCTGGAGAGTGCACTGGCGAATAGGGCATCCGGCCTTACCGCTGATGGCAAGCAAAAGATCTCCCTGGGTCGCGGATTGGTGCGCTCTGATGTCAATGTAATCATGTTCGACGAACCTCTGACCGTGATCGATCCCCATCTCAAATGGCAGTTGCGCTCCAAGCTCAAGGAACTGCACCAGGAAGTCGGGGCCACCATGATCTACGTTACCCACGACCAAACCGAGGCGCTCACCTTTGCCGACAAGGTGGTAGTGATGCACGAGGGAATGGTGGTGCAGATAGGGACGCCGGTGGAGTTGTTTGACAAGCCGAAGCATACCTTTGTGGGACACTTCATCGGGTCGCCTGGAATGAATCTGCTGCCCTGTGAGGTGATCGAAGGGAGTCCCAGTTTTCTGGGTCACCGGGTGGAGGTGGCTGAGGCAGTAGAGCGGCCCAAAGACGCCAAGCAGATAGAGATCGGGGTACGCCCGGAGTTTCTGAGTTTTGCCTCAGAAGGGCTTCCCGTGGATATTGTCAAGGTGAATGATGTGGGACGCTACCGCATTGTCGAGGTAAGCCACAAATCCCAGTCTATCAAGCTGGTGACGCCGGAAAACGTGCCCATACCAGAGAACAAGGGCCATTTGGTTTTCGACCGGGCCAAAACCCATGTTTATGCAGATGGATGGATTATTAGCTGAGATGCCCCCTTATGATCGATAAGACAACCAATCAGAAAGCGTGGTTCCTGGTACTGCCCGTGGTGGTTTTGGTGGCGTTCAACGCCCTGATTCCTCTGATGACGGTGGTCAACTACTCGGTTCAGGAGACCTTCGGCAATAATGTCTTCTTTTTCGAAGGCGTCAAGTGGTTCGAGCAAATACTGCATTCAGAACGATTTCATGCCTCATTGCTGCGGCAATTGTCTTTCACCGGCATTATTCTTCTGATTGAAGTGCCTCTGGGTGTGGCTATCGCCCTGGCGATGCCGAAGAAAGGACCCTGGGTATCTGTCTGCCTGGTATTGATGGCGCTGCCTCTGCTGATTCCCTGGAATGTGGTCGGCGCCATGTGGAATATCTTTGCACTGCCGGAGATCGGTCTGCTGGGTAAAATGATCAACGGCCTGGGGTTTGACTACAACTTCACCCAGCAACCGCTGGCTGCCTGGTTCACCACTATCCTGATGGATGTTTGGCACTGGACCTCGCTTGTTGTGCTGCTGGCCTACGCCGGCCTGAGTTCCATTCCCGATGCCTACTACCAGGCGGCACGTATCGACGGTGCCAGTGCCTGGTCGGTGTTTCGTTATATTCAATTGCCGAAAATGAAGCGGGTGCTGACCATTGCCATTCTGCTGCGGTTTATGGACAGCTTTATGATCTACACCGAACCTTTCGTGTTAACCGGGGGTGGTCCGGGCAACACGACCACCTTCCTGTCGATTGATCTGGTGAAGATCGCCTTGGGCCAGTTTGATCTGGGTCCGGCAGCGGCAATGTCATTGATATATTTCCTCATAATCCTGTTGTTGAGCTGGATCTTCTACACCCTGATGATGCGTAACGAGGAAAAATGATGAAAAATACAAAATGGCTGGCGCCAACCATCTATATCCTTTTTCTGCTGTTGCCCATCTACTGGCTGGTTAGCATGTCGTTCAAGACCACCAACGAAATACTTGGGTCATTCTCGCTCTGGCCCCAGGAATTTACCCTGAACAACTACATCACCATATTCACCGATCCCACCTGGTACAACGGCTATTTCAATTCGTTGACCTATGTGATGATGAATACACTGCTCTCGGTCAGCGTGGCGTTGCCAGCCGCCTACGCCTTTTCGCGTTACCGTTTTCTTGGTGATAAACATCTCTTTTTCTGGCTGCTTACCAATCGTATGGCGCCACCTGCGGTGTTCGCCCTGCCGTTTTTTCAGCTCTATTCTGCCGTGGGATTATTCGATACGCCGATTGCCGTTGCGCTCGCCCATTGCCTGTTCAATATTCCACTGGCGGTCTGGATTCTTGAAGGCTTCATGTCTGGGGTGCCCAAGGAGTTGGATGAGACGGCCTATGTCGACGGTTATTCATTCGTGCATTTTTTCATCAAGATCTTCATTCCAACGATTGCGGCGGGCATCGGTGTGGTGATGTTTTTCTGCTTCATGTTCTCCTGGGTAGAACTGCTGCTCGCGAAAACACTGACCTCGGTAGTGGCCAAGCCGATCGCGGCGACCATGACGCGCACGGCGAGCACCTCCGGATATGAACTGGGTCTGCTTGCGGCGGCCGGTACCCTGACGATTATTCCCGGGGCGTTCGTGATCTACTTCGTTCGCCACCATATCGCCAAGGGCTTTGCCCTGGGTCGAGTTTAGAAGAGGGTTTACGCATGATTCTTTCCTGGATGGCATGGACCTGGCCCACAACGGCATTTTTCATCTTTATTGTGTTAGCAATAGCCACCATGGGCGTGTGGGAACATTTCAGTCCCGGTGGTGGACCGCGCAGGGGTGTGCTCGGCCTGGACACCACCCGCGGTGACCGTCTGTTCATCTCGATCATAGGCAGCGCATTCATTCATCTGGGCTGGCTGGGTTTTATGGGGACACCGCTCTGGGGCGCGCTGGCCATTTCCATCATTTTCCTGATCTCGGTCTTCAGATGGGTTTGATCTCTACAGGGCCATGATCACCAAGGATCTGCTAATTGTTGGCGGTGGTATCAATGGAGTGGGTATTGCGCGCGATGCGGCTGGGCGTGGTCTCAGTGTGCTTCTGTGCGAGAAAGACGACCTGGCCCAGCACACCTCGTCGGCCAGCACCAAGCTGATTCATGGCGGTTTGCGTTACCTGGAAAATTATGATTTCAGACTGGTGCGCCGTGCCTTGATCGAACGTGAAGTGCTGCTCAAATCTGCTCCGCATATTATCTGGCCACTACGCTTTGTATTGCCTCACCACCAGTCTCTGCGGCCAAAATGGCTGATAAGAATGGGGCTGTTTTTGTATGACTATATCGGTGGCAGAAAATTACTGCCGCCATCACAGGGTATAGATCTGCGAAAACATCCGGCAGGGGAAGCGCTGAAACCCGAGTATCAGGCAGGTTTTGAATACTCCGATTGTTGGGTGCAGGATGCGAGACTGGTCGTGCTCAACGCAATGGATGCCCAGTTGCATGGTGCGGAGATCAGGACACGGACCCATTGCGTCGGTCTGCAGCGCCACCGGGATCACTGGATAGCCGATCTGCGCGATGAGATGACCGGTGAAGTCTACCAGGTCAAAACGCGCGTGCTGGTCAATGCGGCCGGCCCCTGGGTTGAGCGGGTGCTCAAACTGGATAGTGAGGGACACACGGATAAACGAGTGCGATTGATCAAGGGCAGCCATATTGTCGTGCCGAGATTATTCGATCACGAGTATCCCTATATCTTTCAGAACAAAGATGGCCGGGTACTGTTCGCGATCCCTTTTGAAGGCTCATTCACGCTGATTGGCACCACCGATCTCGATGTCGGTGAGAATCCTGATGCTGCCCAAATCGAGGCCGATGAGATCGCCTACATCTGTCAGGCGGTCGATGTGTATCTGGATAAGCCGATAACACCGCAGGATGTCGTATGGAGCTACAGTGGCGTTCGGCCTCTGTATGACAATGAAGCCAGCAACGCATCCAAGGTGACACGGGATTATGTGCTTGATCTGGAAACCAGTGCGGCGCCTATCCTTTCTGTGTTCGGTGGAAAGATAACTACCTACCGTGAACTGGCCGAGGAGGCAATCGATCTTTTGGCCAAGCCGATGCATATCCATCATCCAGACTGGACCGCCACTGCACACCTGCCGGGAGGGGATATCGAAAACGCCGATTTTGACACCTTTCTCAGACTCTGCAAGAAGGCTTATTCCTGGTTGCCCGAGGAGATCGTGTATGACTACGCCAGAAATTACGGCACCCGGATATCGCGGTTGCTTGCCGGATGCCAAAGCATGCAGGCGCTGGGCTTGCACTTCGGTGGCCCCCTGTATGAGGTTGAAGTGACATACCTTATGGAGCATGAGTTCGCCTGCACGGCCGAGGACGTACTCTGGCGACGCACCAAAAAAGGGTTGTTCGTCTCTAATCAGGTAGTAGCGGATCTCGACCAGTGGATGAGATCAAGGCGTGCGAATAAGCCGCGCGCCCCAACCTCCTGATTACCGGGTACGTTGCGCATGCGCATCAGCGTATATACTCGATAAAGATTGTGTCTTATAGCAGTGCTGCAAAATGAAGTCGGTTAACCCTATACAAACGAGGTGGACATGACTGCTGCTGTGCAAAACTCCTTGCCTGTGATTGATTTCAAGGCGAAGGCCCATGAACTGCTGCCCCAGGGCGCCAGCTATGATTCATGCCTGAACTGCGGCCTCTGCTCCTCCGGTTGTCCAGCTTCCGGTCTGGAGGGGATGGATCCCCGCCGATTTATTCGCATGGCAATGCTGGGTATGAATGAGGAGCTCTCTTCCACACCCTGGATCTGGACCTGTACCCAGTGCAAGCGCTGTATGTATGTGTGTCCCATGAGCATCGATGTTTCCGTGCTGGTGGGTTTGGCCCGGGGTGGCTGGCCCGTTGAAAAAAAACCCAAGGGGATCGTTCGTTCCTGCGAGGCCCAGTTACGCTTCTCCAGTACCAGCGCCATGGGTGTGAGGTCAGAGGATTTTATCGAGGTTGTTGAAGAGATAGTAGAAGAGGTGCGTGAGCAGGATGAGCGCTTCAGACATATCGAGGCGCCCATCGACAAGCAGGGCGCATACTTCTTTGTCAATCAAAACTCCCGGGAACCGGCCGTGGAACCTGAGGAGTTGGCGCCTCTGTTGAAGATCTTCGATTACGTTGGTGCGGACTGGACCTATGCCTCCAAGGGGTGGGCGGCAGAAAACTTCTGCATGTTCACCGGCGACGATGCCGCCTGGAAAGAGATGGTCAAACAGCGGGTCGATGCCGTCAATGAACTGGGCTGCAAGGTCTGGGTCAATACCGAGTGTGGCCACTCCTTCTACACCATCTGGAAAGGGATTGAACGCTTCGGTCTGGATGCCCACTTCGAGCCGGGCAGCCTTGTCAGTTTCTATGCCCAGTGGATTCGCGAGGGAAAACTGCCCGTCAACCCGGACTGGAACACCCGGGGGATAAAGTTCACCCTCCAGGACCCTTGCCAACTCGTGCGCAAATCCATTGGCGATCCGGTGGCGGATGATCTCCGTTTCGTCGCCAAACAACTGGTCGGGGAAGAGAACTTTATCGACATGCAGCCCTGCCGTAGCGCGAACTACTGCTGCGGTGGCGGCGGCGGATTCTTGCAGGCTGGAATGAACGAACAGCGGCATGCCTACGGCAAGCGCAAATTCGACCAGATCATGACCACCCAGGCAGACTATGTTCTCACGCCATGTCACAACTGCCATACGCAGATGGATGACATTGGCGAATTTTTTGGCGGCCACTACCGGGTGATTCATTTCTGGACCCTGATCTGTCTCTCCCTCGGCATTCTAGGAGAGAACGAGCGCAAGTATCTGGGGCCGGAGCTGGCCGACATTGGTCTTTCGCGATGAACACACAGGAAACAAACGGGGTCGAAACCTTCGAGACGGATGTACTGATCATCGGTGGCGGTGTTACCGGGACTGGTGTGATGCGTGATCTGGCGTTGCGCGGCATACACTGCCTGTTGATTGATCGCCGCGACCTCAACGCCGGGGCATCCGGGGGGAATCATGGTCTGCTGCACAGTGGCGGGCGCTATGCCTCCCAGGATGCAGAGACTGCCGCGGAGTGCCGACAGGAAGGGGATATCCTCAGGCGTATCGCCGCCGAGTGTATCGACGATTGCGGTGGCCTGTTTGTCGCTGTGGAGGGTGATGATCCCGAATTTGCCGAAGCCTTCTCCGGGCACTGCAAAGCAGCAGGTATCCAATGCACCAGCCTGAGCCCGATGGAGGCCAGGGAAAGGGAGCCCATGCTCTCTGAGCGTGTGTTTGCCGCTTACGCTGTTACCGATGCCACCATTGATCCTTTCCGGATCACTCTGGGTAATGTCAACCATGCCCAGCAATTGACCCGCAGTCTCTTTCTGCCGCATACCGAAGTGGAGCGCTTTGAGATTGAGAACGGTGTCATCAGCAGTGCCTGGTGCCGCGACATGCGCACTGGCGCCAGGCGCCGCATCCTGGCCAGGCAGGTGGTGAATGCCGCGGGCGCCTGGGCCATGCAGGTGGCGCAACTGGCCGGTTGCTCCGAGGTACGCCTGCTCTACTCGAAGGGGACCTTGATCATTTCCAATACCCGAATCGGTCAGGGTGTGATCAATCATCTGCGCCGGCCGGGTGATGGCGACATTCTGGTGCCTGGAGGCACGGTCTCGCTGCTGGGTACCACTTCGGACAATATCGAGAGTCTGGACGATATTCGCCCCACCGTTGCGGAAGTGGAGCGTGTTTTAAACGAGGGCAGGGCAATGGTGCCCTGCCTGGAGAAGACCCGCTTTATCCGTGCCTTCTCCGGTGTCCGCCCACTACTGCTTGCTTCCGGCAGCGGCGCGGATGGACGCGCTGTCAGTCGGGGCTTCACCCTTTTCGATCATCAGGACCAGGGGTTGGAGAATTTCGCTACGGTCACCGGTGGCAAGTTGACAACCTTCCGCTTGATGGCGGAAAAGACCGGCGATCTCGTAGCTCGTCGCTTGGGCAACACCCAGCCTTGCAGAACTGCGACCGAATCACTGCCGTCGGGTGATGCCATTCGCTGGACCGAACCCGGATTTGCCCCGCGTGACTGGTATAAGCGCAACGACCCCCAGGATATGATTCTGTGCGAGTGCGAGATGGTGCCCCAGTCGGCAATTGATTCAATCGTTGAATCAGCGCCAGGTGCGGAACAACAGATGACCCTACAGGCCATCGGGGTGCGCAGCCGGGTGGGGAAGGGATCTTGTCAGGGTTCGTTTTGCAGCATCCGCGTCACCTCCCATCTTTATGACCGGGGCGTATACGACTCCAGCCAGGGGCTGTTGCATATGCGCGACTTCCTGAGTGCGCGGTTCAAGGGGGTTCAGCCGGTGTTGTGGGGTGAGCAAATGCCCCAGATGGAGCTCTCAGAGGCGCTGCACTGCAGCCTGATGGGGCTGGATCAACTCGAAAGCCAATCCGATGCCCCGGATGGCATCGGTGATCCGGAGTCGACATGAACAGACAGACAAGGCGCTACAAGGTCCAGTTGGCGGTGATTGGTTCAGGTCTGGCCGGGTTTGCCGCCAGTGTCTTTGCCCTGGAACGGGGGATCCACTGTGCCCAGGTGGGAAATACCGGGGCCATTGCCTACACAACAGGCTATTTCGATCTGCTGGGAAGCCATCAGCATCGATTGCTGAATGACCCGTGGGCGGGCTTGGATCGGTTGCTGTCATCTGAACCCGATCATCCTCTCTCGCGGATTGCTAAAGCGGAGATTCGGACCGCGTTTGACCGGTTTACCCAAACGCTGACGGAGATGGGCATAAGCTACACCAGGGCAGGTGACCGAAATCTGTTCGCGCTAACCCCTGCTGGTACCCTCAAGCCAACTCTGTCCGTCCCGATGACCATGCAGTCTGGCATCGCGGCAAGAGAGCGGGGCGCCAAGGTGCTGATTGCCGATTTTTGGGGCCTGCAAGGATTCAGCGCCAACGAATTTGTGGCCAATGGCAAGGCATCCTGGCCACAACTCTCGGCGACCAGGCTGGCCTTTCCTGACATGGAGAGCGGCGCCCAGGTATTTCCAGAGGTTATGGCGCGGGCGCTGGAAGTCCCGGTAAATCGCGAGCGCCTCGCCGAGCGCTTAAGTGCTGTTCTGGGCGATGCCGAGTCGATCGGTATGCCCGCAATTATGGGTATTCATAAACCGGATCATGTCCATGCTGAGCTTGAGAGGCTTGTGGGTGTCCCGCTGTTTTAGATCCCGACTATGCCGCCTGCTGTACCAGGCATACGCCTGCGCGAGATGTTCGAACAGACATTCCCGGCGAAGGGCCTGACCCTGGTGCCACAGCAAAAGGTAGAACGGTTGGAACTGACCGAGGGGGGTGCGACCCTGCACCTCAAGGACAGTTATGGTGATGTGGTAATCGAAACCGATGCCACGATTCTGGCCACTGGCCGTTTTCTTTCCGGGGGATTGCAGGCAGACCGGCAAGGCGTTCACGAAACGCTGCTGAATATTCCGGTCAGACAGCCAGCAAGCCGGGCTGAATGGTATCGGTCAGACTACTTTGACCCCCAGGGCCATCAAATCAACCGTTCGGGCATCGAGGTGGATGGTCATTTTCGACCCTTGTCTGCAGATGGTGCGCCTATCCATGAGCGTTTATTCGCTGCAGGGATTCTCCTGGCGCATCAGGATTGGATACGTCAGCGTTGTGGCGCGGGGGTGGCTATCGCCAGTGCCTACAAAGCCGTGGAAGCAGCGTCGAAAATAGTGTCGGGTTAGATTGATTTTGCCAGGCAACAACCAGGTATTGCTCATAGAAGCATTCTATAGCGCCAGCTAAGCCAATTGCTGTACAGCGGTGCCTGTTTCTCCGGTGATATGCTTCAGTTTTTCCAGGTCTGCTGTCCGCTGATTAATCTCTTTTACGGCCTTTTTATAGAAGCTGCGCAGATGGCTTTTCAAGTGACTGGTCACCGATGAATTGGGAATACCCTTCAGTACGGAAAAGGTCGCCAATGCATAGGTCGCCTCGCGCTCGGAGAGATAGGCGTCACGATTGCTGTTGGGGTTATAGCAGCTTCCGCAGCCACCCCGGAAGGTGAAGGCGCTGTTGGCGAACATCACGCCAAAGCCCAGAAATATAGCCAACAGTTCCGTTGCATGTGGCCAGTATTCGACGCCTCCCGGTGGCGGGGTCTTGGCCATCTGCCCCATATAATGGGCCAATGTGTGGGCAAATACCGCGATCATGCCTTCCGGATTGTTGATCTGTTGTGGGTTATAGGGAATCTGCAGACGGTGATCAACGGCGACTGCTTCATCGGCAATACCCTCCGGACCCCGTAATGCGCCTCTAATTTCAACCTGGGGGGGATTGAGCAGCGAGCAGCTGTTCTGATCAGCGAGTAGCGTCGGCCAGTGGCTGATTCCGGCATAGTGCTTGACCTGCTCGAAGACCAGGTTGGCCATGCCCTGGACGCTATCGACCCGTCCGGGAAAGAACTGGTTGTTGGGTAGCACAAGCTGGGTGTCGCTGTAGAAAAGGTTCTCGTTGAAATTTTCCAGAGACCAGGCAAAGGCGTCGAACAGCCATTGTGCAGACGTCTCTTCCAGCAGTGCTCTATCTTTAAACAGACCAAACATCACAATACCCTTCACTCATCGATTGATGATTGCCTCGTTTCAGGCAGTTCCCATTGACTAGGATCCGCCAACAAAACAAAGCCTTACGTTTGATTCAACGCAGGCTTATTTCAACGCGCAATCTAGCACACTACACCCTGTGCACTGAAATCCAGACCACAGGGTGATTATCGGGGGTTAAAGCGCCGATTAGCTCAGTCCATGATTTCCCAGGAACCGTCCCGGTTGCGGCAGGCGGTTCCATAGACCTGCTGGGATTCCCCGCCGATGTCCACTTGCTGGGTGTACTCACGGCAGTAGCGGCCTTCACTGCTAGTGCCTTCCCGAATGACTGTTACCGAGCCAGAAGCCGCCCTGTCGTTCCAGCGGATGGTTTCACCGACAGGCGCTTTCAGGGCGCCACGCAGGGCCAGTTCATGCTGACGCTGCTGGGATTCGTTCAGGTTGTCAATGATCGCCAGAGTGATAGCGGTAAACCCCAGCCAGCCCCAGAAGTCGTTGTCACGGTAGTAGTGGCGGTGTCTGGGGTAGTAGTGGCGATTCGGGGAAAGGGACCAAGGCTTGCCGTAGTAACGGTATCTTGGATTGTAGTGTCGGTAACGGCTGGGTGGATCTGGTCGATGGCGCCTCTGAGTGCCATAGCGCTGTTTGTCACGGGAGCGATTGGAGCGGGCGGGGGGGTCTCTCCGATAGTCACGGTAAGTATCGTAATCCTGTGATGAGTAACGGTCTGCCAAGGCTTCGCCCGGGGTTGCCAGCAGGCCCAGTGTGGCGATTGCTGCGCTTAGCAGGGCGGAATAGATGATGGTCTGTTTTAACATGATTGCGGGTACCTTCTGCATACAAATAAGATGTGAATTCCCATAGTTTGATTGTAGCAACTTTAAGTATTATTTTCGGGATATGCGTCGAGAATGATGAGGCCTGCCAGAACCGTTTCAGTCGAATGCCAATTCCACTATCAGGCCTAATGCGATTAACAAAATTCCTATGGACAAACCCCGTTCACAGACGAATGACAATCAACGTCACACTATGGCCAAGCGATTGATTTTCATGGTAAAGCGTGTGAAACAGTTCCGATGATTTAGCCCGCGATGGACTAGTTTTTCTGATATGGGCGACGCAAAGGGGGCGGAAGATCCATGCATAAGAAAAATATATCCATATTGTCGAAAGTGGCGTGTAAAAAACTGGCGATCTTTGCCATGTTCCTAGTGAGTGGGTGTGTCAGCATGCCGCACTACCAGGCGATGGACCGGGATGATCAATATAATTCGGGTGCTGCCAGCGCGGTCAATTACCAGATAGATCCCAGTCTGAATGAGCAGGTCATTGATTGCGTGGTAATCATGCCACTGGAGATTACTGACAGCGCTTCAAACACCATCACCTTCAGCCAGCACGCACAGCAATCGAGCGGCAGTGAGGCGGATTACGGGAAAATTCTCGATGAAGATATTTATGATCTGCTCATCGATGCCAATGATAAACGCCAGATGCTCAGGAGCATGCTCTATGCCTTTATGGCTCCGCACAGTTCGCGCGATATTGAACTGCGCAAGGTGGATCAGGCCATTGTTGCTTCAGGGGAAGATAAAACCCCCGCATCGATAGCAGGCCAACTGGCCTGTGACTGGGTGATGCAAGGTGAGATTACCAAATTCTCGGTGAACAATTTCGGTATCTATTCCGCAATCAGCATTGCCGCAGACCTGCAGATTCTCAGGGCAAGCGACGGAGGCGTTGTCTGGCGGGGTAGTCATGAGGCCACCACCCACGAAGGTTCGCTACCACTGACCCCGATCGATTTCGCGGTTGCAGCGGTGAAGGCGTCGATAAGCATCAATCCTGAGCAGGTGGAACGGGTCAGCAGCGACCTTGCCCGGCGACTGGTAAGAACCATGCCCCTGGATAGCAATAACGATTTTGTTGTCGCTCAGGAAAGGGAGCAATTGCTCAGAGTCATTTCCCAGGGATTGAATCTCAGGGAAGGGCCGGGTACCCGCTTTGCAGTCAGCGATGTCCTCAACAATGATGAACAGGTGACTATTATCGAAAAGGCAGAGCAGGGACCCTGGATGCGGGTGCGGACCCTTGAAGGTAAAGAGGGCTATGTTTCCAGTCTGTTCCTGAATTGATGCAGGCAGGCATGCAGAGTCAACTCAAACTGTAATCGCCTTTCTCAGCTGGTATTCCTTGAGGAACTGGGTGGTCTGTACTGCCCCTAGGGGTTTGCTGTAGAGATAGCCTTGCACCTGGTGACAACCCTCGTTTTCCAGAAATGATTTTTGCGTCTCGGTCTCCACGCCCTCGGCAATCACCGTCAGGTTGAGGCTTTTGCCCAGCGCAATCACGGCCCGGGTTATGGCCATGTCGTCTGCGTCAGCGGGAATGTCGCGCACGAAGGATTTGTCGATTTTCAGCTTGTTCAATGGCAGCTGTTTCAGGTAGGCCAGCGAGGAGTATCCGGTGCCGAAATCATCTATGGCCAGCTCTATGCCGATTTTGCGTATCTCCTTCAGGAGTGAAATGGACTGGTCCGCATGCTCCATGATAAACCCTTCGGTGATCTCCAGCTCCAGCCATTCAGGATTGCAGCCCGTCCGGGAAAGAATAGACTCAATGGTGTCGAGCAGCTGATTGTGTCTGAGCTGTTTGCCGGAGATGTTTACCGCGACACGCACATCTGTCAGCCCGGCCTCATGCCACTCCCTGATTTGCCTGCTCGCCTCGTGTAATATCCAGTCGCCCAACGGGATGATCAATCCGGTATCTTCGGCAACGGGTATAAACTGCATGGGGGAAACAGTCCCTCTGACAGGGTGCAACCAACGGATCAGCGCTTCTATGCCGATAATTTGTCCGGTTGCCAGATCAAACTGGGGTTGGTAATTAAGAGCAAACTCTTGATTTTCAATGCCATGACGTAGGGCGGTCTCCATGGAGACGCGCTGAAAGGCCCTGTCTGTCATATCTTTGGTGTAATACTGGAAGGTGTTTCTTCCCTCTCTTTTTGCCTTGTACATGGCGGCATCGGCATTTCTCAACAGTGTTTCAGCATCATTTCCATCTTCGGGGTAGATACTGATCCCTATGCTGGCGGTGATGAACAGTTGCTGGTTATCGATATGGAAAGGCTGTTCAAGACATTTGATCAGTTTTTGCGCCATTGTCGCGGTATGCTGGACATCATTGACCGACTCCATAATCAGGGTGAACTCGTCACCACCCAGGCGCGCAACCGTATCGTCTTCGCGTATGCAGGCAGAAAATCGCGTTGACACCTCACGAAGAATTTTATCGCCAAAGGCATGACCCAGGCTGTCGTTGATCTCCTTGAACCGGTCGACGTCCACGAAGAACAGGGCAATATGTTCCTGGGTGCGGTGTGATTTATGAATCGATTGCTCGAGCCGGTCAGTGAACAGGATTCGGTTCGGTAAATTGGTGAGCGAATCGTGATGGGCGAGATGATCAAGGTAGTCTTTTTGCTGCTTGATCTCTTCCAGCAGATCCAGTTGCTGGGTAATGTCAGTGATGAATGCCAGGGCTGCCATTACACTGCCGTCGCGGTTTCTCAGGGTGACCGAACTGAACAGGGTGGGGATGTTAAAACCTTTTTTGTGGCGCAGGGATATTTCATAACTTCTGCGCTCGGTCGTTGCGATGCGGGATGTCTGCTCAATAAAGATATGACGGTTTTCGTCATCAACGAAATCCATGGGTGTCTTGCCATACATTTCGGCAACCGTGTAACCGAGCATGGTGCTAAGCCGGCTGTTGATCTCCAGGGTCTTTTTATCCGGACCGATAAGCCACATCCCCTCGGGGGCAGCTTCAAAAATTGTTTTGTAGCGCTGTTCACTCGCTCTGAGTTCATTCGTCCGGTAGCGGATAATGCGCCGCATCTGCGCCATGAGCAGCAGCAATAACAGTGCTATTGTCGAAACCAGGAGAATCGTGAGCAACATCCAGTTGTCCACCAGCCACTCAGCCAGATCAAGCCTGTTGTCCCTGTCGTTGTACAGCATTCCGGAATAGTTGCTATCTGACGCGATGAACCCCAGTTCAGCGAAAACTCCCTGGATGTGCTTCCAGCGTTCCGGGTTCATGTAGCCTATTTTCACCAGTAGCGGCTGGATAAGTTCACGCGAGGCGCGCGCCTCATATTCCAGATGGTCGCGGGTGAAATTCTGGGTATTGTATTTCTCGAGGATCAGATCAATGATCTCGTCTTCATGCTCCAGTGCATAGGTCCATCCCTTCAGACTGGCCTGGAGGAAGTTATGCACACGTTCGGGGTTGTTCTTCAGTTCACTCTCGGTGGTGGACAGCACATCGCCATAGAAATCGACATCGTAGTTTTTCGGCAGCAGGTAAAGCGGTTCCACCCCCGCCTGTTGCAGGGTGAATCCCTGGTCGGTGAGATAGGCATTGAAGGCGTCGGTTTCGCCGTTGATCAGCGATTCAGGATTGAAGCTGGTTTTTAACCGGGTATAGCTTCCATCATACAGGCCGGCGCGACGCAGAGAAGCCTGTAAAGCCGCATCCTGGTAGCCTTTGCCAATCATGATGCGTTTGCCAGCAAGATCCTCTATACGCTGGATTCCTGAATCGGCCCTCACCAATAAAGCGTAGGGGCTGTGCTGAAAAACGGTGGCCAGGGCAACAACCGGGCCTCCCTTTACCCGATGGATCAGAACATCCGATCCCGAAACGGCATAATCTGCCTCACCCTCCAACATGCGATCAATTGTCGAGCGGTAGTCCTGGGTTTCCACGATCCGTACATCGAGGCCCGCATCCTGGTAATAACCCTTTTCCAGCGCGGCATAATAGCCGGCGAACTGGAACTGGTGCATCCATTTGAGTTGCAGTGTGATGGATTCAGCGCTCAGAGTCTGTGTGGAGAACAGACACAGAAATAGTAATAGTGGACCAGGGGATAGCAGCAGTCGCCAAACAGAGTGGAAATGCTTGGATAATGGTTGCGTGGAGTAGGTGCCTTTATCGTTGTAGATCATAATGTTGGTTTTGGATAAAGGGTTGGCCTGTTTCCAGTTATGGTTGTTTCGCTCTGGTTTTATGAAAACCCTAATCATGGATTGGTTATAACATGGTTCTAGTAAATAGCGTCAACTACAGAAGTTACTTGAGTTGGAGCAAGAGTTATCCAGGCAGTTTGTGGATGAAGCTTACAAAGTCATGATCTTTCATAGGCTTGGCAAAGAGATAACCCTGACCATACTCAACGCCGAGTTTTCTGAGGAATTCAGCCTGATCGGCTGTTTCTATCCCCTCCGCAACCAATCGGTAGCCCAGCTTTCTCCCCATCAGGGCAATGGTTTCGGTCAGCATGCAATCATTTTTATCGCCGGGTATGCCGTCGATAAAGGTCTGATCAATTTTGAGCTGGTTGATTGGATAGTGCTTGAGGTAGCTGAGCGAAGAGTAGCCGGTACCAAAGTCGTCAATGGCGATGGCGATCCCCGCCTGCTGCAATTCATACATGCGTTCAATTACCACCGGTTGATTATCCAGCAGGAGTCCTTCCGTGATTTCGAGGGCGAGTCTGATTCCCTGCTCCCTGGCGCGCACCGCCATGGATGCGATGAAGCTGGAAAAACCTTCGTGATGAAAATGGCGGGGTGATATGTTGAACGATAACGTGAACTCTTCATCAGCGGGAATTTTCCAGTGTCGTGCCTTATCGAGTACATCGGTGAAGGTCCACTCTGCAATGTTGCCGATCAGGCCGCTCTCCTCGGCGATGGGAATGAAACGGATCGGCGGAATGTTGCCTTGTTCCCGGCTTTCCCAACGCAGTAAGACTTCGGCGCCAATGATCGCGTTATCGATCAGGCGGATCATGGGCTGAAATACCGGATAGAACTCGTTGCGCGTGATTGCCCGTTGCAGGTTGCTCTTCAGCTCCATGTCTTCCATGGAGAGGCGGCTGATCGCAGCATTGTAAAAATAAAAATTATTCCGTCCCCGTTTCTTGGCGTGGTACATCGCCAGATCGGCATCCCTGATCAAGGCTTCAGGGTTGTCGCCATCATTCGGGTGCAGGGCGATACCAATGCTCGAGGTCACGACAAAGAGCTTGTCATTGATTTCGAAGTCGGATTCCAGAGACTTGACCAGTTTGCTGGCGATCTGGTTGATATGGCTGATATCCTCATCCGTGCCGTTCACCAGCGCGAGAAATTCATCCCCGCCCAGGCGTCCCAGGGTGTCCTGGGTCCGTAAAATGCTGCGCAGTCGTTGGGCGACGGCAATCAGCAGTTTATCGCCCGCGGCATGGCCCAGGGTGTCGTTGACCATCTTGAAGTTATCAAGATCGATGTAGATAACGGCGACCCAGCCGCCGTTTCGTTTGGTCTGTTCGATCAGCTGGCTTAGGCGGTCATAGACCAGGTTGCGATTAGGCAGTCCGGTCAGCGCGTCATGGGTCGCCTGCTCGTATAGACGTTTTTCGAACTCTTTCCGCTCGGTGATATCCTCTTTTACCGCCAGATAGTGGGTGACGGTACCGCTGGCGTTTTTGATCGGGGCAATGGTTGCCGATTCCCAATAGGTCTCGCCGTTTTTACGGCGGTTTTCAAACTCACCTTCCCAGATATCACCGCTAACCAGGGTATTCCACATGGTTCTGTAGAAACTCTTCGGGGCATTGCCTCCTTTGAGCAGATTGGGCTTTTTGCCCAGGATTTCCGCGGAGGTGTATCCGGTTACTTCGGTGAACTTGGGGTTGACGTATTCAATATTCCCTTCGAGGTCGGTGATGACAACCGAAGCAGGGCTCTGCTCGACCGCCCGGGATAGTTTCGACAGCTCATCGGTGGCCTGTTTGCGCAGGGCGACTTCATCCTCAAGCCGCATATTGGTTTCGAGCAGTTTTTTCCGATCAGCCGAGATCTCCTGCAGCATGTTATTGAAGCACAGGGCCAGTTCACCCAGTTCGTCGCCGGAGTAGATTTCGATTTTGTGATTGAACTGTCCTTGCGCAACCCGGCTCGCCCCCTCTCTCAATTTACGAACCGGCTGCATGACGCTGTAGCGGAAGATGTGAAAGATGATCAGGGACAGAAACAGTATGATGGCAATATAGATGACAAACTGCTTGGTCAGGCTTTGACGCATCAGTTGCTGCAACTGCTGGGTGTCGAACCCGATAACCACTTCTCCCAGCTTGTCCTGATAGTGGTGTATTGGAAAATGCAGGGTGGAAACCCTGTGCTTCTGCCCCGCATTTGCTGTATGTGAGATCCATTGATTCACCTGTTGCAAGGTCAACGGTTCAGGCAGGTAGGTGGTCAGCGCTTTGCCCTCATTGTTCAGGATGACTGAAAATTTGATGTCGGGGTCGGTGCTGAGTTGTTTGACGAATTTATCGAGGGTGGAAATATCGAATGAGACGATGGCGTCCGGACTGATCAATGCAACGAAATTACCCAGAGTCTCAGCTTTGTGTTTGAGGCTGTCGGCTAGCAATTGTTGCTGGTTGGACGTGAAATAACCGGCGGCAGCACCCAAGGTCAATATCAGGACACTGGAGATCCAGGCAATGAACTTGAGACTCAGCGTTGAGGTGCTGAACTTTCGGTTCGGATAATGGGAGTCGTTTTGCAATTTAGTGATGTCCGCTGATCTTGTGCATTATGGTTCTTATTGGGTCATAGTCACTGTCTGATACGGGATTGAAGCCGGTCAATTGCGCCTGCTGAAGGATCCTCACTCCCTGTTCTGAATGGCTGAACAGCATCATTTCATAGCGGATTTTATCTTTGACGGAGTCTGACAGACCCTGTTTCACCGCCCAGGGCAATTGTGGGAGTTCATCGCTCACGGCAAGCTGCATCAGCTCATTGGTGTCGATCTTATCTGCAACCATGGGCAATTGCGCCACCATGTCACCTGCGCCTGCGGCATCGGCATGTCCCAGATAGACGGCCAGTACGGCATTGGGCGGGCTGATTGCAAATTTCTCCTGATAGTCGCCAGGCATCAGGCCCGCCTTCCGGAGCAGATAGGTGTGTACCAGATAGCTCATCATGGCATCCTTCCCCCCGCCAAACAGAATGGTGCGCCCCTGCAGGTCTTTGATTGACTTTATGCCCGAGTCCTTGCGCGTATAGAGGGCGCCTTTTATTGTTTTTTGTCCAAACTCCTCGTTTTGCAACAGGGCATCGTATCCGAGCCTGTCATGGGCCTGAATATACTGGTACTGGTTCAGGTGGACGAGATGAAAGCGCCGGCTGTTCAGCATGCGTTCAAATGCGCTGAAATTGGGGGCCGTTTCCAGGCGAACACCGACCCCAAGCTTTTCTTCCAGATGGGCGGCCAGCGGTTTGAAAAGTTGTATGGTGACTGCCGGATTGCGACGCGGAAAGACTCCGATTACCAGTTCATCCAGGGCCGCGGCGGGAGGTGTGGATAAAATCCCGATGATAATGAATAGCACGGCAGCAAATTCAAGTCGTTTATGATTAAAACAGCGTGAACTAATAAGCATTGGCGGTGCCTGAATGGAGCTGGTTTTTATTAAAGTAGCGTAGCACAACAGTCCGACAAGCCTGCATGGGCAGAGCGTTTTACGTGCACACAGTAATGATCTAGCGGCCATGGTGGGGAAATCTGAACTGTTTCACCCTTCAGATACGGGCGAGTCAGGTCGCTAACGGGTGTTGAAAGCGGGCGGAAAAATTGTGCGGCGCACAATAATTCCTGCTAAAATTCATACTCTTTTTTTTCGAATATCCATGGCTGTTACCCTGCGGCACTACCGGATAGGGTCATGCATATTCATGTTCCATGGTCTCAGGACCAGAACCAGAGGCACCATGTTCAGAAGTATCTATATCGCCGGGGCAGAACCTGGCAGTGGTAAATCGATCGTCGTACTCGGCATGATGGAAATGCTGAAATCGCTGACCGACAAGGTTGGTTTCTTTCGACCGGTTATCACCGAAAATGGCGGGAAGGATTCCCTGATCCACCTGATTGCGACGCGGTATCAGATCGATATACCCGCAGAGGCGTTATATGGTGTAACCGATGAAACCGCACGGAATTTTCTCTCCGAGGGGCGTTACGGAGAGCTGTTGAAGCGTATTATCAACAAGTACAAGGCGCTCGAGCGGCAATTCGATGTCGTACTCTGTGCCGGTACGGACTTTTCCGATATCACCTCGGCCCTGGAGCTCGATTTCAATGCCGACCTGGCCAATAATTTCGGCTGTCAGCTGTTGCCGGTTATCAAGGGTCTGGGGCGTTCCACCCGTGAGGTGATCGACGCGGTCAGGGTGCTGGAGGAGTCGCTTGAGGACCGCGGCTGTGAACTGCTGGCGGCAGTGGTCAATCGGGTTTGCCCGGAGCAGATGGAAAAAATCGCCGATGGGCTCTCCTCATCGGCCATCAAATCGGTGCCATTCTACCTGCTGCCAGAGTATCGCACCCTGGAAAAACCGACGGTGGGCGAGATAGCGCGTACCCTGGAGCTGGATGTGATCAGCGGTGATCAGGAGGCGCTCAATCACGAGGTGGACAGCTACAAGGTGGCTGCCATGGAGGTTCCGGATTTTCTCGATCACATCGAAGAGGATTGCCTGGTAATCACCCCGGGGGATCGCTCGGATATCATTCTCGGGACCCTGATTGCCGACGCATCCAGCACCTACCCAAAGATTTCCGGGCTATTGCTGACCGGTGGCATGCAGCCGGCCCGCCAGTTGAGCCTGTTGCTGGAAGGGGTAAGCAAATCCAGGGTGCCGATTCTGAGCGCACCCTGGGATACCTTCATCTCCGCACTCAAGGTCAATGCCGTAGAGGGCAATATACTGCCCGCCGATGATCGCAAGATCGCCGCGGCGCTGGGCGTGTTTGAGAAACATATCGACGTGCAGGGGCTCAAGGAGTATTTCACAGCGATAAGCCCCAGCCACCGTATGACGCCGCTGATGTTTGAGTATGAACTGATTCAGCGTGCCAAGTCACAACGCCAGCATATCGTGCTTCCGGAGGGGTTTGATGAGCGGATACTGCGTGCCGCTGAGATTATCCGCCTGCGTGATGTGGTGGATATCACTTTCTTGGGGAACGAAGAGAAGATTCTGAAAAAGATCGCGGCCCTGGGTCTGAAACTGGACGATATACCGATCATCGATCCACAAACCTCGGAATGGCGGCAGCTGTTCGCCGATACCTACTACGAACTGCGCAAACACAAGGGCATTTCTCCGGAGATGGCCTATGACACCATGGCCGATGTCAGCTATTTCGGCACCATGATGGTCCATCACGGCTTTGCCGGTGGCATGGTCTCGGGTGCGGCGCATACCACCCAGCACACCATTCGTCCGGCGTTTGAAATAATCCGCACCAAGCCGGGTTGTGCGCTGGTGTCGAGTGTCTTTTTCATGTGCCTGGAAAACCGGGTGCTGGTCTATGGTGATTGCGCCATCAATCCCAATCCCAATGCGGAACAGCTGGCCGATATTGCCATCCGTTCAACCGAAACTGCGGCCATGTTCGGCATCGAGCCGCGCACCGCGCTGCTCTCCTATTCGACCGGTGAGTCGGGCAAGGGGGCGGATGTGGATACCGTCCGCGCTGCCGCACGGATCGCCAACAGTCTGCGCCCGGACCTGATGATCGAAGGTCCGATCCAGTACGACGCGGCCGTCGATGCCGGGGTGGCCCGCTCCAAGATGCCGGACAGCCAGGTCGCCGGCCAGGCGACGGTGTTTGTCTTTCCTGATCTCAATACCGGCAACAACACCTACAAGGCGGTGCAGCGCTCTGCCAACGCCGTGGCGATCGGTCCTGTCATTCAGGGCCTGAACAAGCCGGTCAACGATTTGAGTCGCGGCTGTTCCGTCACTGATATTGTGAATACCGTCGCGATCACCGCAATTCAGGCCCAGGGCAGCCCTGCATGAAAGTACTGGTGATCAATACCGGCAGCTCATCGATCAAGTACAAGCTGTTTGAGATGACCGGTCAGCGCATGCTAGCGGCCGGGGTGCTTGAGCGTATCGGTGAACCGGCCGGTCAGTTAAGCCAACGCTGGGAGGCAGGTGCAGCGGGAATGCAGAGTACCTGTGTGGAGTGTGTCGCCGAGAACCATCACCAGGGAATGGAGCTGATCGTCAGGCAGATGCAGCAGACTGGGGTCTTGGGTTCGGCATCGGAGCTGGCCGCGGTGGGGCATCGCGTGGTCCACGGTGGCGAGGTTTTCAGCCAACCGGTGCTGATCGATCAGCAGGTGATCGACGTGGTCAGGGAGATGATCCCCCTGGCGCCACTGCATAACCCCGCCAACCTCGAAGGCATCGAGGTGGCGATGGAGCTCTATCCCGATGTCCCCCAGATCGGTGTATTCGATACGGCCTTTCATCAGACCATGCCGGCGGCTGCCTATCGCTACGCCCTGCCGGAATCCGTGTATAAACAGAACCGGGTGCGCCGCTATGGTTTTCATGGCACTTCCCATCACCATGTGGCCAAACAGGCGGCGGCTTACCTGGGACGGGCCCTTTCTGAGCTGAATCTGATTACTGTCCATCTGGGTAACGGTTGCAGCGCCAGTGCGATCAAACATGGCCGCAGCGTGGACACCTCGATGGGCATGACGCCCCTGGAAGGACTGGTGATGGGAACCCGTTGCGGTGACCTTGATCCGGCCATCCACTTCTATCTCCAGCGTGAAGCCGGGATTAGTCCCGACACCCTGGAAACCCTGCTCAATAAAGAGAGCGGCCTGAAAGGGCTGTGTGGTGTCAGCGATATGCGTGAGGTCAGTGAGCAGGCACAGCAGGGCAAGCCGGAGGCAGCCCTGGCCAGGGAGATGTTTATCTATCGCGTGAAAAAGTACCTGGGCGCCTATTACGCGGTATTGGGCCGGGTCGACGCGATTGTCTTTACCGGGGGCATTGGTTAAAACGATACGGATGCCCGTCTGCGTATTTGCAGCGATCTGGAGGCCTTGGGCATTGTGGTCGATGCCAGCAGCAACAGTGCGCCCGCAAAGGGTATCCGTCCCTTTCATGGGGACGATTCAAGGGTTTCCCTGCTGGTCATACCGACGGATGAGGAGTTGGAGATTGCCTTGAGTTGCCAGTCACTGGTTAAGCAAGAGTGAAGGCTTTGTCTGAACGGCACAGCATAGACAGGAAGCCCGCTGTATGAGCGGGCTTCCTGTTTAGCACTATTTAGACAGAAGAAATTGCTTTACGCTTTCACCTCGTTTCTGAGCGCCGCCTGGGCCGCTGCCAGTCGTGCGATAGGGACACGCGGACCTGAGCAGGAGACATAACTCAGGCCGATGTTGTGGCAGAAGTTGATCGAGGAGGGGTGTCCGCCGTGTTCGCCACAGATCCCCACCTTCATATCCGGACGGGTGCTTCTGCCCCAGCCCACGGCCAGTTCCATCAGCTTTCCGGTGCCCTCGATATCCAGCACCTCGAACGGGTTGTTCAGCAGAATTTCATACTCGTTGTACATCGGCAGGAACTTGTTCTCCGCATCCTCGCGGGAAAACGAGAAGGTCGCCTGGGTCAGGTCGTTGGTGCCGAAGGAGAAGAATTCCGCCTCATCGGCCAGTGATTCGGCGCGCATGCAGGCCCGCACCACCTCGAGCATTGAGCCGAACTTGAAGTTCAGGGTGAGCCCATACTTTTCTTCCACAGCCCAGCGGACGCTATCCACCATCTGTTTGACGCGCTTGAGCTCCTGCACGGTACAGACCTGCGGCACCATGATCTCCGGATAGACCTCGATGCCCTCCTGGGTACACTCGGCAGCCGCTTCCAGGATGGCGCGAATCTGCATGGTATAGATTTCCGGTAAGGTGATGCCCAGCCTGACGCCACGGTGCCCGAGCATCGGATTGACCTCGTGCAGCGCCCGGACCTTTTTCAGCATGGTCTCTTTCTTAATGATGGCCGCATCGACAATCTGCGGATCTGCCATCTCGGTAACCGCCGGATGGGTGTCACTGCCGCGATACATGAAATCCACGGTATCGGAGAGGATGCTCATGCCCAGCACGGTGTCGCGCAGATGCCGCAGCTGCTCCAGCTCGGAGGCCAGTTGCTGCTCGGAGGGCAGGAACTCATGAATGGGCGGATCCAGGAGGCGTACGGTTACCGGCTTGCCGGCCATGGCCGAGAGCATACCCTTGAAATCGCTGCGCTGTATGGGCAGCAGTTTGTTCAGCGACACCTCGCGCGCGGCACTGTCTTCAGCAAGAATCATTTCCACCACGATGGGCAGCCGATCGACACTGTTGAACATGCGCTCGGTGCGGCAAAGACCAATGCCCTGGGCGCCAAACTCGACGGCGTTGACCGCATCATCCGGGGTATCGGCGTTGGCCATCACCTTCAGTCTCGCGGCTTCATCCGCCCAGCCGAGCAGTGTTTTCAGCTCTTCGGAAAACTCCGCCTCGATCATCGGCACTTCGCCAAGATAGACGTCCCCGCTGGAGCCGTCGATGGTGATCAGGTCGCCTTCGGAGATGGTGCTGTCACCAACGAACGCCTTGCGCATCTGCACATCCACCTGTATCCCCTCGGCGCCGGCGACACAGGGCTTGCCCATGCCTCGAGCGACCACGGCGGCATGGGAGGTCTTGCCGCCCCGGGAGGTGAGAATGCCCTGAGAGGCGAAAAATCCGTGAATGTCTTCGGGTTTGGTCTCCTCGCGTATCAGAATCACGCGCTTGCCGCTACGACCGAGTATCTCGGCACGGTCGGCATCGAAGATCGCGTGTCCGACCGCGGCCCCGGGGGAAGCCGAAAGGCCCCGCGCCAGGGGTTTGGCCTTGGTGCTGGGGTCGAGCATCGGGAACAGCAGTTGTTCAAGCAGTTCGGGTTGAATCCGCAGCAGGGCCTGCTGTTTATCGATCAGGCCATCCTTGACCATCTCAACCGAGGTGCGCACCAGTGCGGCGGCGTTCATTTTGCCGTTGCGGGTCTGCAGGCAGTAGAGGCGGCCGCGTTCGATGGTGAATTCAAAATCATGGACCTCCTTGTAGTGGCTTTCCAGGTTCTCGCGCAAGGTCTGCAGTTGCTGATACATCTCCGGCATCTCTTCCTTGAGTGCATCGATGATTTTCGGGGTGCGGATGCCGGCGACCACATCTTCGCCCTGGGCGTTGGTCAGGTACTCGCCAAACAGCAGGTTTTCTCCGGTATCGGGATAGCGGGTAAAGGCCACGCCGGTGCCCGAGTCATCACCGAGATTACCGAACACCATGGTGCAGATGTTCACCGCGGTGCCGTTGGCCATATCCTTGGTGATGTGGAATTCGCGGCGGTAATCCACCGCACGCTTGCCCATCCAGGAGTTGAACACGGCCTTGATGGCCAGCTCCAGCTGCTCCATAGGGTCTTCCGGAAAGGGTTTTCCGGTCTCTCTTTCGATGACCTTGAGGAAACGCTCGGAGATCTCTTTCAGATGCTTTGCCGTGAGATGCACATCGGCGGTTACGGCGGCGGCCTTTTTTACTGCATCAAACTCGCTGTCGAAGGCCTCATCACTGATACCCAGGGCGACCTTGCCGAACAGCTGGATAAAACGCCGGTAGGCATCGTAGCCGAAGCGTTCATTGCGGGTCTGGGTGATCAGCCCGGGCAGGGTATTGGTGTTGAGCCCCAGATTGAGAATAGTATCCATCATGCCGGGCATCGACATGGCGGAACCGGAGCGGACCGATACCAGCAATGGATCACTGGCGTTGCCGAAGCCTTTCCCGGTCTGCTGTTCCAGATTGCGCATGTGCTCATGCACCTGCTGCATGACGCCGGCCGGCAGGGCCTGCTCGGCACTGTCCAGATACTCCAGGCAGGCCTCTGTGCTGATGGTGAAACCGGGGGGGACATTCAGCCCAATCTGTGTCATTTCGCAGAGGTTGGCCCCTTTGCCACCCAGCAGCATCTTGTTTTTGCCGTCGCCCTCTTTGAATCCAAATACAAATTTTCTGTTGTCGCTCATTCAATCACTCCCGGTTGCACGAAGGGTATTCCATTGAGAAATAGTAGTTTGTGGGTTGTTTTCACCTGATTATCAAGCAAAAGACATACCGCATCAGCTTGAATGGCTGATACTGACACGCTTATCGTTTGGAAGACCAAGATATCAGATAATTATTATATCTTAATGAATTCTCTTGCAGCATGCGATCTGGTCATGATCGGGCATATGTGTGATTCTGATCAACAACAGTGGATATAGTGGCTGAAAAATCGCTGATTTGACTGGGGGTGATTGCAGGTTCCTTGGGATATTTCATTTTTTTGCTCCATAATAGGGCACCGATTTCACAGCCGTCAGGCAATTGGACCGTTTTGCATGCTGAAATTTTTTTTACTGTTTCTGCTCATTCAGGCCGGACTGTTTACCGCTGAACTGGTCAGGCCGGTGCAGCAACACCTGGTGATTCCCTTCACCGAGGGCATCGCGGCGATCAGCGCCTGGCTGGTGAAGCTGTTCGATGACAGTGTGTTCTCACAGGGTATTGTCATCCGCGACATGGAGAGCGGTTTTGCGGTAGCCATTGAAGCAGGTTGCAACGGCGTCGAGGCGACGATTGTCCTGGTCGCTGCACTGCTGGCCTTTTCCGCCCCCTGGAAGCACAAGCTATGGGGTATTGTTATCGGGTTTCTGGCCATCCAGGGGCTGAATCTGCTGCGCATAATCAGCCTTTTCTACCTGGGACAATGGAACAAGACGGCATTTGAGTGGGCGCATCTCTACATTTGGCAGGCGCTGATCATGCTCGATGTGCTGATCATCTTTCTGATCTGGCTGCGCTATCTGCCGCAACGCCCGGCGACTGCGGGACAGCCCCGTGCCGCGTAGTCCGGTAACCCTGTTTTTCGTCAAAGTACTGCTGTGGTTGCCGGTGATTTTCGCCGCATGGTATTTCATGGCGATTGTCGCCACCTGGCCCGTCACCTACCTGGTTAAAACAGCCTTGATGTGGCTGTTTCCAGATGTCATCAGCCTCATCAAACAGTCCGGTTACATGGTTGAGGCAGCCGCCTATTACACCGCACAGAACGCCACGGCAGCGGTGCCCCAGGGAGTCACTGCCGAGCTGGTGTTCGAGGTGAATGCCCTGAGCTACGGTTACTGTGTCCCTCTTTATACCGCGCTGATTCTGGCGACACCGAGCGAAGAGGGTGAAAAGTGGTTTCGCTGGGTGTTTGGCATGCTCATCCTGCAGTTCAGCCAGGCCTGGGGCGTCAGTTTTGATATTTTGAAAAGCCTGTTATTCAATGTCGGACCAGAGGTGGCGCAGGCGTTCGCCTTCAGCCAATGGCAGCTGGAAGCAGTGGCTCTGGGGTATCAATTCGGCTATCTGGTGGTGCCTGCGGTGACGCCGGTGGTGGTCTGGATGGCCTTCCATTCGGATTACTTGAAAACCCTGGCGCCAAATCTGGTTCAGCAGGGATAATCCTTTTCCAGATTAAGTACAGCCTGCCCGAACCCGCACAAAGGAGTATGGATGGATCAGTTGCTGGAAATCATGGCCCGTTTGCGTGATCCGCAACAGGGCTGCCCCTGGGATATAAAACAGACCTTTGCCACCATCGTGCCCTATACCATTGAAGAGGCCTACGAGGTGGCGGATGCCATCGAGCGCAATGATTTTCCCGAATTGCGCGACGAACTGGGGGATCTGCTGTTCCAGGTGGTGTTCTATGCACAGATGGCCAAGGAGCAGGGCCAGTTCGATTTTCAGCAGGTGGTCGACGCCATCTGCGAAAAGATGATCCGCCGCCATCCCCACGTGTTCGCCGATGCCAAGGTCCGGGATGCCGATCATCAGAGCGAGGCCTGGGAGCGTCACAAAGCTGCCTAACGGCAGGAAAAATCTGGCGATGATCGACCGGGTCAGCTGGATGGCGTGGCCAAGGGGTTGCCCGCGCTGATACGCGCGGAAAAACTCCAGAAACGGGCGGCCAAGGTAGGTTTTGACTGGCCCGAGGCGCTGCCGGTTCTGCTCAAGGTCAAAGAGGAGATCGCTGAGCTGGAGCAGGAGATAACCCAAGGGGGAGATCAGGATCGTGTCGCCGACGAGATGGGGGATCTGCTATTCAGCTGCGTCAACCTGGCCAGGCATCTCGGTGTGGATGCCGAGTCCGCCCTGCGCGAGGCGAATGGCAAGTTTGAGAAACGCTTTCGCCAGGTTGAGCAAAAACTCCACCGGCAGGGCAGTTCGGTGGTCGAGGCCAGCCTGGAGGAGATGGACAGCCTGTGGGACGAGGTGAAGCGGGATGCCTGATGCAGATCGAATGGGCAATCCGATGGTCGAAAATTCTAACAGAGAGTGATAGTTGTTCACTTGTCTGCTACAAATTGAGTCGTGAACGAGGTGGTATATCAATCCGCCTGATCTCTTGGAGATATGATAGATGAGACAGTGGTTGTTACTCGCAGCGATGGTTGCATTGCTGCATTTAACCGGTTGTGCCACCAATCCCGTTACCGGAAAGAACGAGCTGTCGCTGGTATCGGAAGACCAGGAGCTGGATATCGGCAAGAAGCAGTACGCCCCCAGCCGGCAGATGCAGGGCGGCGACTTTATTCTCGACCGTAAGCTGACTGCGTATGTTCAGCAGGTTGGCGATCGGCTGGCGGCGGTGAGTGATCGCAAGCTGCCCTATGAATTCGTTGTGCTCAACGACTCCACCCCCAATGCCTGGGCGCTCCCCGGGGGCAAGATCGCGGTGAATCGCGGACTGCTGGTTGAACTGGGCAGCGAGGCGGAGCTGGCCGCGGTGATCGGGCACGAAATCGTCCATGCCGCCGCACGCCACGGCGCCAAAGGCATGGAGCGGGGCATGTTGTTGCAGGGGGCGATTGCAGTGGCCGGTGCTGCGGCCAGTGGCAGTGACTACTCCCAGCTTGCAGTGGGCGCGGCGGCGGTCGGGGCCAATCTGATCAACCAGAGTTATTCGCGTGATGCCGAGTCGGAGTCCGATTATTACGGCATGCAGTACATGGTCAGGGCGGGCTACGATCCGCGCGCCGCGATTGAGTTGCAGGAGACCTTTGTGCGACTCTCCGAAAGCAGGCAATCCAACTGGCTTGCCGGTCTGTTTGCCAGTCATCCACCCTCGCGGGAGCGGGTCGAGGCGAACCGCAAGACAGCAGCAACCCTGGCCAAGGGGGGAGAGATCGGTCGTGAGCGCTATCAGCAGATGACAGCGTACATCCGCAAGCTCAAACCGGCCTATGCCGCCTATGGGAAGGGTGCCGAGGCGCTGGAGAAAAAGGCCTATGTGGAGGCCTTGCAACTCGCCGAACAGGCACTGGCGATGGAGCCGCGCGAGGGCCTGTTCCACGCCCTGAAGGGCGATGTGCTGGCGGCCCAGGGGCAGGATGCTAAGGCACTGGCCTACTATGACAAGGCGGTGACGCTCAATCCCGGATACTTCAAGCACTACCTGCAGCGGGGCGAGTCATTGACCCGGGTCGGCAACCGCGCCCGGGCAGTACGCGATCTGGAAAAAAGTGTCGAACTGCTGCCCACTGCCAACGCCTACTACAGCCTCGGCATCCTGGCCTCCGCTGCGGGCGATAAGGCCACTGCAATAAGCCATTTACGTCAGGCGGCTTCGGGCAAATCGGCAACCAGCCAGATTGCCGGCAAAGAGTTGGTGAAGCTCGATCTGCCCAACAATCCTGGCGCCTACCTACAGGCGAGCGTCGGCAATTATCAGAATCGGCTGATCGTGGCGGTTCAGAATACTACCGGTGTCGAGATCGGCGATCTGAGTGTAGTGGTTGTGCGCTTTGATGGTCGGCAGCATCGCTATAAACTGTCGCAGCGTTTACCGGCCGGAAAGACCCTGAGGTTCAGTACCGATATCCCCCTGGCGAACCCGCAGGATCTGAAATTGTGGCAGGCCAGGGTGCTCAGTGCCAGACTCACCGGACAATGAGGGGATCCGTCTGACATGGCCTTTATGGACCCCGTTCGTGCCTGTAATCAGCACGATCCGCAACGCTATGTTCCGTTTCGCGTGGATGCTGTGGCGGTAGGCCGCGTTTACCCTGAGTTTGCCCGGCAGGCCGTCGACTGCTGCGGGGAGTTCTCGCTTGGGGATGCGGGACTTACTTACAAGACAACCGGGGGCTCGCTGGAGCAGCGCAGCACGGAGTTCGCCGGTCTGCTGCGCAAGCTGCTCAAGCAAGGACTGATCTCTCATCTGCACGGTGAGCAGTATGTGGCTACCCCGGCGGGTCGGGAGCAGGGCATATTGCTGGTGGATCGTGCCGCAGCCCCCTATTTTGGGATCCGGGCGTTCGGTCAGCATATCAACGGCTTTGTCAAAACCCCTGAAGGGTTGCTGATGTGGGTGGGGCGCCGCTCAGCCGATCGCAAGCATTTTCCCGGTCATTTGGATAATCTGGCGGCCGGGGGACTCCCCTATGACATCTCCCTCGAGGACAACCTGAAGAAAGAGTGTTGGGAAGAGGCCTCGATACCCGCTGAACTGGCCGTCCAGGCAGTGCCGGTCGGAGCCATCACCTATTGCACGGATACCGGAAAAGGCTGTAAGCCGGATACCCTCTATTGCTATGATATTGAATTGCCAGAAGATTTTGTCCCGATCTGTAGCGATGGCGAGGTCGATGAATTTCTCCTGCTGCCGATCCGACGGGTGATCGAACTGGTTAGGGACAGCAAAGAGTTCAAGCTCAACTGCAACCTGGTGATCATCGACTTCCTGATCCGGCATGGCTATATCAAACCGGACGAGCCGGATTATCTCGACCTGGTTGGCACTCTTCACAGGCCGTTGACGCCTTTTTGAAGGGTCATGCTACACTCGAAATCAGATCTTTTCTGAACAGATGGGACAAGATCTGGTCCAATTTGCCGGTGTCTTCCTATCAGGACTCGAATATGCGACGTTTTATTATTCAAATTTTTATCCTGCTGGCCCTGCTCTGCACCGGTCCGTTGTGGGCCAATGTCAAAGAGGTGCCGGTCGAAGAGCTGGTGCCTACCCGCGAGCAGCGCCAGGCAGCCCTGATTGCGATACGGGTGATCGATAAGTATCACTACAAGAAGCACAAGCTGGATGACGAGTTTTCCCGCGGGATCATGGCGCGTTACCTCGATTCCCTGGATCCGGGCAAGGTGTTTTTCACCGAACAGGATGTCAGGGACTTCAATATCTACCAGGATACCCTGGACGACGCCCTCAAGCAGGCGCGCCTCGAGCCGGCCTTCAATATCTACCGCGTATTTCGCCAACGGGTTGACGAGCGGGTCGACTATGCCCTGAAAATGCTGCAGACCGAGCTCGACTTCACCATTGATGAGGAGTACGGGTTTGATCGCGAGGATGCGCCCTGGGCAAAAAACCAGAAAGAGCTGGATGATCTCTGGCGTAAAAGGGTGAAGAACGACATCCTCAGCCTGCGCCTGCGCAACAAGGCGGAGGAGAAGATCAACGACACCCTGAGCAAGCGTTATGAGGGATTGAGAAGGCGTACCCACCAGCTTGGATCGGATGATGTCTTTCAGACCTTTCTGAACGCCTACACACTCAATCTCGAGCCGCACACCTCGTACATGTCACCGCGTATCTCCGAGAACTTCGATATCAGCATGCGCCTTTCCCTGGAGGGTATAGGCGCGGTGCTAAGCAGCGACAACGAATACACCCTGGTGCAACGGACGGTGGCCGGTGGTCCGGCGGACCAGAGCGGCAAGCTCCATGCGGGAGATAGAATCGTTGGTGTCGGGCAGGGTGATCAGGGTGAAATCATCGATGTCATCGGCTGGCGACTGCAGGATGTGGTCGAACAGATCCGCGGACCCAAGGGCACTGTGGTGCGCTTGCAGGTGCTTCCTGAAGATGAGGGTGAGGATGGACAGAGCGAAATTCTTACCCTGACCCGCAACGAGATCAAACTCGAAGACCAGGCGGCCAAGAGCTTCGTGATCGACATTCCCGACAGCGCCGGGCCAATCAAGGTCGGCGTGATCGAGCTGCCGGCCTTCTACCGTGATTTTCGCGGTTACTCAGAGGGTGAAAAGAATTTTCGCAGCACCACCCGGGATGTGCGCAGGGAGCTGGAAAATCTGATCGAGCAGAAGGTAGACGGGGTGGTGATCGACCTCAGGGACAATGGCGGTGGTTCACTGGTCGAGGCGACCGAGCTGACCGGGCTGTTCATTCCCACCGGCCCGGTGGTGCAGGTTAAGGGCGCCAGCGGTGAGTTGGAGATCGAGCAGGACCCAGACCCTGAACTGGTCTATGGCGGTCCGCTGGCGGTGCTGGTCAACCGCAACAGCGCCTCGGCCTCGGAGATTTTTGCCGGGGCCATTCAGGACTACAAGCGCGGTCTGATCATCGGCGAACCGACCTTTGGCAAGGGCACGGTACAGACCCTGGTGGATCTCGGGCGTTTCGTACGCGAGGACGGCGACAAGCTGGGCCGTCTGCGCCTGACCATGGCCCAGTTTTTCCGCATCAGTGGCGACAGTACCCAGTTCCGGGGTGTGGTGCCTGATATTGTCTATCCCACGGCAACCAGTTCCGAGGAACATGGCGAACGCGCGCTCGATAATGCACTGCCGTGGGTAAGCATTGATCCGACCAGTTACCAGCCCTGGAAACTCGACCTGGTTGCCAAGTATCTGGATAACCATCACAAACGTATCGAGACAGATCCTGGCTTCAGCTACCTGGAGTATGAATCGAATCAGCTGATTGAGGCGCGCAACCGGAAAACCGTGTCGCTCAACGAGGTAAAGCGCCAGCAGGAGTGGCAGACCCGCGAGGCGAAGCGCAAGAGCGAAAAGAACACTCTGCGCGCGGCCATGGGGCTGGAGCCGATCAACGACGATGGCGATGATGAGAAAATCGCTGAACGGGTGGATACCAAGGATGATCCGATCGCCCGGGTCATGGTCGATGAGGCGGCCAGAATTCTCTCCGACTTCATCCACGGCCAGCACCAGGCCGCCATGGTCAAATAATGCCTATCGCAGGCAGCGCTGCAAGGTCTCTCAGCAGGCCCTAGAGCGCTGCCTCGATCCACTTGCGAAGCCTGTTGGAATCACCAAACGGCGTCAGCTTGCCAAACGAATTGAGCAGGACAATCACCAGGGGGCGATCAGCGATCTCGGCCGCCATCACCAGGCAACGACCCGCTTCATTGATATAACCGGTCTTGCTCAGCATGATCTCCCAGCTGTCGCTCTTGAGCAGGCGGTTGGTATTGCCGAAGGTCAGTGAACCGCGCTTGCGAAAAGGGTGAACTTCAATCTTTTCGGTCGTTGTGGCGGAGCGGATCAGCGGGTACTGCTTCAGCGCATGGCGAATGAGCAGGGAGAGATCATAGGCGGTCGCCACATTGCCGGCATCCAGCCCGGTCGGGTCGGTGAACCGGCTGTTTTTCATCCCCAGTGATGCAGCCTTTTTATTCATGGCCTTGACCAACTGCGCCTTGCCGCCAGGGTAGGTGCGGGCCAGTGCCGCCGCCGCACGATTGTCCGAGGCGATCAGCGCCACCTTGAGCATATCCTTTCTGTTCAGGGCTGCGCCATAGTCGAGTCTGGAACCTGTCAGGCGTAACTGGTCGCGGTCTGCCCGGGTGATCTTGATCTTCTCGTCCATCGGTAATTTGGCATCGAGAATGACCATGGCCGTCATCAGCTTGGTGATCGATGCGATCGGCCGCGGGGTATCGGCCTGCTTGGCAAATACCGTTTCGCCCTGATTATCGATGATCAGAACGGACTCTGACCTGAGGTTGAGTTTTTTCGGGTTGAGCCTATCCCAGTGTGATGTGCCTGGCCCTGTTGTGCTGTTGGTTTTTGCCTTGTCGATAGCAGCCAGTTTGATGGATTGGTCGGCCTGTGCTGCAGAGTAGAGCAGGGCGGGAATGACAAGCATGAGTATTTTTATTGATGATACACGCACAACTGACCCCGGGTGAGATACCTTAAAAACTGTATAAGTTTGTATCACTTGATTGATGAATGCAAACCCCTGCGCCAGGCGTATAATAAGCGGCCTATTGATTTTGATTGTCCCGCAAGGCGCAGGCTTTGAACGGCGCGCGGGCATATGACGGGACAGTGCTTTTGTATCAGTCTGTAGAAAAACGCGTCACACAACTGGCAGACTGTGGCGAGCCAGCCGCCGTTACCGGGGCTCTGGCCGGTTTGGAAAAAGAGTGCCTGCGCGTCTCACCGGACGGGAGTATCTCCCAGGCCCCGCATCCGCGCTCCCTCGGTTCGGCCCTGACCAATCCCTACATCACCACCGATTACTCGGAAGCGCTGATCGAGTTCATTACCCCGCCGTTTCTTCATAGCGAGCAGGCACTCTCTTTTCTGCGCGATACCCAGAAGTTCGTCTATCAGAATCTCGATCGGGAGATCCTTTGGGCGACCAGCATGCCCTGTGTGCTGGAAGGGGGAGCGAACATCCCGATTGCCCAGTACGGCAGTTCCAATGCCGGGGTGATGAAAAGCGTCTACCGCGAGGGACTGGGGCATCGTTATGGCCGGGTGATGCAGGTGATTGCCGGGGTCCATTTCAATTTCTCCTTTGCCACCGATCTCTGGCCTATTTTCCAGACACTGTTGAATGACCGGCGTCCGCAGCGGGATTTTATCGATGCCAGCTACATGGGGCTGACCCGGAACCTGCAGCGCTATGGCTGGCTGATTCCCTACCTGTTCGGGGCCTCACCCGCAGTATGTAAATCCTTTCTCGGTGATAAGCCCACCCGGCTGGAGAGCTTTGATGCCAGCACCTACTACGAACCCTACGCCACCTCCCTGCGTATGGGAGATATCGGCTATACCAACAGCAAGGAGAAGGGCGTCGGCATCAAGGCCAACTACAACAGCCTGAATGCCTATGTGGACATTCTGACCCATGCGATTGAGACCCCCAGTCCGATATGGGAAAAGATTGGCGTAGTGGTTGACGGACGTTATAAACAACTCAATGCCAATATCCTGCAGATCGAGAACGAGTACTACAGCACCGTGCGGCCGAAACAGGTGCTCAGGGATATGGAGAAACCAACCCTGGCCCTGAAAAATCGAGGCATCCAGTACATCGAACTGCGCTCACTGGATGTAAATGCCTATGATCCCCTGGGCGTCAGCGAAGAGCAGATGAAGTTTCTGCGGGCCTTCATGCTGTTCTGTCTGCTGCAGCAGAGTCCGCCGATCAATGTCCAGGAGCAGCGCGAAATCGACCAGAATATTGGCGGCGCCGCCCACCGTGGGCGCGATCCGCAACTCTACCTGCTGCGTCAGGGTCGTGAGATCGGGCTGCGGGACTGGGCCAGTGAGGTCTGTGAGGCGATGCAGGGGGTATGTGAACTGCTGGATGCGGGCAGCAATGGCTCAGCCTATTCACGAGCCCTGCAACAGCAACAGGCCAAGATCGACGATCCGCAGCTCACCCCCTCGGCCAGAATGCTCGCCGAGATGCGCGAGCAGGGCGAAGGGTTCTTTCACTTTGCCCAGCGCATGTCCCACCAGCACCGCGATTTTTTCAGCGGTATTGAGCTCCCCCCGGAGCGGGAAAAGCTGTTCCGGGATGAAGCGGCCGATTCACTGCAGCGGCAGATCGCCATCGAGCAGGCGGACCGGGTAGACTTCGAACACTTCCTTGCCGATTATTTCGCGCAGCACTGAGACCTATACCTTTGACAGTACCCAGTCCAGGGCGCGGGTGGGCAGCAGGCGTTTCAGGGTGCCGAACAGATAGGTGGGGACGGTCACATAGTAGCGTGCCCTGGGACTGCGGCTCTCCAGGGCGTGAATGACGCGTTTCGCCACCGCCTCCGGTGGCAGTGTAAAGGGCACGGCCGGACCCTCTTTGGTCAGGCGCGCCTGCATGGCCGCGTAGGCCTCTTTGTGGTAACTATCGGTCGGGTCGATATTCTCTTTCCATTTTGTATAGCCGTTGGCGCGAAACCGGCTTTCAATCGGCCCCGGCTCGATCAGGCTGACATGGATGCCGGTGCCGCGCAGTTCCAGACGCAGGGTGTCACTCAACCCCTCCAGGGCATACTTGCTGGCATTGTAGGCCCCGCGATAGCTCATCGCCGCGAAACCCAGTACAGAGCTGTTCTGGATGATGCGACCTTCCCCCTGCCGACGCATCACCGGCAGGACAGCGCGGGTCAGTTCGTGCCAGCCAAACAGGTTGGTTTCGAACTGCTGGCGCAGGGTCTCGCGGGTCAGATCCTCGACCGCACCCGGCTGGCCATAGGCACCATTGTTGAACAGGGCGTATAACCGCCCGCCGGTCTGGTCCAGCAGCTGGGCGAGGGCGGCCTGGATGCTTTCTGAATCATCCAGGTCGAGCAACAGGCTGTCCGGCAATCCCTGCTGGCGCAGTATATCCACATCCTCTGGTTTGCGGGCGGAGGCGAATACGCGGTAGCCGCGCGCCTGGAGTATTTTCGCCGTGCACAGGCCGATACCGCTGGAGCAGCCGCTGATCAATATGGATTTATCATAACTATCAGTCACTTAGTCGTTCTCCTCTTGTCCTGATTCTATTCTACAGAGAGCGCTGGCCGTTTTCCGTATTTTTGCAAATAAGAATTAAAGTTTCCCAGAAAGTTACCGCTATCACTATCAGCACCGTACAGGTGAATAACAAAGTCGGAGTTTCGCCCATGGAACGAGAGAGCTAAGAGGTAGTCGCAGTGGACATCGCAACCCTAATCGGTTTACTTGGTGGTTTCGGTATCATCATCGGGGCAATTGCCACGGGTGGTGACATCATGCTGTTCGTCAATGTGCCCTCGATTCTGATTGTCGTCGGCGGTACCTGCATGGTTACCCTGATGCAGGTATCTCTAAAAGATTTTCTCGGCTCTTTTGCCATTGGCATGAAGGCCTTTTTCTACAAAACCGATGACCCCAAGCAGTTGATAGAAGAGGCCGTGCAACTGGCGGATATCGCCCGGAAAAACGGACTGCTGGCCCTGGAGGGACAAGAGATCGGCAACGACTTTCTGAAAAAGGGCATTGGCCTGTGTGTGGATGGACATGACCCCAGCCTGGTGCAGAAACTGTTGAACAAGGATATCAGCCTGACCATTCAGCGTCATGAAGTCGGTCAGATGATGTTCAAAAATATGGCGATCATGGCACCTGCGATGGGCATGATCGGAACCCTGGTCGGATTGGTACAGATGCTCGCCAATATGAGCGATCCGGCGAGTATTGGCCCGGCCATGGCGGTGGCTTTGCTGACCACCCTTTATGGAGCAGTGATTGCGAATGCCTTCGCGCAACCCATTGCCGATAAGCTGGCCCGGGCCAGCCAGCTGGAAAGAACCAACAAATCCCTGATTCTCGAAACCATATCCGGTATTCAGGAAGGCATGAATCCTCGTGTGCTGGATCAGTTGCTCTCAACCTATCTGCCTGCCAATAAGCGTACGCAGGAAGATGCCGGCTGATGATGGGGTGTCTCAACCATGAGTGATGATTGCCCGAAATGTGAAGGGGGGCTGCCGCCCTGGCTGGCGACATTCGCCGATCTGATGTCTCTGCTGATGTGCTTTTTCGTACTCTTACTCTCGTTTGCTACCATTGATGCCGTGCGCTTCAAGAAGATGGCCGACTCCATGAAAGACGCCTTTGGTGTTCAACGTGAAATACCTGCAACAGAGATTGTTAAAGGGACTAGCGTTATTAAGCAGGAGTTTAGTCCTTCTACCATACCTGAGCCTTCGCTGATTAATGAAATCAGGCAGCAGACTGTCGATGAAGAGAAGGAGAACCTGGATGTCCCACAAAAAGATGAAGGGAAGGGGGAATTTGAGGTCGATGAACAGATGCAGCAGGCTACCGCTGAGCAATTGAAAGAGCAGCTTGAAGAAAAGATTAAAGATGAGGTGAAAGAGGAAGCCGAGATCCTTAAGGAGATCCTCAAAGATGAGATCACAGAAGGGCTGGTCACGGTAGAGACGGTAGAGACCAAAATCATTGTGCGGATTCAGGAGAAAGGCTCTTTTCCTTCCGGAAGTGCTTCCCTTGACCCTGGCTTTTTTGAGGTGATGGACCGCATCAGCCAGGCGGTGGCCGATTCACCAGGCAAGATAGTGGTTGCTGGCCACACCGACGATATTCCAATATCGACAACGCGCTTCCGTTCCAACTGGGAACTCTCCTCGGCGCGTGCCGTGACGGTGCTGCATGCCATGTTGAGAAACCCTGAGATAGATCCACAGCGGGTAATGGTCGAAGGGCATGCCGATTCCAATCCCCTGGAGGCCAATGACTCGGCGGAAAACCGCGCCAAGAACCGTCGTGTCGAACTGATCATTCTGCGCGGTAGTGATCAGGACAAAGGTGAAATTATCAATGCCATCAATCCGCAGGGATGATGTTGTCAGAGAGAGCAATGCGGGACTATGGATAAAACGCAGACACAAAATACTACGGATCGACGCCGCTACTTTCGTATCGAGGATTCGGTCAACCTCAGCTACCAGGTAATCAGGGCCGAGGAACTGCCAGAGCGGCTGGCGCGTCTGGAGAGTGAACTGGACAGCGATTTTACCGTGATGAGCAGCCTGGCGGCGGTCAGCCAGCAGATGTCAGGCATTTTGCACAAAATCGAAGCCTCGCAGCCTGATATCGCCAGCTATCTGAAGGCGCTCGATAAGAAAGTGGATATTCTCGGTCGCGCACTCCTGATCCAGAACAGCGATATATCCGAACATGCCACCAATCAGGTCAATCTGAGCGCCAGTGGCGTGGCCTTCCAGGCCGCGGAGGCGCTGGTCGAGGGAACGCTGCTGGAACTGAGGCTTTTGTTGTTTCCGTCGTTTACGGGAATCATGACTTTCGCCGAGGTGATCGGTTGTCAACCCTTGGCGCAGCGCGAAAACGATTTCAGTCACTCCATCCGGGTCAATTTCACCCATCTGCGGGAGAGTGATCGCGATGTCATCATCGGTCATGTGATTCGCAAGCAGGGCGATCTGCTGCGCCAGCAGCGCGAAGAGCGGGAAGGCTCTTAGATCAACGCCCGGATGCATTCAATATAGCGGGCCTCATCTGGCATGCTGTTGTTGCGCTGTGCTTCCCAGAGCATCATGCCAAGGCACTCCATCAGCTGATGCTCAACGTCGTGGGCATCGCCGGTCTTTTCCAGCAGTTGCCGGTAGAGGGCTGAGATGCCCGCCGGTCGGTCGGTGCTGATCTGCTCAGAGAGGCCGATGTGCATGGAGAGATGCAGGAACGGATTGGTCTGGCCCTGATCCGGCAGGAAATCGCGTTCAAGCTGTTCTTCTGACGCCTCCAGTAGTCGGTGGTATTCCGGATGTTGTTTTACCACCGCGACGATCAGTTGCTCCAGCGGTTCGAGGGGTACTCCCTCCTGGGCCTTTTTCCAGGAATCCATGAAGAAGCGTCGCATTTGCCGTCGGTCGTTACCAAACATAGTTACTCTTTAAAGCGCTGTTAATCCGAGGTCTTTTGCTTGTATTCACAAAGCGCCTCAATGATACATGATCCGCACCGGGGTTTGCGCGCCAGGCAGGTATATCGGCCATGCAGGATCAGCCAGTGGTGGGCATCCTGCAAGAACTCCTTCGGTATGTATTTGACCAGTTTGTCTTCCACCTCCCGCACGGTTTTGCCCGGCGCGATTCGGGTCCGGTTGGCAACCCGGAAGATATGGGTGTCGACCGCCATGGTCGGATGGCCAAAGGCGGTATTCAGCACGACATTGGCGGTTTTGCGGCCGACGCCTGGCAGTGACTCCAGGGCGGCGCGATCTTCCGGTACCTCGCCGTTGTGCTGGTCGATCAGGATTTGGCAGGTCTTGATGATGTTGGCCGCCTTGCTGTTGAACAGACCGATGGTTTTGATATGGTGCTTCAAGCCCTCTTCACCCAACGCCAGTATTGCGCCCGGTGTGTTGGCCACCGGATAGAGCTGCTGTGTTGCCTTGTTTACGCCCTTATCCGTTGCCTGTGCCGAGAGGATCACGGCGATCAGCAGTTCAAAGGGAGTTGTGTAAGTGAGCTCTGTCGTCGGGCTGGGGTTTTCAGCCCGCAGCGTTGCAAAGATCAGGTGGCGTTTCTCTTTATTCATCAGGTGTTCAATAACGGGTGTCTGTGACGTTTCGGATCGGCAGTTTATCATGGCTAAACGCTTGAATTCCGGCTCTAATCAGTGTTTATTAGGCGCGCCCGCCGCTCTCATCGACCATCGGGCGTATTCATGGAGGAGTTATGTCGGCGTCAGGGAACACACAATTCAGTGGTTACGAGAGGGCCTTGGATAATCCGGATTTTCAAGCGGGGATGATTCGGCTGGGAATCTGGCTGGTTGCCTTAATATACATAGGTACAGCGGCCTATCGCGGTTATTACCCCGTCGACCTGAATCACTATACCCTGCTGTTTTTCCTGTTTTTTCTTGTTTTCAGCGGTATCCTGGTCAGCGTCTATATTCGGCCGGAATGGGCGCTGAGGCGATATGTTACCCTGGTTATCGACATCTCCGCCGCCAGTTTCTGTATCTACCTGGCCCAGGACAGCACCAGCCCCTTCTACCTGATCTATATCTGGATCTTTATCTCTTACGGCACGCGCTACGGTGAAAAATATCTGAAGGCATCTGCGTTCCTAAGCGTGATGGCCTATACGGGTGTGCTCGTATACCAGAATCAGTTCAGGGAGCAGGGCTTTGAGATCGCGCTTATCTATCTGTTGCTGACAGTGCTGCCATTTTACCAGTACGTCCTGTTGCGTAAGTTGCACAAGGCCTGCCGGGAAGCCGAGATGTCCAGCCAGGCGAAAACCCGCTTCCTGGCAAAAATGACGCGCCAGCTCAGATCCCCCCTGAACGGCATTCTGGGCATTACCCAATTGATGGAAAAGGGGAATCTCGACAGCGATCAGCGCGCCTATCTGAAAACAGTTTCCAGCGCCGCCGATACCCTGCGATCGAGAATAGGTGATGCTCTCGATTTGTCGAGAATCGAAACCGGCACGCTGACACTGGATAACCATGAGTTCGAGACGCGAACCCTGGTGCAGGATGTCTGCGACGGCATGACGGTGCCCGCCCTGGAAAAAGGGCTGGAAATGATCTGCAGCATAGACCCTGATGTGCCGTTGACGATCCACAGCGATTTCAACCGGCTCAAGCAGATTTTATTCAATCTGGTCGAAAATGCGGTGAACAGCAGTGAAACGGGGCTGATTGAGATAAAACTCAGTGTGATGTGGCACACCATCAGTACCTATTTGCGTATTGATATCATCGATACCGGCAAAGGGGTTCCAGAGGAAATTGTTGCCGAGGTTTTCGCCAACAAGTATTCGAAGGCGAAGATGCAGTCGTTGAACGCATCGAGTGTGGGGCTGGGCCTGACGATCGTCTATCAACTATCGAAGTTGATGTCGATCGATATATCGGTAGCAAAAAACGCGGGGGGTGGCAGTTGTGTCAGCCTGGCGATCCCTCTGGGGCAGAGGACCCAGCTGGCGAGTAAAGTGCCGATGCCCGATCTGGAGGGGCTGACCGGCTTCGTCTTTGAGCGGAATCTGCGGGTGTTGGGGCAGATAGAGGCTCTGCTCTCCGAACGGGGCGTCAGTTACCGATCGGCATCACATGTCGCGCAACTGGCCACCGAGGTCTCCTTACTGGAGAGGCGGCGTGTCGATTTTGCTATCATTGCCGATGCCCCAGACAGGCCGCAGGATATGTATCGTATCGCGGATATTGTCAGGGATCATCTGGGTCAGGATGTGCCGGTGATCTTTCTCGGCTTCAGTGGCCGGGAGATTGGCCGAAGCTATCTGCATAGCCGGTTTATGGGCAAACCTGTATTCATGGATGTATTGGCGAGAAATATCAAGCGTATGGTTGAATCTGGAGACAGCCCCCGAGACGATGACCCCAAGCATGCCGTTTCACGAATCCGTGTGCTGGTGGCCGAGGACAACCGCATCAGCGGGATGATTCTGAGTACCTTGCTCGCAGATCTGGGGCATGAGGTGTACTGGGCCAAAGATGGGCAGGAGGCGCTGGATGCCGCCGGCGCCAGTCGATTCGATCTTGCCATAATCGATGTGCGAATGCCGAGGATGGATGGGTTGGTTTTTACCCAGCACTATCGCCGGGATGAGGGAGATGGCGCGCATATGCCGATCATTGCCCTGACCGCCCACGATAACGAGGAGCTGCGTCAACAGTGTTTTATGGTGGGCATGGACGAGTTCCTGCTCAAGCCGGTCGATCGGCAGGTATTGAGTGCTGTTATACAGCAACACCTGAAGCGTTGAACAAAACGTCCGCGCAATCCCGTTTCTTTAGAGGTGGGTCAAGCGGGTACTAGCTGGTTTGCGCCTCGGCAAGCACCACTTTGACCTTGCGACTGGCAGCCCGGCCGTCGATCACATTCTTCAGCGCAATCATAAAACCCAGGCCGAGAAAGGCACCGGGGGGTAGAATCGCCAGCAGCATGCCGTTGAAGTCCTCGCCCAGGGTCAGGGTCAGTCCGCGTGCGCCCTCACCGAACATCAGATGCGCCTGTGACAGCAGGGTGCCCATGCCGACGATTTCCCGCAACGAACCCAGAGCCACCAAGGCAAAGGTGAATCCGGCGCCCATCGCCAGCCCATCGATGGCAGAGCGGAACAGGTTGTTTTTCGAGGCAAAGGCCTCGGCCCGGCCGATGATGGCGCAGTTGGTGACGATCAGCGGGATGAAGATGCCGAGCACCTTGTAGAGCCCGTAGAACCAGGCATTCATGCTCAGTTCGACCGCAGTCACGAATGAGGCGATAACCAGCACGAATACCGGCAATCGCACTTCGGGTCGCACCAGATTGCGGATCAATGAGACGGTGACATTCGAGAGAGTCAGCACCAGGGTGGTGGCAATGCCCAGCCCCAGGCCATTGATCGCCGTATTGGTCACTGCCAGCAGCGGACAGAGCCCGAGCAGCGCGACCAGCGCCTGGTTGTTGCTCCAGAGACCATCCTTTATCAGCTTGCTGTAACCGGTATCAGCCATGACGCTATTCTCTCATTGCGTGCTTGCGACGTTGACGGGAGCAGGAGCAAACAGCGAACGGCTATTGTCCTTGTAATAGAGCAGGGTGTTCTTGACCGCCTGCACGATGGAGCGGGGGGTAATCGTCGCGCCGGTGAATTGGTCGAAATCGCCGCCGTCACGCTTGACCTTCCACTTCGAAATGTCGGGATTTTTCAGGGATTTACCCTTGAAACCGAAGATCCAGTCGGATCGTTCCTCTTCGATTTTATCCCCCAGCCCCGGTGTCTCCTTGTGGGAAATGACCCGTACGCCACCCAGCGTGTAATCGGCGTTGACCGCCACCAGCAGTTTGATCGGCCCGCTGTAGCCATCCGGAACCGTGGTGGTGAAAACCGCAGCAACCGGCTGATCGGCCTTGCGGCCGCGATAGACCTGGATATGCTCGCCACCCAAGCGGTCTTTATCCGCAATGGTGATGAAGTCGCTGACGATATCGTTGTCGATAGAGTCTGCCGGTACCAGGGCTGACAGGTTCTTGAGCAGGGCTTCACGCTCATTGGCGGCGATGCGCTCGGCGGTCTGATCGTAGGTGAATGCCAACAGGCTGGTCCCGCTCACTGCAAACAGGGCCAGCAGCAGGCCTGCAATGAGAACCGGATATTTAGTCATGACTACTCCTCTCATGCCCGAAGACGCGTGGTTGGGTGTAGTAATCGATGGTGGGGGCGGCCATGTTCAAAAGCAATACAGAGAAGGCCACCGCATCCGGATAGCCGCCCCAGGTGCGGATGATATAGATGAGCACGCCGATACTGGCGCCGTAGATCAACTGGCCTTTTTTGGTGGTGCAGGCGGATACCGGGTCGGTGGCGATAAAAAAGGCCCCGAGAATCGTCCCGCCACTGAACACGTGGAACAGCGCGAAGGGGTGGGCATCCTGATCGATGATGTGAAACAGCATGGCGATCACCACCAGGGCGCCGATCATGGCAACCGGGATATGCCAGCTGATGATGCGTTTATAGAGCAGCAATAGGCCACCGAGGAGATACCAGTTGCCGACCCATTCCCAGCCGAGGCCGCCGAAGTCGCCCCACAGGGGGCTATTCTTGATTTCGCCCAGGGTGAAGTTCAGATCCAGCTGGGTGCGCATCACATCCAGGGGGGTGGCCATGGAGAGCGCGTCCCAGGTGAGTCCGGCCGGCAGGCTGCCGGTAAAGATCAGCGTCAGGGTCTGGCTGAACGACAGGGCATGCTGGTTGAGCATTTCCGGGGGTACCCAGGAAGTCATGGGTATCGGGTATGAGACCAGCAGCAGGACATAGGCGGCCATTGCCGGGTTGAACGGGTTGTAGCCAATGCCGCCATAGAGTTGCTTCACCACGATAATGGCGAACACCATGCCGATCACCGTCAGCCACCAGGGCAGCAGCGGCGGCACCGCCAGGGCGAACAGAACTGCTGTGACCACGGCGCTGAGGTCCTTGATCTCCGGTATTGGATTGCGGCCGCGCATTTTCAGTACCAGCGCTTCGCTGGTCACTGCGACCACCGAGGCGAAGACAATATTGATCAGCGTGCCCCAGCCGAAATACCAAGTCATCGCAATGGTGCCGGGGATCAGCGCGATCAACACCCACAGCATGGTCCAGGTGACGCTGTTCGGGCGCTCGGTGTGGGGTGAGGTGATGGTGGCAAAACGCATAGGTTATCCGTCCTGCGATTCGGTGGTGTCGGTTACTGTAGTTGCGGAATGGCTGGCCTTGCGCCGCGTCTCTGCCTGGTCGATCTTCGCCTGCTGGGCAGGGGTCAGGTTCTCGGTGTTCTGTGGCGCCACGCCCTGTTCCGTCAGCTTGGCCTTTTTCTCGGCCGCCCGTTTCATTGCGGCCTCTATCGCCGCCTTCTTGGGGTCTGCGCCATCGGCATCGTTGCTCTTTTTGGCGGCCGGCTTCTTCGCCAGGGCCTCCTTCTTCATGCGCAGCTTGGCCTGGCGCTCCGCTTCCAGTCTTTCGAGGCGGGCCACCCTGACCTCATGGCGTTTGCGCGCCTGTTCAGCCTTTTGTTTCTCCTGTTCCTGCGCCCAGCTTTCGGTCTTGGCATAGCGGTAATACTGCACCAGCGGGATGTGCGCCGGACAGACATGCGAGCAGCAACCACACTCGATGCAGTCGAACAGGTGGTATTCCTGGGTTTTCTCCAGATCCTTGGCGCGGGCATACCAGTACATCTGCTGGGGCAGCAGATTGACCGGGCAGACCGCGGCGCACTGGCCGCAGCGGATGCAGGGAGTGGCGGGACCCGGATCCGGCGCCTCGTGCCCGCTGGCCGCGAGCAGGCAGTTGGCCGCCTTGGTGATCGGGGCGGCATCGTCGTTCAGGGTGAAGCCCATCATCGGCCCACCGAGAATCAGTTTCGATATCTTCGAGGTGTAGTCGCCTGCCAGCTCGATTAGGTTCCGCGCAGGCGTGCCGATCAGCACCTCGAAATTGGCCGGTGTTTTCACGCCTTCGCCGGTTACCGTGACCAGGCGAGAGATCAGTGGCTTGCCCTCGAGTACCGCATCGGCAATGGCCGCCGCTGTGCCGACGTTGTGGCAGACTATGCCGATTTTCGCCGGAATCGCCCCTGAAGGCACCTCTTTGCCGGTCAGCACCCGGATCAACTGCTTCTCACCGCCGCTGGGGTAGAGGGTCGGGATAGGCACCACTTCAAGTCCCGTCAGGCCGCTGCTGGCTGCCGCTTCGCGCATCGCGCCGATCGCCTCGGGTTTGTTGTCCTCGATGCCTACCAGCACCCGTTCGGGTTTGAGCAGATGCATGAGAATCTCGATGCCGCTGATAATCCGCTGCGGGTGCTCGCGCATCAGCATGTCATCGCAGGTGATGTAGGGTTCGCATTCCGCGCCGTTGATGATCAGTGTCTTGATCCAGGTCTCGGGTCCCGGATTGATCTTTACGCTGGTGGGGAAGGCCGCGCCGCCCAAGCCGACGATTCCGCTTTGGCGGATACGTTCGCGCAGCTCAGCGGGGTCGCTGTTGTGATAACTGGTCAGAGGCTCGGGCAGATCAATCCATTCATCCCTGCAATCGCTGTCGATGACGACGCACAAGCCGGTCAGGCCGGAAGGGTGCGGGATGAGGTGTTCTGCGATATCGGCCACGGTGCCCGAGGTGGGGGCATGTACCGGGGCGCTGATATAGCCCTGGGCCCTGGCGATCAACTGGCCTTTGAGAACCCGCTCGCCGACTGTCACCAGTGGTTCAGCGATTTCACCAATATGCTGTTGCAAGGGGACGATCAGCCGGGCGGGAATCGGGGCCTTGCGTACCGGATCGCCCGTCGATTGCGATTTGTTGTCAGGCAGGTGCAGCCCGCCGTGGAAGTGGAACAGTTTGCGGTTGCTGACGGAGGTCGCTTTATGCATGACGGGCATCCCCTGCGTTGACCAGCTCGGGGGAGGCGTTGTTCGGGAATGGCCATTTCCAGTTGCTGGTATCCACTTTCAACGGCTCCATGTGAATACACTCCACTGGGCAGGGGGGCAGGCAGAGTTCACAGCCGGTGCACTCGTTGCCGATCACCGTATGCATCTGTTTTGCCGCGCCGAGAATGGCGTCTACCGGGCAGGCCTGAATGCACAGGGTGCAGCCGATGCACTCCTGCTCGTCGATCACGGCGACGGCCTTGGGCTTCTCGACAGCTGCCTCGCCATCCATCGGCACCGGGTCAACACCCAGCAGATCGGCCAGAGCGATCATGGTTGCCTCGCCGCCTGGGGGGCACTTGTTGATGCTGTCCTCGCCATTGGCTATGGATTCGGCATAGGGACGGCAGCCCGGATGACCGCACTGTCCGCATTGTGTCTGGGGGAGCAGGGCATCGATCTTGTCGACAATCGGGTCACCTTCGACATGGAAGCGGATCGAGGAAAATCCCAGCAACAGCCCGAAAGCGAGGGCGAGAGTGGCAATGGCGAGTATCGCGATGATCATGATCAGGCCCTAGTTCGAGACCAGCCCGGCAAAGCCCATAAACGCCATGGACATCAGGCCCGCAGTGATCAAGGCAATGGCGCTGCCCTGGAAGGGCTTGGGGACATCGGCCACGGTGATACGTTCCCGGACCGCGGCAAACAGCACCAGCACCATGGAGAATCCCACCGCAGCGCCAAATCCATAGAGCCCGGATTCGATGAAGCTGTGCTGCTCCTGGGTGTTGAGCAGCGCGACGCCAAGAACGGCGCAGTTGGTGGTGATCAGCGGCAGGAATATGCCCAGCACCTGGTAGAGTACCGGGCTGGTCTTGTGCATCACCATTTCAGTGAACTGCACCAGGACCGCGATCACCAGGATAAAGGTGATGGTGCGCAGATACTCGATTCCCAGCGGTGCGAGCAGATATTCGTTGGCCAGGTAACTGCAGATCGATGAGAGGGTCAGCACGAAGGTGGTCGCCATGCCCATGCCAATCGCCGTTTCCAGCTTTTTCGACACGCCCATGAACGGGCACAGCCCGAGAAACTTCACCAGAACGAAGTTGTTGACCAGAACGGTACTGATAATGATCAGGGCGTATTCTTTCATCTGCTTCGAAGCTACCTCAAGCCGCTTGTCGGGAATCTTAGGGGTTGAGACCCGGCTAAACAACCGATGATTTGTACGTACATAGCCTTATACCGGGTATATCCTCAAGGGCGCATTGATTTTTCTTCAGCGCGAATCCCTGCAACCGGTTCCAGCCTATTTGACCTTCATGCCGGGTTCGGCGCCGCTGTCCGGGTTGAGAATGAACAGGTCCTTGCCGCCGGGGCCAGCCGCCAGCACCATCCCTTCCGACAGCCCAAAACGCATCTTTCTTGGTGCTAGGTTCGCGACCATTACCGTGAGTTTGCCCTCCAGATCCTCCGGGGCGTAGGCGGATTTGATCCCGGCGAAGACATTGCGCGTTTCGCCGCCCAGATCCAGGGTCAGCTGCAACAGTTTGTCGGCGCCCTCGACATGTGCCGCCTTGGCGATTCTGACCACGCGCAGATCGACCTTGGCGAAGTCGTCGTAGTCGATACTGGCGGCAATCGGATGGTCTGCCAATGGACCGCTGGGCTTGGCCTCGGCGGTAGCGGTTTTTGTCAGGTCCTGCTTCGAATCTTCGGTCATGGCTTCCACCTGTTTTGGGTCGATGCGTGTCATCAGGGGTTCAAACTTGGCGATCTGATGGCCGGTCAGCGGCTGTTTCAGTGCTGCCCAGCTGAGGGCGTCGATTTGCAGAAAGGCCTCGGACTTTTCTGCCGTGGCCGGCAGGATGGGGCGTAGATAGCCGATCAGCAGGCGGAACAGGTTGAGGCCCATGGAGCAGGTGTCCTGAAGTTCCTGATCTTTGCCTTCCTCCTTGGCAATCACCCAGGGCTTTTTCTCATCGATATACTGATTGGCGCGATCCGCTAGGGCCATGATTTCGCGCACCGCACGGCTGAATTCACGCTTCTCGTAGTGTTCGGCGATGGTTTCGCCGGCATCGATGAACGCCTGCAGCAGGGCCGGTTCAGCGATCTGCTCCGAGAGCATGCCATCGAAACGCTTGCTGATGAATCCCGCGCAACGGCTGGCGATGTTCACCACCTTACCGACCAGGTCGGCATTGATGCGCGCGGTGAAATCCTCCAGGTTCAGATAGATGTCCTCAACCCCTGAGCCCAGCTTGCCCGCGAAGTAGTAGCGCAGGTATTCCGGATTGAGGTGATCGAGATAGGTGCGCGCCTTGATGAAGGTGCCCCGCGACTTGGACATATTCTGCCCGTCGACTGTGAGAAAACCGTGTGAGAAGACCGCTGTCGGGGTGCGGAAGTCAGCGCCATGCAGCATCGCCGGCCAGAACAGGGCATGAAAGTAGATGATGTCCTTGCCGATGAAGTGATAGAGCTCGGCATCCGAGTCCTTGCCCCAGAACTCGTCGAAATTCAGCCCCTCGCTGCGGTCACACAGATTCTGGAAGCTGGCCTGGTAGCCGATCGGCGCATCCAGCCAGACATAGAAGTACTTGCCGGGATGGTCCGGTATCTCAAACCCGAAATAGGGGGCGTCCCGGGAGATATCCCACTCCTGCAGCCCGGCGTTGAACCATTCATCGAGCTTGTTGGAGACCTCTTTCTGCAGATGGCCGCCCCGGGTCCACTGCTTGAGCATCTCCTCGAAATCGCCCAGACGGAAAAAGTAATGCTCCGACTCTTTGTCCACGGGCGTGGCGCCGGAGACGGCGGAGACCGGGTTTTTCAGCTCGCTGGGGGAGTAACTGGCACCGCACACCTCGCAGTTGTCACCGTACTGGTCCTGGGCTCCGCACTTTGGGCACTCGCCCTTGATGAAGCGATCCGGCAGGAACATGTTCTCCACCGGGTCGTAGGCCTGGGTGATGGTGCGCCTGGAGATGTGACCCTTGTCGCGGTTACGCTCGTAGATGCGATTGGCGCAGATGCGGTTCTCTTCGGAGTGGGTCGAATGATAATTGTCGAAATCCACATTGAATTGGGCGAAATCGGCCTTATGTTCCTCAGCAACCCGTGCGATCAGCGCCTCGGACTCGATCCCCTCCTGGCGCGCGCGTAGCATGATCGGGGTGCCATGGGCGTCATCGGCACAGACATAAATGCACTGATGGCCGCGCATTTTCTGAAAACGGACCCAGATATCAGTCTGGATGTATTCCACCAGATGTCCGATATGAATCGGTCCGTTGGCATAGGGAAGGGCGCTGGTTACCAGGATTTTTCGCGGTGTTTGACTCATGGCGGTTGACTGCATCTATAGACCCGGAGGATCAGGCTAAGGGATAATTAAGCGATCAATTATCGCATAGTAATCGCAGAATGTGGCAGATTAGGCGATCAATTCCAGGCGGGATCTTGAAGTTTCACAATAAAGACCCACTGTTTTAGTTGGGAAATCGTGTGGCTTGATGTAGAATGCGCGGCCATTAACGTACAAACCAGTGCTGAACACACTATTTTTTCTGGTGGGACCGTGAGTTTTGTGACCTGCCGGCAGGAGAGCAATATGTCAGAAGTAACGAAAGAGCAGATTGAAGAGGCGATCAAGGGTTACACAGAACCCCATATGGACAAGGATCTGGTCAGCGCCAAGTGTGTCAAGGCCATCGAAATCGCTGGCGACAAGGTAAAGATCAAGGTTGAACTCGGCTTTCCGGCCAAGGGCATCGAGGCGGCGCTGAGCGCCAAAGTCAAGGAGTTGGCCGAATCCGTTGCCGGGGTCGCCAGCGCCGAGGTCGAATGCGGTACCAAGGTGGTCGCTCACTCTGTTCAGAAGTCACTCAAACCGATTGATAACGTCAAGAATATCATCGCCGTGGCCTCAGGCAAGGGTGGTGTGGGTAAATCCACCACCGCTGTGAACCTGGCGCTGGCGCTGGCTGCTGAAGGGGCCAAGGTTGGTATCCTGGATGCGGATATCTATGGTCCCTCCCAACCACGCATGCTCGGTGTCAGCGGTCAGCCCGAGTCGAAAGACGGCAAGACCCTGGAGCCTATATCCAGCTATGGTCTGCAGGCGATGTCCATCGGCTTTCTGATCGATGAAGAGACCCCGATGATCTGGCGTGGTCCGATGGTCACCCAGGCGCTTGAACAGCTTCTGAACGACACCAACTGGGACAACCTCGATTACCTGGTGATCGATCTGCCGCCGGGTACCGGCGACACCCAGCTGACATTGGCGCAAAAGGTGCCGGTGTCTGGCGCGGTGATTGTCACCACCCCTCAGGACATCGCCCTGCTGGATGCCCGTAAAGGCTTCAAAATGTTCGAGAAGGTGGAAGTGCCGGTCCTGGGTATCGTCGAAAACATGAGCACCAACATCTGTTCCAGCTGTGGTCACGAAGAGCACATCTTCGGTGAGGGCGGCGGTGTCCGCATGGCTGAACAGTACGGTGTGAATTTTCTCGGTGCTCTGCCCCTGGATATCCGTATCCGTGAAGAGACCGACGGCGGCAAGCCGACCGTGGTGGCCGAGCCCGAGGCGCGTATTTCACAGATCTATCGCGAAATTGCACGCAAAGTCGCGGCCAAGCTTGCGCTACAGGCGAAGAGCTACGCCTCCAAGTTCCCCAACATCGTGATTCAGAACAACTGATGATCACGGCGGGGCCGACGTTGGTCAAAACCGGCGTCCGGCCCCGGCCACCTCAGAGGGTAAGATGAATTGAGCACCAAGTGGGACACCCGTTTTCTGGGGCTGGCGGCCCATATCTCCAGCTGGAGCAAGGACCCCTCATCCCAGGTCGGCGCGGTGATCACCGATGGCAATCGCATTATCTCCCTCGGGTACAACGGTTTTGCGGCCGGGGTGCACGACACCGCCGAACGTCTCACAGACCGCGCCTGCAAGCTTAATCTGACGATTCATGCCGAAGAGAATGCGATGATCTTCGCCAAGCGGGATCTGACCGGCTGTACTGTCTATGTCACGCACCCCCCCTGTCCGCGTTGTGCCTCCAAACTGGTTCAGGAAGAGGTCAAGCGTATTGTGTTTATCTCACCCAGCGAGGATTTTTTATCACGCTGGGCGGATGATCTGACCATCTCCTATGAGATGTACGAAGAGGCAGGGATAGAGCACAAGGCCTATGATCTGGACGAGATCAACATCGATAACGCCAAGGTGACCGTGGCGCCGGGTGGATTTTTCAAACAGGTGCTCAGCCGCCTGCTGGCGGGCGTAACCCGATCCTGATATTTTCGGGTCGAGGCGGTTATTGCTTCCAGGTGATCGAGACCAGTTCCATATGAAACTGATCGTCCCCCTCATGTCGAATGACTTTTACCGGTAAATAGTTAAGCTCCGGCGCCATCCAGAAGGTGGCCTTGGATTCTCTGCCCTGTTTTTGTCGGGTCAGCCGGATACTGTGGAAATTCCCTGCCGGTGTGGTGATCTGCTCGCTGCCTTGATTAGTGTAGGTGTAGGACTTGAGCCGCCCGCCGTCGGCCACCCGGTATTCGAACCGCTCTTCGCCTTCGTTAAGCTGCAGGATCAGCGCCAGTTGCTGGCTGAACTTGTCCTGGACACCAGAGGTAATGCTCATCGACCAGAGCGAGCCGGGGGTTTGATTGATGACTTTCTGTTTATCCCATTGAAAGGTCAGGTTGACCTGACGGTGCTGGTCCGGTTTCTTGTGGGAATAGCTGTAGTGTTGAGGAATGACGCGGTTGCGGTTGATGGTTCCGCGGCTGATTTCACTCACCTCGTCATCACGAATCACCGCCACCAGGCCAGTGGTGACGGTATGGGCCGCGTATTGATAGTTGCCCTGGGTATCGATGTCGAGTGAAACCGAGACGTTGCCCAGGGTCATGCCGCCCAGGCTGAGTTTGTACTTTGCACTGAACGGATAGAGTAGTTGCCCGCCATCCGCCAAGGCGCATTTGTAAATCAACAGCATCCCACAGATCAGCAACATCTGCAGGTTGCGCTTCATCGCGGGGGGGTCTCCCTGAAATCCAGCTGAATCGGTTTGGCCAGAGGTTGGCCATCGTACAACACCCGGTTGCCTTCCACCGCCAACCGGCCCTCGGCGAACCAGCGTATCACCGTGGGGTAGATGACATGCTCCTGGGTCAGGACCCGGGCGGCCAACCGCTGCTCGTCATCGTCATTTTCAACCGGCACCTGGACCTGCAACACCACCGGTCCGCCATCCAGTTCGTCGGTAACAAAGTGGACACTGGCGCCATGAACCCGCTCACCGGCCTCGAGGGCGCGGCGATGGGTGTGCAGTCCACGGTAGGCGGGCAGCAGGGAGGGGTGAATGTTGAGCATGCGGCCCGCAAAACGCTGGACGAAGTCTGGGGTGAGGATTCTCATGAACCCCGCCAGTATGATTAGTCCGGGTTGATAGCTCTCGATCAGATCGGCCAGGGCCAGGTAATAACTCTCCCGATCGGGATAGTTTTCATGGTCCAGCACCTGCGTCTCGATGTGGGCGTGCTCGGCGCGGATCAGGCCATAGGCGTCCGTCTTGTTGCTGATCACCGCCTTGATCTCGACCGGCAGATCACCACGGCCAGCCGCGTCGATAATCGCCTGGAGATTGCTGCCACTGCCGGAGATCAGCACCACCAGAGAAAGTTTTTTGCCCTGACCCATCAAATCGTCCCGTTCATTTCGACCACGGCATGCCCTGAGGCAGGCAGGATGCGCCCCAGAACCCAGGCCTTTTCGCCTTCGTTTTCAAGCAGTTCAACGGCGCGAGCAGCATCCGCTTCGGCGAGGCAGAGCACCATGCCGACCCCGCAGTTGAACGTGCGCAGCATCTCGGATTCCACCACATTGCCCTGTTGCTGCAGCCAGCGGAATACCGGTGGTAACTCCCAGGAGTCGGCGTCAATCACCGCCTTGCAGTTTTCCGGCAGCACTCGGGGCAGATTCTCTGGCAGACCGCCGCCGGTGATGTGGGCCAGGGCATGAATCCTGATCTCTTTGAGCAGCTTGAGCAGGGGTTTGACATAGATTCGGGTGGGCGCCAGCAGGGCATCACCGAGGGTTACCTCCCAGATCGGTTGAGCCAGATCGGCGCCACTCACTTCCAGGATCTTGCGAATCAGGGAGTAGCCGTTGGAGTGTGGACCGGATGAGGCGATGCCTAGCAGCACATCGCCGGCGGCAACCCGGCTTTGATCGATGATTTCACTCTTCTCGACAATGCCCACGCAGAACCCGGCCAGGTCATAATCGCCTTCGCCGTACATGCCAGGCATTTCGGCGGTTTCGCCACCGGTGAGCGCGGCGCCGGCCAGTTCACAGCCCTTGGCAATGCCCGTGACGACATCGGTGGCGACATCCACGTCCAGGTGTCCGGTCGCATAATAGTCGAGGAAAAACAATGGCTCAGCCCCGGTCACGATAATGTCATTGGCGCACATGGCGACCAGATCGATGCCGATGGTGTCGTGCTTGTTCAGCTCCAGCGCCAGTTTCAGCTTGGTTCCCACCCCGTCGGTGCCGGACACCAGGACCGGTTCACGGTAGCGGTCGATGGGTAACTCAAACAGGGCACCAAATCCTCCGAGACCGGTCATAACGCCTGGGCGAAAGGTATTTTTTACGATGGGCTTGATGCGCTCGACCAGAGAGTTGCCGGCATCGATGTCGACGCCCGCATCGCGGTAACTGATCGGGGTTATATTCGCAGGGTTGTTCTGATCCACAGACGGCTCCAGGCAGGATGAGTTGCGGCAATTCTATCAAAACATGTCGGCAGAGGCAGTTGTTATCTGCATTGATGGAGTTGTTTAGACAGGAACCGCCGGGCGGGATAAAATCACCCCTACCAATGGGCCCTGTCACACTTTGGACAGGGCGCTTTAAACTACATGCAGGTGGTAGTACTCATGAACAAAAAATTAACGGGCCGCTATTTCGCGCTATGGCTGTTTGCGATGGTTGTATTTGCCGGTCCGGTGAAGGCGTTGCAGGTTTCCGATCTCTACGAGGCGGAGGTCCCGGTGGCGGGACAGGATGCTGCACAGCGGGCGGAGGCAATCAGTCATGCGCTGGTCCAGGTGCTGGTCAAGGTGACCGGTCATCGCGGCATCGGCAGCCGCTCGGAGTTGGCGCCGGAGTTGCGCAATGCCTCGCGCTACGTGCAGCAGTACCGCTACCGCCTGCTGGATACCCCCGCCGCTGAACTGGCGCCCGCGGCTGGCGAGGAGACTGCCGAAGCCGTTCCGGCTGAACCCCAGCGCATGCTCCAGGTGAGTTTTGACAGCGCCGCGGTGAATGGCATGCTCAGAGGCCTGGGATTGCCGGTCTGGGGTGAAAACCGCCCGGGCGGGCTGGTGTGGATAGGCATCGAACAGAATGGCAAGCGCCAGTTGCTGAACCCCGATGCCGACAATGGCGAGCTCAGTGAGCGTATCGCCACAGGCGCACGCAGTCGCGGCCTGCCGGTGATCTTTCCGCTGATGGATCTCGAGGATCAGGCCAATATGGGGGTCGCCGATCTCTGGGGCGACTTCGAGTCGACCATTCGCAACGCCTCCCAGCGTTATTCACCGGATCTAATCATGACCGGCAAACTGATGCGCATTGCCCAGGGGCACTGGCGCTCGTCCTGGCGTCTCTACCATGGCGATCAGGTCAGTAGCTGGGAGGATCAGGCCTCGGACAAGGAGAGCCTGACGGAAACGGCGATGCAGCGGGTGGCGGACCTGCTCTCCGAACGATTTGCGCCGCTGGGTGCCGATTTCAGCATGAACCGGGTGCGTATCCGCGTCGACGGTGTGGTGGATTTGCAGGATTACGCCAGCCTCGGGCGGTTTTTCCAGTCCCAGAGCGCCGTGGAGAAGGTGGAGCTGATTGCGGTGGAGCCGGATGCCATGACCTATGACCTGCATACCCGCGGGGGCACTCAGGTGCTGCAGCAGGGGCTGGATCTTGGTGGTCTGCTGATCGCCGCAAAGTCAGCCACACCCCTGGATCTGTCGGTCGAGCAGGGCATAGATCTCTATTACCGGTTGCGTTAGTGAAAAAAGAGGACATCCCCAACCTTATCAGCATCATGCGGATCTTTCTGTCGGTTCCAGTGGTGTGGATGCTGCTGGAGCAGCAGTTTGGGGTGGCCCTGGTGCTGTTCGCCATTGCCGGGATCTCTGACGGGCTGGACGGGTTTCTGGCCAAACAGTACGGCTGGCAAAGCCAGCTGGGCGGGTTGCTCGATCCGCTGGCGGACAAGGTGCTGCTGGTATCCAGTTTCCTCTCCCTGGCGCTGATTGGTATTCTGCCGGTGTGGCTGGTGCTGCTGGTGATACTGCGGGATCTGGTGATTGTCACCGGGGCACTGGTCTATAACTTCCGCATCGAGACACTCGAGGCCGAACCCAGCCGTATCAGCAAGGTGAACACGGCGATGCAGATCTTCCTGGTGCTGGCCGTGGTGCTGGACAAGGGGCTGTTGAATCTGCCGCTCAACTGGCTGCAGGCGATGGTCTGGGTGGTGGCGCTGACCACCGTGGCCAGTGGCATTGACTATGTCTGGGTCTGGAGCAGGCGCGCCGCGGATTACAAAAAACACCACTAAGGGTTACGTCAATTATTTTACGGACGTGATCACTTTTAAAGTCGGGTAAAGCGAATAGACTGCACGAAGGGAGCACGAGACTTGATGTCTCTAGCTGGATACCCTTAGCAGTCCCTTAAAGAAAAAGTTTAAAGCGGGCATCCAAATCGGATGCCCGCTTTTTTATCGATAAATACTGATCTATCAGAGTAAGGCTCGAAACATGCTCATTTAGGAGGAGGCTTGTGAAGCCCTTCTCGGTGCCCCACTTAGGCTAGAAGCCGGCACAATCGACTGTACATAATCTCTGCTTGTTCATTATTAATGTACGTGCTATTATTGTGTACAGGTTAGAGAGAAGGTCTAGCTGCCATGTCTCCACGTAAGGAGCCCGAACACAATATTCTAGAAAAAGCACTCAAGGCGATTGAGCGCGAGGCTGGATTACGCCTGTTCATAGACCAATTAGATGCAAAACATGAAGGGCACATTATCGATGCCGTGTTGCGGCTAGGCGATGGAAACCACCGTTTCGCTGCGGAAGTTAAGCGTTGGGCCCAACAAGCCAATGTAGGGGCACTGCTGCACCAGCTTGGCACTTTGCCGTTCAGGGCCATCTTGGTCGCAGACTACGTAAACCCTAAGATGGCAGATAGGCTTCGCCAAGAAGATGTCCAATTCATTGATACAGCAGGCAATGCTTACATTAATGCTCCGCCGGTATACGTATTCGTAAGCGGTAAACGTGGGCCGCAAGCGGATATTTCTACTAAGGAAGGCACGAATCGAGCTTTTGATCGGACCGGCCTAAAGGTTGTATTCGCGTTCCTATGTGACCCCGATCTCGTCAATGCTACATATCGTGATATTGCGGAAATTGCAGATGTTGCGCTTGGTACGGTGGGTTGGGTACTAAACGGTCTAAAAACAGCAGGATTGGTATTGGACAAAGGCAGAGGCAAAGGGCGCCGCATTGTCGATTACCAGCGAATGCTAGACCGGTGGGTCGAGGCATACCCCGAAAAACTTCGTCCAAAACTGCTTATTGGCAATTTTCTTGCTGACGATCCGTACTGGTGGAAGAACATCAATATTCACGATTTCGGAGGAGTATGGGGCGGAGAAACAGCTGCTGCACTGTACACCGATTACCTAACACCCATGACAAATACCGCGTATTTGCCGAAAGGGGCTGCCAATCAATTTTTTGCACAAGCCAGACTCCGAAAGACTCCTGAGGGAATGGAAGCTGATCCAGGCAATGTACGCATTTACAATGTGTTTTGGCATGAACGTGCGACATTTCTCGATATTCACCCACGGAGAGAGCTGGCCCCACCGGTCTTGGTGTATGCAGATCTGGTTGCCACCGGTGATCCACGAAACCGCGAAACCGCAAAGATGATTTATGACGAGTACCTCGCTAGATATTGCCGGGAAGGTTGATCCCAGAACCGTTGAAGTCCTGCAACTCATTGAAAGATTAGCGAGTGCGTTGGATATTCCCTATGTCGTGATCGGGGCAACTGCTCGAGACTTGATCCTGCATCATTACTACGGAGCGAGAATCCAGCGAGCAACACAGGATATTGATTTTGCAATTCAAGTAGCTGATTGGTCAGCATTCGCAGCCTTAACAGACGCACTTGAAAATGAGGGCTTCGAAGCTACAAAAATGGCTCACAGGTTTAAGAGCCCAACTGGCGGCGCTGTCGACATTGTTCCTTTTGGAGCAGTGGAAGACGAACAGGCAACGATTGCCTGGCCTCCGGCCGGGGATATCAAAATGACTGTTTTGGGATTGGAGGAGGCATTAGCTACATCCATCCGGGTTTTCTTAACCGAGGGTGCCGAGCCCGGAATACCAGTGGCTACACCTACAGGCCTAACAATTCTGAAATTGATTGCGTGGACGGAGCGTCCATCAGATATACGTATCAAAGATGCCAAGGATCTGGTTTACATTATAGAAAGCCAAGAGCACATACCTGCTGTTCAGGATGAATGCTATGGCGACCAAGGTCTGATGGGCAGCTATGAATGGTATATCAACCTAAGTGCAGCCGAAATCTTGGGTAGAAACGTACGGGACGTACTGCAACCAAGAACAACAGAGCTACTTTCACAGCTCTTTGAACACGGTACTGGAAAGCTCAAACTGGAGAACTTGATTGAAGAGTCGTGTTCCCATCCTGATATCCAGATGGAAAGACATAGCGCGCTGATTCAAGCGTTCGTTAAAGGCTTTCGCGAAGGACAAAAACATCTTCAGGATGGAGAGAATAGCTAGCTGCAATATTGCACCAAAGAAAAGGGCAAAGCCCATGTAGTTCGTTAAAATTCAGTTACTTACGCTGAAGCCGAACAGGACTTTGCCCGTGACAGAATGTACCCAAGAATTGTTTGCATTTCCACCCTGTCAACGCCGTCGTGTTGTTGCTGCAACAGGTCGATCAGCGGTTGGGGCTGAGTCGAGCCGTGGCCGACGTTCTCGATGATCCCCGCCGGCAGGCAAGCGCGACACGGAACTGGCCAGTGCCTCGACCTTATGCCGTTGGGAAAATCGCGCGGATCGCGCGACGAACTGGCGTCTCCATGAGGTCCTGATTGAGCAATTTATCGCCTCGTTGCGTCGCCCGCCCAAACGCCTGATCCTGGATTTTGATGCAACAGACGACGCCGTATATGGTCAGAAGGAAGGCCGGTTATTCCACGGCTATAACGACCACTACTGCTTCCTGCCGCTGGAAGATGTTGCGCTGGTGTGAACGCCATCGTGTCGATTACCTCGTTGGTATCGCATGTAACGACCGCCTCGCCGCACAGGCAAAGACCTTTATGGATGCGGCCGAGCAACGTTTCCAGCGAACAGGTCAGAAACAACGCCGCTTCCACGAGTTGTATTACGCGGCCGGCACATGGGACAAGCGTCGGTGCATCATCGTCAAAGCCGAGCACTCGGCACTGGGCAGTAACCCTCGCTACCTGGTGACCAACCTCAAGGCGCAACCCAAATATCTGTACGACCAGCTCTACTGCGCCCGTGGCGAAGCTGAGAATCGCATCAAGGAACAACAGCTGGATTTGTTTGCTGATCGCACAAGCTGTCATGCGTGGTGGTCAAACCAATTTTGTCTGCTCTTGTCCAGCCTGGCCTACACGTTGCTGGAAGCGCTTCGGCGTCTGGGGCTTGATGGCACCGAACTGGCCAATGCCTACGTCGGCACGATACGCCTGCATGGGCACCAGAAAAACAGCCTCGCAGCATCGGTTCAGAGGCGTTTCTCGCCTATCCCGACACCAACAGCACGCGATTCACAACGTGCTTCATTGCAGGTGATGGGGCTACCGAATATCACACCAGATATTCACCGAATTGCCACTGCTTCGTGCAACATTGCAGTTAGACGGGGTTTTGACCTACGGTTCAGAGACCCAGGCAGGTTTTCACGAACGGAATGGTCAATTGGCGGCGTTGTGCCGCGAGCGAGGCGTGATCGAGACGCTCGATCAGTGCTTTCAGTGAACCCACATCGCGCTGGGTGTGGCGCAGGATATAAGCTGCTGTATCGTCATTCAGCATCAACCCCCGCCGCTGGGCCTCGTTGATCAACAACTGCCGTTTTTGCTCATCGCTCAGGGGGTTGATCTGGTAGCAGACCCCCCAGCCCAGCCTGGAACGCAGGTCGGCGAGTTTAAGGGGGAGGGTCAATGGACTGCAACCGGCCGTGGTGATCAACCCGGTCTGATTCGCGCGCAGGCGGTTGTAAAGATGGAACAACGCCTCTTCCCATGCCTGATCGCCTGCAATCGCATCGATATCGTCGATGCACACCAGATCCAGTGACTCCAGATCGTTGAGTATATCGGGCCCCAGGGCATGCGCCTCGTTCAGCGGCAGATAGAGCGCACTGCGCCCGGCCTGGGAGGCGCATTGGCATGCGGCCTGCAACAGGTGGGTTTTGCCACAGCCATCGCTGCCCCAGAGATAGAGGAAAGGTTCGCCTTGCGCACGCGCGCAGCCCTGCAGGGCGGCCAGCAGCTGGGCATTGTCGCCTGGCGTGAACGTGGCGAGGCTGGCATCGTCACGCAGGGTGATGCCGAGAGCGAGTTGCGGGTTCATGATCGCCAGGGCAGCTATGGGTTGGTCAGGCCAGCTTCTTGGCGATGTCGGCCAGGCGCAGTCCCAACGCCCGGCACAGGGATTTCTCTTCGTCGCTCAGCGGCAGTTTGCTGTCGGTGCCGGCCAGATGGCTGGGGCCGTAGGGTGTTCCGCCGCTCTGGGTGTGCAGCAGCTCGGTCTCGCTGTAGGGCAGACAGGTGATCAGCATGCCGTGGTGCAGCAGCGGCAGCATCATCGACAGCAGGGTGGACTCCTGACCGCCGTGCATGCTGGAACTGGAGGTAAAGAGTGCGCCGGGTTTGCCAATCAGGGCGCCAGAGAGCCAGAGTGGACTGGTCCCATCGAGAAAGTATTTCATCGCTGCAGCCATGTTGCCAAAGCGGGTCGGGCTGCCGAGGGCGAGTCCGGCACACTGCTCCAGATCCGCCAGACTGGCATAGGGCGCACCCTCATCCGGAATGCCCTCTTCGGTGGCTTCACAGACGCTGGAGACCGCGGGTACCGTGCGCAGTCGGGCTTCTATGCCGCCGGCCTGTTCAACGCCCCGGGCGATCTGCCGCGCCATTTCGCGGGTTGCGCCGTAGCGGCTGTAATAGAGGATCAGAATGTAGCTCATCAGAGGATATCCAGTACTTTTTCCGGGGGACGGCCGATCATGGCCTTGCCGTTGTTGATCACGATCGGGCGCTCGATCAGCTTCGGGTTATCAACCATCGCCTGAATCAGCTGCTCGCGGGTCAGGTCGGGATTGTCCAGCCCCAGCGCCTGGTATTCGCTCTCCTTGGTGCGCATCAGCTGCCGCGGCTCCAGGCCGAGCATCTTCAGGATTCTCTCCAGGGTGGCCTTGTCCGGCGGGGTTTTCAGGTATTCGGTAATCTCCGGCTCAACCCCCTTCTCCTGCAGCAGTTGCAGGGTCTGGCGTGATTTGCTGCAACGCGGATTGTGGTAAATCTTGACGCTCATAAATCGGTATCCCAGGTTTTTTACAAAGGTTTTTTAAACATCAGGGCAATTGGGCTATTGTATCCGCAATGGCCGGGAGAAAAACAGGTTGCTGGAAGGCTTTTGCCAACGGCGGCCAATCCGGATAGACAGCAGTAAATGAAAGAGGGTGATAATGGTTGCATCTGGGTTGGACAGTCTGCCTGCTGGCGTGGTTCGGGTGATACGTTTTTTGCGCCTGCTGGTGGTTCGCTTTTTTCAGGATCAAGGGCTGCCCAATGCAGCGGCCCTGACCTTCACCACGCTGCTGTCACTGGTGCCGTTGATGACGGTCGTCCTGGCGATTTTCACTGCCTTTCCCATCTCCGAGCGTGTGGCGGATCAGCTCCAGGACTTTATATTCGAGAATTTTGTGCCGGCCTCCAGTGAAGTGCTGCAGGAACACCTGCTGAATTTCAGCAGCAAGGCGTCGCGACTGACCGGCACCGGCTTTGTCTTTCTGGTGGTGGTGGCGCTGATGCTGATGGCAAATATCGATCGCGCCTTCAATACCATCTGGCGGGTGCGCCGCAAGCGCTCCGGGTTGAGCATGTTTATCGTCTACTGGTCGATCCTCTCGCTGGGGCCCTTGCTGATCGGTCTGAGCGTGGCGGCGACCTCCTACCTGGTTTCGATGCCGCTGTTCACCGATGTGCAGGACAGCTATGGCCTGGGATCGGGGCTGCTCGCAGTCACACCGATGCTCGCCTCGGCCATCGCCTTTACCCTGTTGTATGCGGTGGTGCCCAATCGTCGGGTGCCGGTCTGGCATGCGCTGGCCGGCGGCGTGCTGGCGGCCATCCTGTTCGAGGTGGCGAAACGCGGCTTCGCCTTCTATATCACCCAGTTCCCCACCTACGAGGCGATCTACGGCGCACTGGCGGTGATCCCGATTTTTCTGGTGTGGATCTACCTCTCCTGGGTGGTAACCCTGTTGGGGGCGGAGTTTACCTACTGTCTGGGTATTTTCCGGGATGACCACTGGCATGCCGAGCAGCAGCGGGGTGGCACTCTGTTGTTGGCAATCAAGCTGCTTGAGTTGCTCTGGAAGGCCCAGAAGCGTGGTGACAGCCTCTCAAGTTATAGTCTGTCGCGTAGTCTGGCGCATATTCCCGAGGAGCGTATTGATAATCTCCTGTGGGATCTGCAGGCGGCGCACCTGGTCCTGCGAACCGAAGAGGGCGACTGGGCGCTGGCGCGAGATCTGTCGGATGTGAGCCTCTGGGATCTCTACCGATCACGCACCTTCTCACTGCCGGATGCGGATACCGTTAAGGGGAATCCCGTCATTGCGGAGCAGACCCTGCTGGCGGTGATTGAGAAGCTGGAGAGCGATCTGGAGGTGGACCTGGGAACTCCGCTGGACCGGCTGTTCAGCGGTGAGGATGGAACGCTTGGCTAGCATCGGTCTGATCGCTAGTGGCAATCTGCAATGGAACTAAGTGAAAACCGCTATCTCTTATTCCTGTAAACAGACGATATACTGCACCAGAGTCGGTGCGGGTATGGCAACCGAGGCGGCCTGTCTGCAACAGGTCTCATGTGGATGAAATTATGACTATAAAGCGAATGACCCGATCAATCCTGTTCCTGGTGCTTAGCCTGCTGTTGCCGTTCTCGGCGACAGCCAGTGAACCGGTTGATTTTCAGTTACCGGATATCCAGGGAAATGATCGCAAGCTCTCCGAGTTTCGCGGCAAATGGGTGGTGGTCAACTACTGGGCCACCTGGTGTCCGCCCTGTCTCGATGAGCTCCCCGAACTTGAGATGTTTCACAATGCACACAAGGACACAGATGCCGTGGTGCTCGGTGTCAATCTCGAGGAGATCAGTCTCGAGAAACTGAAAACCTTTGTCGAGGGGCAGTTCATCAGCTACCCGATTTTACTCGACGAGCCGGGTGTCAGCACCGCGCTGGGGCGGGTGACCGGATTGCCCACCTCGTACCTGGTCAATCCGAGGGGCGTGGTCGTGGCCCGCCAGGTGGGGCCGGTGGACAAGGCGATGCTGGACAGCTATATCGAAACCTACAACAACAAACAGAGTGATTAGTGAGAGGAGAGGCCATGCGTAATACACAACGCTTGTTCTTGGGTATGTTCTTGTTGGTTTGCCTCACTTCCGTGCAGGCATCGAGCCCGCGTGATCCCGGACAGTACTTCTTTGATCAGAGCTTGGGTGATTTCAGTGAAGAGCTGGAGCTGGCCAAAGAGAACGGCAAAAAGGCGATTCTGATCATGTTTGAAATGGATGAGTGCCCGTTCTGCCATCGCATGAAGCAGACCGTGCTCAATCAACCCGAGATCCAGGATTACTACAAGGAAAACTTCATGGTCTTCTCGGTCGATATCGAGGGTGATGTGGAGATGACCGATTTCAAGGGACAGGTGCTGTCCCAGAAAGATTTCGCCTTCAAGGGCAACCGGGTGCGGGCCACGCCGGTGTTCGCCTTTTTTGATCTGAACGGCGATCCGATCAAAGGCGCCCGTTTTACCGGTGCCACCAATGGTCCCGAAGAGTTCATGTGGCTGGGTGAGTACGTGGTCGACGGTGTCTACAATGAAATGAGCTTCACGCGCTACAAGCGGGGCAAAAAGGGTAACTAAACAGTCACAGGCGGCAAACAATGAAGAATAAAAAAGTGCTGAACCGTCTCATCTTACCGATACTGCTGCTGGCGGTGCTACCACTCAGAGCCCAGGGGGACACGCAGGGGGAGCTTCCCGAGCCGCTGACCCTGGACTATGCCCTGTCCCTGGCCGACGAGGCCCACCCGGTGCTTGAGATGCAGCGCTCCAGGCTGGATCAGCGTCTGTCCAAGCAGCAGATGGTGGCGGCCGAGAGCGACTGGAATCTTGGCCTGGAGGCCTCGTTACGAGCGGTACATCCCTCCTACAAGTCCCTCACCAGTACCAATAATGACAGCAGTCTGCGGCTTTTGATGCGCAAGCGGCTGTATGATTTCGGACGCAGCGATGCCCAGCAGCAGGCCGCGGACGCCGCCTACCGGGGCAGCGAGTGGTCCTATCTGGATGCCCGGCAGCAGCGCCGGCTGGCGATCCTGGGCAATTATCTGGATGTGCTGCTCGCCGATCTGCAATACATTCGCGACAATGAATCGATGACCATGGGCTTTCTGCACTGGGACAAGGCGAAGCAACGCAGCGAAATGGGGCAACTGTCCGACATCGAGGTGCTGGAGCTGGAGAGCATTTTTCAGCAGCGCAGACGTGAGTGGCAACAAAGCCAGAATCTCCAGCGCGCCAGCCGTCTGAAACTGGCGATCAGCCTCAATCGTCCCACCCAGCTCTCCAATACCCTGGCTGATCCCGGGCTGAAACTCGACCGCGAATTGCCCGAAGTCAATCAACTCACGGAAGAGGCGCTGAACAGCAATCCGCGACTGCAGGCCCTGCGCCAGCAGGTGGAGGCGGACCAGGCGCAGGTTGCCGCAGCCAAGGCCAGCGACGGGCCGACGGTGCATGGCGAACTCGAGGCGGCGGTCTACAACCGTACCACCAGCACGCGTGATCCACTGGCGGCGACGCTGCTGCTCGAAGTGCCCCTGTTCGGCGGCACCGGTGATGCGGAAGTGGCACGGCAGCGCGCCCTGCTACGTGAACAGCAGGCGGAACTGGCCAGTGCCGAGCTGGACATCCGCCAGGGGATTCTGGATCTCTGGTTGGAGATCAGGACGCTGAAGATCCAGCAGGAGGAGATGGAGGCGTTGGGTGCCTATCGCGATCTGTATATCGATCGCAGCCGTGCCCTGTACGAACTCGAGGTGAAGTCAGATCTTGGCGATGCCGAGACCCAGATTTCAGACTACCGGATGAAGAAGGCCGCCACCGATTATGATCTGGCTTTAGCCTGGGCGCGCCTGGACGCGCTGCGTGGACAACTGATTAAACCCGAAGAAACCGCTGACGAGGAAAAACAACAATGAACCGGATGATCGTGTCACTGGCGGCGCTGCTGGTCAGCATTTCGGCCGTTGCAGAAGAGATTGGCGCCACCTTGGAGTGGAGCAAGCGTGTCGAGCTGGGGGTTACCCTCTCGGGCGTGATCGAGACCGTCGCGGTAAAACCGGGGCAACGGGTCAAGAAGGGCGATCTACTGGTTGCGCTCGATGACAGCTACTTCAAGGCCCGGGTAGCCAAGGCCGAAGCGGAGCTGGGCGAGGCAAAACAGAACCAGGAAGAGGGGGTGCGTGAACTGGAGCGCGCCACCGAACTGTATGATCGCACCGTACTCTCCGATCATGACCTGCACATGGCCCAGATCGGCGAGGCGCGCGCCAAGGCCCTCTGGCATAAAGCCCAGGCGGAGCTGGCGGAGGCGCGCATCCGCCTGCAACAGAGCCGTATTCAGGCGCCCTTTGCTGGGGTGATAACCGGTGTTTTCGCGCAGACCGGGCAGGCGGTGGTCAGTGGTCTGGCGGCACAGCCGCTGGTCGAGATGGCCGATGACAGTCAACTGATCGCCCGGGCAGAAATCACCCCGGAACAGATCAACAACATCGGCGATCAGACGGATTTCAGCGTGGATATCGCTGGCAACCGGTTCCCGGCAAAGCTGCTTCAGATCGGCCTGCAGCCGCTCCGGGGTGCAACTTCCGGGGCGCCCTTGTATGATTTGCAGGTGAGTTTTGATCGTCCTGAATCGCTTGCCGCCCGCGTGGGACTCCCGGCAGTGATCAGTACAACCCAATAACACCTGGAGACCCTATGAGTATATGCGTTCGTTGTTTTGTCTCGGGCAAGGTGCAGGGGGTATTTTATCGTGCATCGGCCCGGCACCAGGCCGAGCAGTTGGGGTTGACCGGCTATGCGCGAAATCTGCCCGATGGCAGGGTAGAGGTGTTGGCCTGTGGCGAGCCCGATGCGGTGGAGCAACTCAGAAGCTGGCTGACTAAGGGGCCGGCGGATGCCCGCGTCAGCAATGTCAGTTCCGAACCCGCTGTCTCGCCCGGGCTCAGCGGATTCACCACCAGTTAGCTGATTTTCTCAAACTGGATATGCTGAAACTCACGGATGAGATCAAACGGCTTAATCGGGTGGTGGAGGTCGTGGAGAACCATGTCCTCTGAGAAGGGCCTTGTGCGGCTTGGAACAGTGGTTGAAGTCGGTACGTTTAGAAGGCTACCGGGCGATTAGTGGTGATAAATGACTATTTCATATGGTCATTTATTTTGCTATGTTAGTGACTATAGTTATATGACTATAGGTATAAATATGCAGGATCAGGTATCAAAATCCCAATTCAAGGCCAAGGCGCTGGAGCTGTTTCGTCAGGTCGAATCAAGCGGTAAACCTATCATCGTAACCGATCATGGTTCCCCAACCATTGAGGTTCGTCGGTTTTGCAAGAAAGGGCACAACCCTTTAGATACCCTCAAAGGGAGCGTGATCGAATACGAAGGGCCGACTGAACCTGTGGGCGACGATGAGTGGGAGGCTCTGGGTTGATCGTACTCGATACACATGCCCTGATCTGGTGGGTTAATGGTGATGCGCAACTTTCACAACAGGCGCACAACACTATTGAGGCGGAGTTAAGTCGTAGCGATGGGCAGGTGCTGATATCTGCTATCAGCGCATGGGAAATTGCAATGCTGGTCGCCAAAGGGCGGCTGGCCATGACGATGGATGTTGATGTCTGGCTGGAGACTGTGGCATCGATAGAGGGTGTCAGTTTCGTGCCCGTTGATGCCCGTGTTGCCGTGCAGTCAGTGCGACTTCCGGGCGAGCTTCATCCAGACCCGGCCGATAGGCTGATAGTTGCCCTGGCTCGCCACTATTCCTGTGTATTGGTAACCGCGGATGCGAAGATACATAGGTATCGGCATGTGAAGACGATTTGGTGATAACCCTTATCGTCATGAAATAAAGGCCAGAACCGTTCAGGTTCTGGCCCCCTATTCAGTCTACTCCACTTATTCCAGTTGATAAGGCAAAGCCTTACTCAGTTGGTGCCTGAAGCTGAACACCCGCATCACTCTCTTCGGTCAATGGGCGAAATACCGGTGTGTGGCCGTTGACGCTATATCCCTGAGATGCAGCAGGGTCAACCGGCATCTGCTGAGCCTGATTGGACATTGCTGGCGGGGCATAGTCCGGCATCGGCGCATTCTGGGGAGGCATGTCTGGAGCAAACTGGGGCGAATAACCCGGATTGGGGTTGCTGGCGGCATTGGGTGCGCCCCCCCAACCCTGCCCAACCGGTGAACCGGTCTTATCGGCCTGTTCTGTCCAGCCCTGCGGGGCGGGGGCATAGGCGGGTAGCTGCTCATAACCCTGTGGCGGATAGGATGAGTAGTCAGGCTGAGCGTAGTCTTGCGGTTGTTCGAAGCTCTCATGGGGCGCATAGCCGTATCCGCTGTCATAGCGCGGTTGCGGAGCAGCCGGCTCTGCCGGTGGGTAATAATCCCCCGGTGCTTGCTGATAGGGTTGGCCGTAATTCGCATAGGGGTTGCCATAGCCTTGTGGCGGCTGTTGGGGCATCGTCTGGTAGTCATAGCCCTGATTGGGATAGCCGTAGCCCCCATAGCCCGGCGTATTGCCGTATCCGGGGGCAGGCTGGTAACCATAGCCGCCATAGGGTGCTGCACCGTAACCCTGTTGTTTATACCCGCCGTAGGGATTGGCATAGCCCTGTGGAGCTCCCCACTGTGTCGCCTGTGGTGCTTCCTGGTAGCTGTTATAGGTGCCGGGATTTCTGCCGCCGAACATGTTTTGCATCGGCTGGGCTATGTTGTTCATCACGTTCGAGGGGTTGAAGCCGCTGCGGGCCTGCGGTTGTGCGGTGGGCGCAGCGGGTTGCCCTTCATCATAGTACCCATAGGCCGACGGCGGCACAGGGGCGTCGGGATTCTGTGGATTGGCATACACGGGCTGGGGCGCTGCGTAGGCCGGTTGCGCGGGATAACCGTAATTGTCCGCCGGGTTATAGTTGCTGAATGGCGTGGGCTGATTCGGATCAGGGGCCCATTCCGGATTGGATTGCGTGGGCGGATTTTGATCTGCGTAAGGGCCGGTCGGGGGCGGATAGGCGTTGTCAGCAACAACGGCAGTCGCCACGAAAGTGAAACAGCATGCAGTAATCCAGCGGGATGCGGTCATGGAAAGGCTCCTGAATTCGATATCAACGGCCAAGTTTTCTTGGTCTTTTCTTTGTGGGTGGCTGCTTGTTCTCCTCCCTCCACGGCCTATACTAGTGTCCCCATTAGTTGCCGTCTAGCACCATCTTTGCTGCAGCCATGGCCAAACGAGAAAAACCGGGAAATCCCTCTGATGCAACTGCCCCCTCTGACCCGCGGCCGAATCCTTTCCAGATATAAGCGTTTTTTCGCTGACGTGGCCCTGGATGACGGTTCGGTGATTACCGCGCACTGTCCCAATACCGGACGCATGACCGGCTGCTGGCAGCCGGATGCCCCGGCCGAGATCAGCTTCAGCGACAATCCGAAACGCAAGCTGCCCTGGACCCTGGAACGGGTCGATATGGGGCAGGGGTGGGTGGGGGTGAATACCGCACGCACCAATGCGGTGGTTGCCGAGTCGCTGGAAGCGGGATGGATTCCACCGCTTGCGGGTTATCCGCAAATCCGGCGAGAGGTGAAGTTTGACATCCCCGGACATAACGGGTCATCACGGCTCGATTTCATGCTTGCCGGTGCGAAGCAGCCGGATGTCCTTATCGAAGTCAAAAATGTCACGCTCTGGGAGGCGGGTTGTCTGCGCTTTCCCGATGCGGTCAGTGTCAGGGCACGGAAGCACCTGGATGGACTGCTGTGGGCCGTTGAGCAGGGGATGCGCGGGGTTATCCTGTTCGCCCTGAACCGGTCGGAAGGGGAGTGCTTTGCGCCGGCAGATGAGATCGATCCGCTCTACGCCAAGCGATTGGCGGAGGTGATCGAACGGGGTGTCGAGGCCTATGCGTTGCGTATCAACCACACGGATGACGGCATGCTGGCCAGGGGGCTGGTGCCGGTAAGGCCCTGAGCGTTTCGCTAAAAAACATCATTGGATTTGGAATGGATAGATCCGATCAGCAGTTACCGGCCGGCTGATCAGAAAACCCTGGATGAATTCACAACCCAGTTGCTTCAGTACATCACGTTGGGCGACTGTCTCCACCCCTTCTGCCAGGACGGTCAGACCTAAGGCCTGTCCCAGTGCGATGATGGCCCGTACGATGGCGGTATCTGTGGAATCGCTGCAGAGGTCCCGGATGAAGCTGTGGTCGATTTTCAGGGTATCCAGGGGAAACCGTTTCAGATAGCTCATGGATGAGTAGCCTGTGCCGAAATCATCAACAGCGATGCGCAGACCGGATTCGTGAAAAATGGATAGTTTTTCACGGGTAGCCTCAGCGCACTGCATGATCATGCTTTCGGTCAGTTCCAGCTCTAGCCGGTCCGCCAGGAGTTTGTTGTCAGACAGGGCCGAACTGATCGTCTGCGCTAAACTGGCTTCGGTGAACTGCCGGGCTGAGATATTGATTGCCACTGGGGCAGGATCATGGCCCTCCTGTTGCCATGCCGCAATCTGCCGGCATGCCGTGTGGATAACCCACTCGCCAATGGGAACGATCAACCCCGTCTCCTCGGCGAGTGGAATGAAGTCCACGGGGGGTAACAGGCCCTCTTCCGGGTGGTGCCAGCGCAACAGGGCCTCAACACCCAGCAGGCGGCCATCCTGAATGTTTGTTTGCGGCTGAAAGTGCAGTTCGAACTCTTCCCGCTCCAGCGCCCGATGCAGGTGGCCCTCAAGACTCAATCGGCGGTGGCTGCGTTTGTCCACGGATGATGAATAGAAGTGAAACCCATTGCCGCCGGTCTGTTTTATATGGTGCAGG
>PKUO01000065.1 GCA_002869585.1 Sedimenticola sp.
AATATTCCGGTTGAACGTGAACAGCGATTCCGGGAATGTGAACAGCTATTCCGGAAAATCGGTAAAAGTGTTCACGTTGAAACCGGTATGAGCGTTCACGTTCGACCAGAACAGGTGTTCACGTTGAACCGGAATGGGTGTTCATGATGGGCCGGAATATGCACTCAAGGTCAGTTCGCTGTCCTGCAGGGTGAATGGGCGTTCAAATGCCTGCAGCAGACGCTCGCAGATGGTGAGTGCATGCTCGGTGAAAGTCATAGTCTCGTCACCGCCAGCCGCGCCGTGCAGGGAGGGTTGATTGCAGATCATGACGATGAACTCGTCGCCACCCTGGCGCGCCAGGATGTCAGGCTCGCGGATCAACTCGCGCAGACGGCCGGACACCTGCAGCAACAGTTCATCACCCAGGGAGTGCCCCAGGGTATCGTTGATCAGGATGAAGTCATCCAGATCCACGAAAAGCACGGCAATGGAATGCCCGTAACGCTTTGCCTGAGCCACTCCATGAGCCAGTAGTTCCAGCAACAGTGCCCGGTTGGGCAGGCTAGTCAACGGATCGTGGTGCGCCAGGTGGCGGATGCGGGCCTCGTCCCCGCGCCGCTCGGTGATGTCCTCAAACGCCATCACCGCGCCGCTGACCCTGTTCCCGTCGTAGATGGGAGTGGAGATGTAGGAGACGGGAAACAGGCTGCCGTCTTTGCGCACGAAATAGTCCTCGTCGCTAGCGTAGGCCATGCCGGTGCCCAGGACCTGCAGCAGGGGACACTCCTCTTTCGGATAGAGGTCGCCATCTTCATGGGTATGGTGGATGGCATTGTGCACCGACCGACCGACCAACTCCTCCTCCTTCCAGCCGAGGATCCGTTCCCCCGCAGGGTTGAGAAAGACCAGCTTGCCCTCGTGGTCCACGCCATAGAGCCCCTCGCCCAGGGAGGAGATCACCTCACGGGTGTAGTTGTGGGCACCGATCAGCTTTGCCTGACTCTGTTCTCTCTCATTCGCGACTCGGGAACCACGCCTGGCGATCAGTGTTATTACGCCCATCCCGAGTAGCCAGAAGAGGCCATAGCTCAGAACCATGGTGAGCTCATGCTCAGCGGTGTGCGTTTGGAATTGTGACAGAGGCAGGGACACCGACAGACCACCGCGCACATCACCTTCCCTGTAGCCCTGGGATTCGTGGCACTTGAGGCAGGGTCGGCTCACCATCATGGGTCGCATCAGACGCAGGGTCTGGTCTTCGCCTTCACCCACCACCTCTGTGACTACTTCTGCACCTTTTTCGAACATCAGCAGAGCCTTGCGCTCCCAGGGGTCAGGGGTATTGTCTGGATCAAGGGGCATCAGGCTGGTCAGGTGTGCCGCGCTGCCGTAGAGTTCTGCGAAATCCTCGTTGATCTGGCGCATCATGTAGGCCGGGTTCATCAGGGTGAGGCGACGGCCGGAAGGTGTCAGGATCTCTCTTTCCGGGATGTTCGTCAGGTATTCGTTGGGGGGGGTCTCCTCAGTTACCGGCACATAAACCCCGCCATGCTTGGCGCCCCAGAAGCGAAATGCCTGGTCCTTGCGGAAATAGGCCTCGGCCACCTGCCTCGCCATCTCCAGGGCGCCCCCCCGATGCTGATGGATATTCAGGTAGGCGGTCAAGCCGACCACCAGGCTCCAGAGTATCCCTGCGATGGCGGCGTACAGGTTGATTCTGGATCTCAAGTGCTTGCCCGGCATCACTGGGGGATCCAGCAGCCCCAGTCCTGTGTCAATCGAACTGTGACGGGAGTCGATCTGGTTTTCTTGTGAGATTTTCTGCATTTGTTCCATCCCGTGACCAGTCGGTTGAGGCACTGATTTCTGTCTACCTGTGCGCCATTTGCCAACTCCCTGGCCATGGGAACCTGTCTGGCATTTAATACACTACTGCAAATCGAATACACCCATAATATCGATTTAATCGTTTTGTAGAGCGAGAGCATAAAACCTTTAGAGGGAAATTGGAATGTTTTGTGTTCCAACTGTTTTGTGTTCCAACGAGGCGTTCTGAGGGACGCAAGACAAGTATCAGAGCTTGCATGAACCATTCAGAAGGCTTTTGATGGTGTCGAGCAGTTGCATCCTGTCGAGGGGCTTGCGCAGAAACTGATTGATGCCGAATTGCGCCGCATTTTCCTCGTTGACATGGTCGCTGTAGCCGGTGCAGAGGATGGTGGGGGTCTTTATGCCAAGCCGGCGTACCTCACGGATCAGCTCCACACCCGTCAGCTCTGGCATGGTCTGATCCAACAGCAGTAGATCGTTGGCCCCCGGATTCTTTTTGATCTGCTCCAGGGCCAGGCTAGCACTACTCTCCCCCTGTGCATCCAGACCCTCCTGTTCAAGCAAGGCACAGATAGCCCGAAGCACAGATAGATCGTCATCCACCACCAGCACCCGGCCATTCAGTTTTTCCGTTGCATGGGTTACATGCGTTGCATCCTGCCCATTGTCAGCACTCTGGTTCTCTGCCGGGGGAAACAGCAGCCTCATGTTGGTACCGCCGCCCTTGGCAGGTTCCACCAGCACATGGGCATGGTGCTGCAGCAGGATGCCGTGCACCACCGCCAAACCTATGCCGGAGCCTCTACCCACCTCCTTGGTAGTGAAGAAGGGATCGAAGATACGGTCGGCAATCTCCGGTGCAATGCCGGGGCCGTTGTCGCTCACCGACAGCTCCACCCAGTCTCCCGACACCCTGTCGCGACTGAGGCTGCAGGTGCCCTGGACATTACGGGACAGGCCGAGGCGAATAGTCAGAATGCCCTTGCCCTGCATGGCGTCACGCGCATTGATGCAGAGGTTCATCAGCGCCTGGTGTATCTGCACCGGATCCCCCATGATCGGGGGTGTTTCGGTATCCAGCTGCTCCAGGATCTGGATGCTGGAGGGCAGGGTGGAGCCGAGCAGTCTGTGGATCTCACGGACCAGGTGGTGCAGCCTGAGTTGCTGCGGCCGGGTGTTATTGGCGCGGCCGAATCTCAACATCTGCTCCACCAGATCCTTGCCCCGGCGCCCTGCGGTCTGGATTTCCCGGAGATAACTCCCGAGTTTTTCCGCATTGCCCCCCTCCAGGCGCACAAGCGAAAGGTCGGTAAACCCGAGGACAGAAGCAAGAATATTGTTGAAATCGTGGGCGATACCGCCGGTGAGTTGACCCAGGGCCTCCATCTTGTGGGCCCGCTGAAGCCGCTGTTGAGTCTCGCGCTGCTCGCTCACGTCCCTGGCGATGGTACAGTTGAACTCCTTGTCCCCGAAGACGATATGATTGGCGGTGATCTCCACTGGGAATTCACTGCCGTCCTTGCGTTGGTGCAGTGACTCCAGGCGCACCGTACCCTCTTGCTTGATGCGCCCCCACATCTTGAGACACATCTCGTGAGTGAAGTTGGGATCGATATCGGTTACCCCCTTGAGTAGCAGTTCTTCATGGCTGTAGCCGAGGGAGCGACAGGCGGCCTCGTTGACGTAGACGAATTGCGCTTCCGGAGTGAGCCAGAATATCGCGTCACCTGCCCGGTCCAGGGTGAAGCGGGCCAGCTCCAGATCCTGACGGTTCTGCGTCTGTTCCGTGACATCCATGGCCATGCCGCCGATCAGGGAAGGACCCCCTTCCTGGGGGATGGCGAACTTTCGCGTGTGGTAGATATGCTCGGTGCCGTCGCGCTCAGGCACCTTCTCCACCGCCGCGTGTTGGCCCAGTTCCAGGACGCGGCAATCATCCTCGTGCATGGCCTGCCCGATCTCCCCCGGAAACAGCTCCCGGGTGGTCTTGCCGATCCACTCCCGGGCGCCGAAGTGCCGGTCCAGGTAGCTGTTCACATAGAGGGTGCGACCCTCAGCGTCCTTGATGAAGACGGCACCGGGAAGATAATCCATAAACAGGGAGAAACGCTCCTCGCTCTCACGCAGAGCCTGTATCGCCTGTTTCTGCTCGTTGATGTCCTGAACCATGCCGATGGCATATATGGGCTTGCCCTCTTTATCCTGAACCCAGGTGCTGGAGACCAGACCCCAGACGATGCTGCCATCCTTATGCAGGTAGCGCTTCTGCAACTGATAGTTTTGGATTTGACCAGAGGCAGCCTGCTGGAACTTGTACTGGTTCTCCTGCCAGTCATCTGGATGGGTAATGTCCCGGACGCTCTTCTCCAGCAATTCGGCCTCACTGTAGCCGAGTAGTCGGCAGAAGGCCGGGTTGACTGCCAAGTAGCGGCCCGAAGGATCAGCAGTCGCCATGCCGGCCGCGGAGTGGGTAAAGATACTACGGAAGCGTTCTTCACTGTCCCGCAGAGCCCTTTCAGTACGCCGACGCTCAGTGATATCGGTGATCACCGAGATGATGCTGGTAACCTCGCCCTCCTCGTTGCGCCGGTAGTCCCAGTCGATCTGTATCTCCATGGCGCTGCAGTCCCTGCGCTGGGCATCGGCGTAGATGGTTTCCTGTGACGGCGTCTCTTCGAACTGGCGGGTACGTATGATCCGGTGTATCGTGCGCTGTTCCTCGTCTGGCATCAGCTCCCAGATGGTTCGTCCGATCAGCGTCCGGGGCTTATAGCCGAAGAGATGGTGGTAGGCGGGGTTGGCGTAGAGGATACGCCCCTCCCGGTCGGTCTCCTCGATGCCGTAGGGAACAGTCTCCATCAGGGTGGTGAGCCACTGCTCGCGCGCTCTGAGAGACTGTTCCAGGCGGAGCCGGTCGGAGATATCACGGAGTGTGCCGAGCAGCTTGTCATGCCCCCCTACATTGACGCGAACCACGTCGAGTTCTATGGGCAGCCGGGTTCCATTCTTGCACAGGATATGGCGGTGTTTGACGTGAACGACAGGCAGTTGCTTCTCCTGCATGCGTTTGAGGACCCGCAGGGTATCCTCCCGCTCCGCGGAGAGTTCGGGAATCCGCATAGCGCGCAACTCCTCCAGGGAGTAGCCGAACAGCGATTCTGCGGCGGGGTTGCAGTCCTCAATACAGAGGCTTTGCGGGTCGTGGAGGAGCAGGGCGTCGCGGCTGTTCTGGAACAGGCTCCGGTATCGCTCCTCTGAGCGGCGCATTGCCTCCTCCGCCGCTCTCTGGCGGGTGATGTCGATGAGGATGCAGTGGGTGTGGTGGAAATGCCCCTCCTCATCGTAAACGGCACGGCCGTTGAGCGAGACGGTTATCGGCCGGCCATCGGCGTGGCGAAACACGAAAACCAGGTTGTGGATTTCGCCGACCCGCTTGAAGCGTTGGAAACCGCGAACGAAGGCGCGGGCATCGGGTTCGATCAGGTGCTGGAACAGTGTCTGACCCAGCACATCCTCCTCGCTGTAGCCGAAGGTCTCAAGCCAGGCCCGGTTGACATGCCGGACACGCCCATCTGCGTCCAGGGAGTGGTAGGGGATGGGGGCCTGTTCGTAGAGATTGCGATAGTGCCGCTCCTCCTCTGCCAGTTTCATCTCTGCCAGGTGGCGCGGGGTGATGTCACGTGCCAACAGCAGATAGCCGATCAGGCGTTGATCATCCCAGAGTCCCGAGATGCGCATCCCGAGGTAGCGCATGCCGTTCTCACGGGGCTGCTCGATACAGTACTCGAAGGCCCTGCCCTGCGTGATATCCTGCGCCGCCGCATCGAAGCGCTCCGCGTCGATCTGGTTGCCGATGTGCAGGTCGCGGATCGAGCGCCCGAGGACATCACCGGTTGCGCAGTGGAAGAGCTCGCTGGCGGTCGGGTTGAGATGAACGAGGCGAAACTGCGTGTCGATCACCGCAATGGCGGTGTCTGTCGTGGCGTCGAGCAGATGTGCCAGTAACAGGTCGGAATTTATGGTGGCGTTTGTCATTGGTGTCTCAACCAGCCGCTAGTAGCCGTTCCTGTACTCATGCCCCTTCTGCGTGCGTCCGGTCCCTGGCGTTCACCCGGAATGACAAGTGGTGGCTTCATGCCTGGCCCTGCCTGGTGAGCAGTTGTTCGAGTTCGCTCGGGGGCATGGCCTTGGCAAAGAGCCAGCCCTGTCCTTGGTGGCAGCCCTGCTGACACAAAAATGTTCTTTGTGCATCGTTCTCCACCCCTTCGGCGATGACCTCCAGTCCGAGCCCCTTGCCCAGGGCAATAATGGCCTGGGAAACTGCCCGACCCTTTGTGTCCTCCGGTAACCGCCTGACAAAAGCCTGATCGACCTTCAACTGGTCGACGGGGATATTCTGCAGGTGACTGAGGGAGGAGTAACCGGTGCCAAAGTCATCTACTGCGATATGCACGCCGAGGGATTTCAGCTCGCGCAGGACTTCCAGAGTCTGGGAGGTTTTCTGCATGATGGTGCTTTCGGTGATCTCCAGGGTCAGGGCGGAGGGTTCGAGGCCGCTATCCTGCAGCGCCTGGCGTACCACGTCGACCAGCCCCCCGCGGCGGATCTGAACGAAAGAGACATTGACCGATATACGTCCTCTGAGTATTCCCCGCTCGAGCCATGTGGCGGCCTGCCGGCATGCTCGATACAAGGCCCACTCTCCGAGGGGCACGATCAGGCCGGAGAGTTCTGCTACGGGGATGAATTCGTCAGGTGGAATCCGCGCACCCTCAGAGGTAGTCCAGCGTGCGAGCGCCTCTATACCGCACAGTTCGCCGCTTGCGAGATCGAACTGCGGTTGGTAGTGGAGATCCAGTTTCTGGTTCCTGAGGGCATGGCGTAGGGCCATCTCCAGGTTCATGCGCCGTTCGGACTCCGCGCTCATCTCCCGGTCGTAGAAGGCGTATTCGTTCAGTCCCCGCTCCTTTGCGTTGTACATGGCGATATCGGCGTGGCGTATCAGTTCGCTGTCGCAGATACTATCCTGGGGGTAGAGACTGATACCTATGCTAACGGAGAGGATCAACTCCTGGTTGCCCACGTAAATCGGCCTGGCGAGTCCAGTCACGATCTTCTGGGCAATCACCTCGATCTCCCGCTGGTTGTTTAGGGTGCTAATGAGGACGACGAATTCGTCCCCGCCGAGGCGGGCCACCGTGTCCTCTTCGCGCACCAGGCTTCGCAGACGTTGCGCCATCTCCAGCAGCAATGCATCTCCGACGATGTGGCCCAGGTTGTCGTTGACGTCCTTGAACCGGTCGAGATCCAGGAACAGTAGGCCGACAGAGTGGCCGCTCCGACGTGCAGCGCGTACCGCGATCTTCAGTCGGTCGCTGAGCAGCAGCCGGTTGGGCAGTCCGGTAAGTGGATCGTGCTGAGCAAGATGTTCGATCTGCTCCTGGCTGCGCTTGATCGGGGTAATGTCGGAGAAGATGGCCACGTAGTTGGTCAGGGTGCCGGCTGGGTCCCTGACGCTGTTGATGGTGAGCCAGGCGGGAAAGGTGTCGCCGCTGCGGGTGCGGTTGATGATCTCTCCCTGCCATTTACCCTCCCGCTCGAGGGCCTGCCACATTGCAGTGTAGAAGTCCGGGTCCTGTCGGCCCGACCTGAGCACCCTGGGGGTCTGCCCGATCAGTTCCGATTCCTGGTAGCCAGTGATTTCGCCGAAGGCCCGGTTTGTCGTGAGGATACGCCCTTCGGGATCGGTAACCATTACCGCCTCCTGAGTGTTGTCGATGATGCTGGCCGCCAAGCGCATCTGCTCTTCCGTGTGCCGGCGTCCGCTGATGTCCCGGAAGGTGACCACCAGCTCTTCGATCTCGCTGCTCTCACGAAGGGGAGCGCAGGAGTACTCCACAGGGATGCCGTAGCCGTCGCGATGGAAGAACATATCCTCTCCGCTGGCGGTCAGTCCAGCCTCCAGCGTACGCATGATCGAGCATTCGTTCCTCGGGTATGCTGTGCCATCCGGCCGGGTGTGGTGCACCAATTCATGATGGTTCTGCCCCATCAGCTCTGTGTCTTTGTAGCCCAGCATATGGCAGGAGGCGTTATTTACGAAGGTGACACGACCCAGCCGGTCAAGCCCAAAAAGCCCCACCGTGGTAGTTTCAAGGATGGCAGAGTAGCGCTGGATAAGTTCTGCAGGTCGTTTGGAGGCATGAGGAGTGATGGTTACGCCCTGTAGGGCTGGGTGGTGCAGCATCTGATCCAGTTGACGTTTGTGTCTTGCCGCGGCAGTGGCGCGAGCGACCAACTCCGCCGGCGAATAGGGCTTGCGGATAAGGTCCGAGGCCCCCGCCTCCAGGCTCAGTGCCAACTCTTCGCCCTCACCGAAGCCGGTCACCATGATCACCGGCAGCAGTCGGCTTCTTTCATTCTCCCGAATCCGTGTGCAGACCTCGTCGCCACTGAGCCCGGGCATCCGCTTATCGAGGAGCACCAGGTCGAACTGCCCCTGGGTGATGGCCTCCAGGGCTGCGTCCCCGTCTCCGGCCTCCTGCACCCGCCAGTCGGCCGATGTGAGAATCTCGCGTAGCAGCAGGCGGTGGCTGGGTTCGTCATCCACCAGCAAGGCGCGGTAGGGGGCTGGAGATTCGAGTTTGTGTTGCAGCTGCATGATCAAACCCTACGCTTACCTGGCAATTGGCCGAGACTACCCGGTGGTATTCTTTCTCCCTGAATTTCGTGGCTGACGTCAATGTCGAGAGCCTGGTAGAGTTCTTGCCGTTCGAAAGGCTTGGCCAGACAGCGCTCAGCGCCTGCATCCAAAATACGCTGGACATTTTCCGGGGTGTGGTAACCGGTCATGGCGACTATGCGGATACTTCGGGTGGCCGGATCGTCCTTCAGCAGCCGGCATACCGAGAAACCGTCCAGGGCGGGCATCATCAGGTCCAGCAGAATGAAATCGGGCTTGAAGGAGCGAACCTTGAGGCCCGCTTCGAAGCCGTCAGCGGCGGTGGCGACCTCTGTGATCTCATCCCGTGTTTCGAGTAGTTCCCGCAGATAACGCTGGATCTGTGCGTCGTCGTCGACGATCAGCACACGGTGTCCACCCCGTTTCGGATAGTGCAGGGTCATGCCCCGTTCACGGGCGAACCTTTCCACCTCACGCTTCAGGAACCGCCGGTGGCCGCCTGCGGTCTGCTCCGCCCTGAGCCAGCCTTTCTGGGCCCACTGTCGTACCGTCACCGGTGCGACCAGCAGCAATTTGGCGACGTCACCCGGGGTCATATAGGAGATGTTCTCTTGAAACTGCATATCCGCCATGGCCTATCTTCCTGCTGATGCTTTCAGTTGGCTTGGTCTTCGATCAACGACTATATGAGATCGATACCAGTGTTTTAATCGAATATAGCGTTTTATCGGCAGCAGGTCGAGAGACTTTAGCCCGACACGTGGATACCAAGGTTGTCAGCAGGGCATTGACCGTGGCACTGGCCGGCCATTCTGCCTGGTAATTCGACCTGACCAGGATGTGTAGCACTGGCTCCAGAAATCGCTCTCTTCCTGGAGCCGTACCTGTTGTTCATAGGTACGCATGTCTGCAGCACATGGGAGGGCCTTCGACCACCGCGTGATTAAATCCGGAAGTCATCGAAAGCACCGCATGCCACCACACCGGGATATTCACCGTTGCCGGTGGAACCGTAGGTGCTCTGGGGTGCGGCTACGGTCGCTGTAGGCGGTGTCGGATTGATCAGTGTTGTCGCGGTATTCAGCGGAGTCAATGCGGCTGGTTGGGCGACTAAAACAACCACCAATTAGCGCGATGAATAGTTCCAGCTCCATGCGTCGCAGAGAAGGCCCAGTGACGGTACCAAACTCCCCACCCTCGGCCGGTACCCACCAGTTGTCGATCAGGATAACGAGGAACGGCAGGAAGACGGTACCGGTTCCAGACAGCGCCGGTCACTCCCACTCTATTGTAAATAAGCCTTTTTTATCTTTTATATTCAATGGCTTATTTTCCTGCTAAATCGAAATACCATGAAAAATACCATGCTCATAAAATCCTTCAAAATGCTCGAAAAAAATTGCAGATTGAACACTGATACACAGCACCTTAGGCAACCTTCCGGGCTTTGACTTCCAGGTGAATGCCCTCCTGCTCCTGCAAGTGATGGAGAACCTTAAACAGAGACACTCAAGCGTCCCTGCACGGCTTCCCGAACAAACCGTCCCGCCGCATTGTCACTCGCCTCAACGAGTTGTCGAATCTGTTTGGTCAAATCGTCAACCCGATTTAACTTGACCGCAGCATCCATCGCCCGATCATAGGCCTCCACCACATCGACGCTGGTTACCTCGTAACCCCACCCCTCACTCAACCAGCGAAGGGCGGCTACTGCCGATCCGAGAGCAAATGCCGGTTCCGCGTCGAGGTAATCCCTGGCTGCCCTGGTCAGGGTTTTTGGATCACACGGACTCCGGTTGGTCAGTTCCAATGCCAGATCATAAAATCCGAGTTCCTTGGCCGTTGCAAACCACTTCCCTTCTTCACCCGGAGCTGCGGCTATGAGGTCTGACAGGATCTGCAACTTGTCCTTCATTGGATAGCGTTTTGCAACTGAGCGAAACCGGGCGATATAGGAATTACCCACCGCAGCACTCAATCCGTAGCGGCGGTAGGCCTCATCATACAAGCCGGATGAAATCAGGATCTGCTCGCAGGTCTGGTCGATCACGGTATCAGGCTGGTTCAGTCCCCGCGAGGCTTCGGCATACTGGACCGCCTCCGCCTTCCTGCCCAGGGCCAGAAGTGCTTCGACGCCATAGCGACGGTAATGCCAGGACGGGTACCGCGGCAGTTCCAACAAATCGAGCAACTCTGCGTAGCGGCCTGTCGTCAATAGACAGGAAAGACACGCTGTCGTGCCGTGGAAGTAACCGCCCGGATTCGGATCTGACCAACAGGATCGCAACGTAGATACCAACTCATCCGCCCAACGGCCGGCGACTTCCGGAGAGCCACAGAGTTCACCCCAGTGATCACCAACAGGGCTGAGGTAATCGACACCGTCATCCTCCATGGCCTGCCAGAGGCGATCAAGCCATTTGTCGCGTGTCTTCTCGTCAGCAGATGCGTTGACGAGGATCGGCATCAATGCATCTAGTGTCTTGTTAACTGCCGATCCCAGCGCACCACTGGAACTATCCACGTGCTCCAGCGCCGGCCAGATCTTTTCCATCAGACGGACAGCACCCTCTGCGCCAATTAGCGGATCTTTCCTTGCAACCTTCTTGACTTCGGAGACAGCTTCGCGAAGACGCTGACACGCCAGCCTTGATGCCTTCCAGCTATAAGCGCCAGCCCGGAATCGTGAGAGGAAGGCCCACTTGTGCTTACTAACGGCCACTGTCCTCAAACTCAGGCTGCAATTGGTTTGGCCTTATCTATCCGTGCCCGTCGCTTTGGCGTGTTGAGCGCTTTCCACAGCTCGTTGCGCTGCTGCAGATTCAACCAGAAATCAGCGGTATTCCCAAATACAGTAGCCAGCATCAGCGCAGTGTCCGCCGTAATTGCGCGGCGGTTGGTACATAACTCGTTAACGGTTTTTCGGCTGACCCCCATCGCTTCTGCCAGTTGTCCCTGAGTCAGCGCCATGGGTACGAGGAATTCCTCGGTAATCATTTCACCGACACTGACGGGTTGCCGTTTTGTGATATTCATAGCCTGCCTCACCGATAATCGTGGTTATCCAGATAGATGTCCCGGGCCTCGCCACGTTCGCCTGACCAGGAAAACACCAAGCGCCATTGCTTGTTAACGCGGATCGAATGCTTCCCGGCCAGATTCCCTCTCAACTTTTCAAAATGATTGCTTGGAGGCGACCGCAAGTCGAGATCACAGGTCGCGTCATCGATTAACTGCAGCTTTCGGAACAGTCGGTCCTGGACTTCAGCGGGTATCTTCTTGCTGGTTTTATCTTCCAGATAAAAATCCCTCAGCCAGCGGTCCCGAAAACTTTGAATCAATGGCAATCTCCTTCTTGATGAGAAACTGTAACGTACTTGGTTACTTTTTGCAAGCAACAGACGCGGAGCGTATAGACACAGGCATCGCGGGGAGGTCCAACCTTCTCCACGAAAAGAACTACGAAAATAATTGCAGTTTCAGTAAGTTATGGAGTCACCACTCTGTCAGTAATTTCAGAAAAACAGTACTGTTTTTCTGAAACACTTTGTTGGAATTGCCGGTTTCGGATTGATGCAGAGCACCTATAAATCAAGCTCCCCCAATACCATGCCAAGCTCAATTTTTATCTCATGGCATCGATGTATTCTGCCTTGCCACCCGCAAGAAATACCATGAAAAATACCATTGATGATGCAAATTATATTATCAATAGATGAGTAATTATTCTTATTAATCAATGTGTTATAAATTCCAGTCACTCCCACTCTATTATCAATAAGAATTTTTTGTCTTTTATATTCAATGGCTTATTTTCATGCTAAACGATAATACCATGATAAATACCATGCTCAGAAAATCCTTCAAAATACTCGAAGTAATTGCCGATTGAGCGCCGCCACTCGGCAACTTACTGGGCTAAATCCAGAGTCTTGACTTTCAGCGTATACTCCCTGCTCATTCGGATGCCTCCTTCACAATACTTGTCATCGAGAAGCTGGACTACGTACCTGACGAGTTCACGGTGGAACGGCATATCCTGGGCAAGTGGGTCTGTGACCATGTGAAATCCTGATCCAGGCGCCGGTGCCGCCCCATGTGATCGACAAGGGCATCCCCAGGACAGGATTGCTAGCACAGGTGCTGGTGGCCAAGTACGCCGATCACCTGCCGCTGTACCGGCAGGAACGTATCTTCGGTCGTACCGGACTGACTCTCCCGCGTTCCACATTGGCCGAGTGGGTGGGGGCCTGCGGCGTACAACTCCGGCCCCTTGTCGACGCGCTACGGGCAGCGCTAATGCAACACCCTGTGCTGCATGCGGACGAAACTCAGGTGAGCATGCTGGCGCCGGGCAAAAAGAATACCCATAAGGCCTAAGTCTGAGCCTACAGCACCACACAGTTCGCAGACCTGAAGGCGGTGGTCTACGACTTCACTCCGAGCCGGGCGGGCGAGTACGCCCGCACCTTCCTGGGAGGGTGGCGCGGCCAGCTGGTCTGCGACGACTATGCCGGCTACAAGGAAGGCTTCGGCAACGGCATCACCGAGATCGGTTTCCTGGCTCATGCCCGGCGCAAATTTTACGACCTGCACGCGGCCAACAAGAGCCAACTGGCAGACCATGCACTGGCCTATATCGGACAGCTTTACGAGTTGGAACAACAGGCGAAATGACTGAACCAGGATAAACGCCGGCAGTTGCGGGATGAGCGGGCGAGCCCCATCACCGATGGTCTGCATCGCTGGATGCTGGCCCAGCGACAGAGAGCTCCCGATGGCTCGGGCACGGGCTGAGCCCTGGATTACAGCCTGAAACGCTGGACAGCGCTCACGCGTTATCTGGAGGACAGGGCTGTGCCCATTAATAAAAACTGGGTGGAAAACCCGATCCGGCCCTGGGCGATTGGCCGTTCCAACTGGGTATTTGCAGGATCGCTGCGCAGTGGCCAGCGTGCGGCCGCTGTCATGACACTGACCCAGTCCGCCAAGCTCAATGGGCATGATCCCTATGCCTACTTGAAGTGTGTTCTGGCACGGCTGCCGAAGTAGAAAAATAACGCCATCCATGAACTATTGCCCCATAACTGGAAGCCGGTGGTCACTGGCAAGGTGTGATTGCCGAATGGTTACCTCCATAATAGTTGATGGATTTATCGAAATGGCCGATCATCTACTCTTAATGGTCCATATATAAACCAAAGGTATAAGTAAATCTGATGAATACTCGATCAGCAATTATCATCACGTCTCAAGACCTTGATCGTTTGGAAGCATTGCTGGACTCACTTGCCGACGATATCCCGGGAAAAGAAGAGCTGCAGACAGAACTCGATCGCGCTGAGGTCTTACCGCCAGCACAGATTCCCGACAACGTGGTTACCATGAACAGTGAGGTGCTTTTTTCTGTGGATGGGGGTGGAGAGTTTTGTCTGACGCTTGTATACCCGAAAGATATTAACGGCGGCACTGATCGCATTTCAGTACTAGCGCCAGTTGGCAGCGCTCTTCTCGGCCTATCGACCGGAGAACGTATTGAGTGGCCCAAGCCAGGTGGAGGAATGATGAAACTGCAGATCAAGGAAGTATTGTATCAACCTGAAAGAGAAGGCGAGTTTCATCGTTAAGTCCGCACCAACAGGCTTACGGTCATAATAAGAACACCATGTAGAGTGACTATCGAAAGAAGCATGATAAATTGCACAATTGTGAGACCGGCAATGCACTACCGTGGCAGGGGTGATACACGTGGCATTTTCAGGAGTTATTCATGAACACGATTAGGCGAATTCTTCTTATTGTCGACGGGCAAAGCGAGAGCGATTCTTTGCTGTCGGAAATCGTATCCATTTCCACTGCCATGCAGACGCATGTGACATTACTGGGCATACAAGAGACTCCGGCTCATCATTCAGAGCAGGTGGATGAACAGCAACTCTATCAATGGATTAAAAAAGACAGGCAGGAGCAATTGGTATCAATAGCCTCCACCCTTGAGGAAAGCGGTATACAGGTTTCCTGCCATCAATTATCTGGAAAACCCTGGTTGGAAATCATCCACTTCGCAAACCAGGGACAGTATGACCTGATAATAAAACCCGCTGACAATGAGACCGGCTTTAAGAATATTCTTTTTGGCAGCACTGACATGCAACTATTTCGCATGAGTCCGCACCCTATCTGGGTTTTCAAACCAACACCTAACAGAAACCTGAAGAATTTAGCACTTGCCGTAGACCTGCTTCCCTACGACGATGAAAGAAACAGCTTGGCCGACAAGATACTACTCTGGGGTAAGCAGATATCGGATATTGCCGGATCACATATCCATGTTGTGCACACATGGAAACTGTTCGGTGAATTGACACTGCGCGGAAGGACTATTTCATCTAATACCGTTGACAAACTGGTGCGTGAAGAGGAGAAAAAACAACAACTGCTTTTGTCGGAAGCGATACAAAGAAATGGTCTGGAGGCAGATAGGGTAACCATCCACTTCCGCAAGGGCGATGCCAAAAAACTGATACCTGAAATTGTCAGCACTGAAAACATCGACTTGTTGGTGATGGGCACAGTCAGTCGCACCGGTATTCCGGGACTATTTATCGGTAATACAGCAGAAACGGTGCTGCGCCAGGTCGACTGTTCGGTACTGGCTGTCAAGCCGGATAACTTCTCAAGTCCAGTGGAGGACGGGAGGTAAGCTCCCTCCCCCGGGGAAAGACGGAGGCATGACTACTGAGCCCCTAAAAGCAATCTGTAGAAGGAACCACACGCGATTCCCTGGATTTCTGGTTGGTTCCTTTGGTCCCTCAGCGGGGCCAAATACGAATTCAATACTGCGGATGCCGAAACGGGAGAACATTTAGACATGAAAAACTTCAACTCGATTCTATGCGTACTCGATCCCCACCATGATTGCAACTCCGCTCTGCAGCGCGCGGTTACAATGGCTGCCAACAACCAGTTAGATCTTACTTTACTCGGAGTCATGGATCTGGTTACGGCTGGTATCGGAATGCCAAGTGGTGGACCGATTTCCAAAGAGCTGCAGTCCAGTGCGATACAGTCTTACCTGGCAAAGCTTGAAGAATTTGCCGCGCCATACAGAGGGCAGGTGTCGATCCAGTTGGCGATACGGCAGGGAACTGAATTCATTGAAATTATTCGACAGGTATTGGATAAAGATCACGATCTGGTTATCAAGTGCACCGAAAGTCGGAGTTGGTGGAATCGGCTACTCTCCAGCGATGACATGAACCTGTTACGCCAGTGTCCTTGTCCAGTCTGGCTTGTAAAACAAAATTCTGCCAAATCCTGCCGCAGAATATTGGCAGCAGTCGATGTTAAGGATGATTATCCATCTGGCGAGATGGAATCACGGCATGCATTGAATCTGAAAATACTCGAACTCTCCTGCTCACTGGCACTATCTGAATTTGCAGAACTGCATGTTGTTCACGTTTGGCATGCAATTGGAGAAAGTGCAATGCGAGGGGGTTTATTGCGTACTCCGGAAAATGAAATAAACGAATACGTCGAGAGCGTACGTGAAAGGGACAGGAAAAACCTCGACCTGCTGCTCCATGAAATAACCCAAAAGCTTGGGAAAGAGGTCATGAATTACACCAGCCCGAAGATGCATATTGTTAAAGGATGGGCGCGTGAGGAAATTCCTAAACTCGCCACAGAGCTGAGCACTGATACCCTGGTCATGGGAACGGTGGGCCGTATCGGTGTGCCTGGATTTATCATGGGGAACACCGCCGAAACCATTCTGTCCCAGATCAACTGTTCTGTCATCGCAATCAAACCGCCCGGTTTCAAGACAGATGTCACACCTGAAGAGAATTAGCGGAACTACTATTCAGGCTGCAGCCCCTCTTCCCCAGCATCAGGAGGGGCGCATACAGGAGAGAGCCGACATTAAACCAATTCGTAGAGCAAATAGCATCCGTGAGTAACAGCGCTAACTTTGCATGTTTACCATGGTCATGATGTGCTCCCGTTGTGAGTATAGGAAATATTAACACCCTTTCCGCCCTGCCACTGGTATAGCCGAGGGCCAATCCCACCGACACTGAACCGTCCTCCATCCCGACAAACCGCAGCGAAATCACACAAGTCACCCGGCTGGCAGGCCGAATCAACCCGTTACTCAGGTACCCGGCATAACTTCCCCCTGCCGCACCACGGGACGCATCCTGACGGGCTATGGGTTGTTGGAATAAATCAGTCGAACAGACCAAGCTGCGATGGTCCACGGCTCGGTGGCCGGTTGATTTCCGGACCAGGGGATTTCTTCTCCAGGTGTGCCAGGATCTTCCCGATGACTTCCGGCGCTTCAATGCACGCGACAACACGTATCGATTCACCGCAGACCGAACAGATTTCGATGTCGATATTGAATACCCGCCTCAGGCGCTGCACCTAGGTCATTGAGGCACGGCCATCCGCTACCGTTGGTTCCTCTCCCTCCGTCACCGCGACGGACAAACCTCCCCTACCCCGCTTGCCAGGCGTCACCAGCGCCCGGTACTGGCTGTCCGGTACAAATTTCCCATGGAAACGAGTCAGGTTTAACCGTGGTTTCGGCACCAGCGCTGCCAGTCTTGCGATGAAGTCGTGCGGCTAGAATATGACATGTATGGTATCGTCCCGGTACGGTGGCTTCAGCAGGTAGCGGATGTTGCCGTTGGGCGTTAGTGACAGGCGCTTTCCCGATACCGCCGGGCGGATGATGTAGCGGCACAGCCATTTCAGCTTCTTGCGTTCATCGGCCCTGGCCGCCACCCCGGCATGCAGCGAGAACACGGCTACCTTACCTGACCCGTCATCGCAAGGTTCGTCACTGGCCAGAAGGGTTTGTAATGTGAACACCTTTCGCCCTGACTATGGGCCAATGGGCGATCGCGGGCTCCCATATATAGACGCTCTCAACTTGACGGGTTTCTTTTAACTGCTCGTGAATTCTTCCCCCGAAGCGAGAAAGTCATCACGCTGCCAGCGTTCGAGTAAGCCATGGCAGGTTTATGTCCACTTCGCCTCAAGGCCAGGTTCATCTGTCGCTATTTTACGCCTGCGTACAAACCACATGATCAACTTGTAGAATCAACTGACCATTTTTGACTGATTTAAATCAGACAGCATTTTCTGCCATCGGGAAGCTTTTTTCAGGGTGAATTCAGCTGGCTATCTCATACTGCACACACGGTCTCTCCTCTGGCTGTCTGAAAACACTACTCAACAGGTGATTTATTCATGAAAACTTCGCACACGATTTTTGCAGCCGTACTGACTGCCGCCACGTTAGGTGGAACCGCAATTGCTGCATCCTCTGCCGCTGACAGGGAGAACGCCAGTGCCGACTGGCTGACAATCCCCGCTATCTATGAAAAGGTCACTGCCGCCGGTTACGCGGACATCCATGAGATTGAGCGTGAGCGACGCGGTTACGACGTCGAGGCATATGACAGCCACGGTGACCGGGTGGAACTTTTCGTCGATCCGACTAACGGTGAAGTGCTCGATGTACGTGTCAAGAAGGGCAAGTCCGACTAGCAGCGAGATTAGCGCTGATCGGGCCAGCGTGAGCGTACCAATGATCGCGACAGCAATGACGCCCTTTACCAGGTGCCGCGGAGGTACCCCTCCCCGTGGAATACTGGGCCGGGGAAGCTCCAGTCCTTACTTCCCTTTATCCCTTCGAAGAGGCTCATTATGAAGACTATACTTGTCAGCTTTATCGCCATAGTTACTCTTGCCTGGGGCGTGGAAATGCTCTCGCCCGATCACACGACGGCAAGCTCCCTGCCGTGGACCATCTACCTTGAGAGTCTCTTCCTAACCGGCCTGATTTCCATCGCCCTGATGTCGCTGGCGATGGTGCTCGCCTCCCGCCCAGCCTGGCTGGAACAACCGCTCGGCGGCATGGACCGTATCTATCGTTTGCACAAATGGAGCGGCATCCTGGCCGTCGTCTTTGCCGCCTCACACTGGCTGCTGGAAATGTCGGACGATCTGTTCAAGGCGCTGGCAGGCCGCGGCGGCCGCATCAAGGAGGATGAGCTTTCGGCCTTCGCCGAACCACTGCGCGACATGGGCGAAGCACTGGGAGAATGGGCCTTTTATGTGCTGCTGGCACTGCTCGCGCTAACCCTGTGGAAACGATTCTCCTACCGCCTGTGGCGACCATTGCACCGGGCTATGCCGGTGCTCTATCTGCTGCTGGCATTTCATTCAGTGGTGCTCGCTCCCGCCGGTTACTGGAGCCAGCCCGTTGGACTGTTGCTGGCGTTGCTGTTCACCGCCGGGAGTATCGCCAGCGTGCTGTCGCTTCGAGGCCTCATCGGTCGCAAGCGTCGTGCTAGCGGCAGCGTGGTCGCAGTGCACAACCCAGGCAACGATATTATCGAAGTGAGCTGTCGCCTTGACGGAAAGTGGCGCGGTCACCATCCCGGCCAGTTTGCTTTTGTCACCTTTGACGAGGCCGAGGGGGCTCATCCCTTCACCATCGCCAGCGCTGATCGCGGTGATCGCACTGTTACCTTTGCGATTAAGGCACTCGGTGACTACACACGCAGACTGCCCCACCAGTTGAGCGTCGGCAACCCGGTCAAGGTGGAAGGTCCTTATGGCCGCTTCGATATTTCCCGCGTTAACAAACGCGCTCGACAGGTCTGGGTCGCAGGCGGTATCGGTATTACCCCGTTCCTCGCCTGGCTCGAAGCCCTGCAGGATGAACCTGCCGCCGGGCTTGCCGCCGATCTGCATTACAGCGTACGTGATGCCGGAACCGACCCCTTTGTCGAACGCCTGCAATCCTTGTGTGCCGCCTTGCCCGAAGTCCGTTTGCATGTGCATGACGAACAGGGCGAACCGCTGACCGCCGAGGCATTGGCTGAACAACAGCAAGGCCGGAAGCCGTTGGAAGTGTGGTTCTGCGGTCCAAGTGGTTTTGCCGATGCCCTGCGCGAGGGACTGCAGGCCGTCACAGGCAGGATACGTTTTCACCAGGAGGCGTTCGAGATGCGCTAGGCATCTCGGCGTACTTAACCTCCGCAACAAATTGTGGTTCGCCGCTTCAAATCGAACCTTAGCCACGGCTTAAATTCCGTATCAGCGTGTCTTCAGGTTGGGTGTCTTTCACTAAAACTGTACTAATCGATAATCCGATTAATAGGAGAACAGAGATGAAACGCGTAAACAAATTATTAATGGTAGTAACACTAGTATCACTTGCTATCAGCTTCATGTCTTTTGGCATTGCTGTTATAGGCGGTCTGATCGACAGTACAGTCCTGATACTGTTTTGGTATCTTGGCCTAGCTGGACTCTGGGCGATACTGATGGCATCTGTTATTGCCATTGGAGTCTTCCTTTTCGTTTCTACCGGTAAGTATTTTCAGTCCAATTCCTACCGATTAAAGGGGCATGGACACCACTCCCCACATGCCATGATTTAACTTTAGACAGTACTGGCAGGGTGTGTTTTTGAGGTTAATCAAATGACTCAACGGAAAAGAAAAGGTGGTGTACGAGAAACAAAAGTGAGGGTATGGGATATCCCTATCCGGCTGTTTCATTGGACCCTGGCGAGCTGCTTCGTAATAGCTTGGTTCACTCTCGATAATCGTTATCTGGATGTGCATATTTTTGCCGGTTACCTGATGGGCGGGCTGATTTTATTCCGTCTTCTGTGGGGTTTCATCGGCGGCCCTTATGCCCGTTTCCGTGACTTCGCCTTCAATTATTCCAAGGTGCAGAATTACCTGAAAGATGTACTGAATAAACACCCGCCTCGCTTTCTCGGCCATAACCCGGCCGGTAGCTGGGCCATTTATCTACTGCTGGGTTTGGGCCTGTCGGTCGTCATTACCGGTCTGCTTACCTTTGGCGGTGAAGAACGGCAAGGCCCCCTTGCCGGATTACTGAACTTTCCGCAGGGACGTTTTGCTCATGAGCTTCATGAATGGCTGTCTTGGCTGATGTTGGGGGTGGTTATTATTCATGTGATGGGTATCCTGGTAGAGAGCATGTTGCACCGAGAGAACCTGGTAGTTTCCATGCTAACTGGCTTCAAAACCTCCGCAGCCGGCGCGATATCTACGCTTTCTCACTGGAAGATCGGTGCCACCATGCTGGTTGCCATTATCACTGCCGGTCTGTTCTGGTTTCAGGGCCATCTAACAGAAACACCCGAGCAGCTCTACCAGCCGTTTCATGGTCCGGCATTACCCGATAACTCGCTTTGGCGTGAAGAGTGCGGCGCTTGCCATCTCGCCTTCCATCCCAGTCTATTACCTGCCCGCTCTTGGAGAGCCATGATGCAGAAACAGGCATCTCATTTCGGAGAGGATCTTTTTCTGGAACAGGATGCCGTGAACAAGATTGAAACCTTCCTGGTAGAGAATGCGGCGGAACAGGGATTGACCGAAGCAGCCTGGAAAATTAATCGCAGCATACCGCAGACAGAAATTTTGTTACGTATCACAGAGACCCCTTACTGGATCAAAAAACATCAGGAGATCTCTGACGCGGTATGGGAACACCCAAAGGTCAATGGCAAGATTGATTGTGCAGCCTGCCATATCGACGCCGCGGCAGGCACTTTTGAAGATGCTGCGATGCATCTACCGGATGATGTTGAAGCAACGGCAACAAGCGAGTAAGGATGATGTTTCATACATAGATGACCATTTCTTTCAGTTTCAATTCAGCTCTCTTCAGTAGTCTTAACAGATAAGGATCTGTTGAATAATCAATTCTCCTTAAACAAATAAATTCGAGGTTAACATGAATAGGAAACTTATCGGCGTTACTGCATTGCTGCTATCGATACCATTCTATGCTCAGGCGGATGCAGTATCAGACCTGGAGGCGGAGTACCAGGCTCAGGGTGGAACCAACTTCAACGCCACGGCAGGAGAGGCCCTGTGGAATAAAGAGTTTATTGATGCCAAGAAAGGTGACAAGCGAAGCTGCACCAAGTGCCACACTGCCGACTTGAAGAAACCAGGCAAACATGCACGAACAGGCAAGGCCATTGAGCCCATGGCACCTACAGTAAATCCGAAACGTCTTACTGAAGTGAAACAAATCAAGAAGTGGTTCGTTCGTAACTGCAAGTGGACCCTGGGGCGTGAATGTACCGCCCAAGAAAAAGGTGATTTTCTTGCCTATCTCAAGAATCTTTAAACAACCGGACTTTGAATTGAGAGGTGTAATATGAAATCTAAATCATCAGTAGCATCCATGGTATTGCTGTCAGCTGCCCTGCTTGGAATGAGCAGTGCGGCATTCAGTGCTGATAATAAACCGGGCTTCTTAAGCCGCATGTTTGATGGGGAAAAGGCACCAGGTGTTGCACCCGTTAAAAACCCGCAATATCTGGAGGAGTGTGGCAGCTGTCACTTTCCTTATCAGCCGGGCCTGCTACCAGCACGCTCATGGAAAAAGGTAATGTCTGGGCTCGAGGATCATTTCGGAGAGAATGCCGAACTTCCACCAGAAGATGTCAAAAATATTACAGACTATATGCTGAAGAATGCGGCCGACCATGCCGATTATAAGCGTTCGAAAAGGATCATGAGCTCCCTGCGTGCTGATGACGCGCCACTCCGTATTAGTGAAACGCCCTATTTCATCGAGAAGCATAATGAACTATCACGCGCGATGGTGCAGGATAATCCCAAAGTCCGTTCGGTAAGTAGGTGTGGTGCTTGCCATACAATGGCCGAGACAGGTTCCTTCAGTGAGTCAGAAATCCAGATTCCTGGCTTCGGTGCCTGGGAGGATTAATACAAAAAATCACTGCTACAGGCAGACCGCAGATCTATGACATAGGTGTTAAATAGATATGGGAATACTGACCGGCAATATTGCATTTGAACAGTGGAAAATAGCCTTTTATCTGTTGGTACTACTAAATGCTAAAGATACTTTAAAGATTTTGCCGGGACTTGGTTCCTTCCTTTAATCAGAACCTTAACATCAACTTATAATCCATATAGGCGTGTCTTCAGATCGTGGGGCGTACATTGGTGCTATATCAATTCACAATCGCAATTACGGAAGAGTAGAGATGAAACGTATCAACAAACTATTGAAAAAAGTCGCGATGATTTTATTTGCCGCCGGCCTCATATCGGTTGGTATAATTGCTATTTGGGTGATACTGATGGCATCTATCATTGCCAGCGCGGTATTCCTTTTCACTTCCGGTGGAAAATGGTTCCAGCAACCGCGTTTATATCGGTTAGATGAGTGTAAATATCGGTCCCAGGATGCAGCCACTTAATACAGGGCTATCGAAGCTCTAAGATACTTTTTGAATGTACTTGCTGTCACTGTCATGACAAGCATGAACAATACCATTGATGATGCAGGCGATATTGTCGATTAGATTATTTTAATTGTTATAAATCAAAATGTTATAAATTTCTGTCACTCCCACTCTATTGTAAATAAGCCATTTTTATCTTTTATTATCAATGGCTTATTTTCCTGCTAATTGGTAATACCATGAAAAATACCATGCTCAGAAATTCCTTAAAAATGCTCGAAAAAAATTCCGATTGAACACTGATACACAGCACCTTAGGCAACCTTCCTGGCTTTGTCTTCCAGGTGGAGCCCTCCTGCTCCTGCAAGTAATAGATCAAAAGATAATCGCCATGCCCCCATTTAGTTACCTTAGCTCCATGGACCTACGCCAGCAAGAATCTTTCGACCAACATAGTTCTCGTCTAGCTTTCCAACTCGCTTCTCCATGGCTCGCTTGCGAGCTGAACGATTCAGCCGAGCATGACTCAGCTTAAGCTGCATAAATGAACTGTTTTCGTTTTCGGCTTGCCAATCCTGGTTGATCCATATCCAGGCCCGCTGATCAGCTGATCGGAGGAAGAGTACCCAAGCAGCATAAGCCTCTACTAGGTCTTGAGCCTTTAGGTAAACACACCACCAGTGGTGAGCGCAGGCTTCGGCCCATCGAAAACGCGCTGACTTGCATTCGAGTGCAGCATAACCGGTTCGAATCTCACCCTCTGGCCAGGCATCAGCGACAGGCAGTGTATTATTCGTAGTAAAACCTGCGAAAACTATACCGCGTTTCCGTTTCCAGGCGAGAGGCGATGCCCGATCCGTCTCGATAATTCTGGCGAGCCAATCTGCCTTACCATTATAGGACGCGGCAGTCGCAAGGTTGAACAAATCTCTATCAGTATTGCTATATACCCATCTGGTCAGCTCATTTCGCAGTTCATTTACCTCAGGCGAATCCGGAACACGAAAAACCATGTGTAATAACTCTTCGACACCTGCTACACCCATATATCGGGTCACCACCGAAGCACGAACGGCACGCCAGAACTGCGTGCCACGTACAGGGTCATATGCAAGGAGAGCCTCGCAGAGTGTCAGGAAAGCCCCTTCTGCCAAACGAACACGGTGTCGAAAATTCGTTGAAATCTCTTGATACCCCTCAATCCATAAATCGACCATATCTGGTGTATGTTCCAGAACCTGTTCATAATCTGCAGTGTCAATCTTTGCAAGATAGAGGCTAGCACCGGAAGCATGTAATTCTCGTATACGTGAAATCGCGGTCTCGGCGGCGCGCCGGTACGCCTTTTCCTGCGCTTTGGCATCCATAGCTTTACTCAGAGCCTCCATGGGATTATTGGCATCATCCTCGCTAGTACGTGGTGAAACTGAAAATGAAAATGGCGGGGACTCGACATCAGCTCGGTCAACCGACAAGTTGGATCCGGGATCAGGTTCCTCGACTTTCTCAATCATAAGAACGTGACTGAAGATTTCAGCTGCAAGCCGCACCTCCATTCGGTCGGATCCGCGCAGGCGAGCCGCTTCCAATATCCGCCATGGCGCCAATCGCTGGATAATCTGTTCGAAGGGCAAGGCCCGTGTAGCCTCGATATAGGCGCCTGTTCCATAGTGGTTTATCCAAACATCTGCTTCCGGTCTCCAGGACCAGCCATCGGCCACAAGCCGTCGGCCGAAGCGTTCCGCGTCAGCTCGGGTCAACATTTGGAATACGAGCCCACGATGATCATAGTCTGTCTGTTTTGCAAAACCTTCTAGCCATGACCAGGCACTATCGCTGAACTCAACCCGGTGGATAGATAACAAGGTGATTAAATCGTCTTGTTCTTTCGCAGAACTGGGTGCATAACGCGAAATCAGTGCATCAACGTCATGCGATGTAGGAACACGCAATACTTCGGCAAGGTCTGTCAGGATGGATTTGAGGTTTGACTGAATTAACCGATCAATTTGTGCCTGTGCATCCAGATTCTGGAGTTCCAGTATCAGGAGCTGGCTGGCGGCATAGAACTCCCGCCCCTCATCTTCGTCAGTATTGCTCATGCGCAAGGTTTTCGCTGCCACAGCCTCAGATTCGCCAGCCAGCAGGAAATGGTCAGTCACACTAACCGCATTCCAGTACCGGGACTCGGGTGGGCAAGTCGCCATATTTTGCATCTTGTTATGTATTAAATCAGCGAGCTGCTGAGGCGCGCAACGAGCGAAAACGGGTTCAAGTTCTTCGAAATTATGATCCTCGATCGTATGGCTCATGTGTCGATCCAGTTTCTCGACATCAAGATGCGGAATTGCAGCACGAACCTCATCAACGAATGCGTCTGGTGGCTCGAAATTCGGGTCCAACCATAGCTCTTTAGTACGCTGTATACGTGTCAGTAACGGTAGCTCTGTATCATGCAGCACGATTTCAGCGTGTCGACGCTCTAACGGGAAAAAACTACGGCCAGGTTGCGGCAGATAATCTTTCTCATAGGTCCACCAGCGGTCGATACCGGGATCAATTGACACTGCAGTATCTTCATCTATCTCCTGACCACTCAACCAAAGCAAGATCGCAGCGGTCCGCGCGGGAAGATCCGCATGTACACCCGGCTCTGGTGTTCTGAAACGAACGTCCTTTGACAATGCGCGTAGCACTTCCACCGTGTCATCAGGATCGACTTCGTTAAGAAAACAGAGCCACTTCAATCCATCCCAGCCCTCCTCACGGCCCTTGATTGCCAATGAAATGGCTGCCACTTCCATAATTGGCACAACCTGAGCAAGCGGGAAGCCCTCGATAATCGACGGCGCAACAGATCGCAGCGAAATATCAAACTGGTCCACGAGTTCAAGATCAACGCCAATGACTGTAACTGGACCTGAAGTATCAATGCCAATACGCTGTATGAACCGATCAGACAAGCTTTTCTTAGAATCCGGGTGCGAATCAATTTCTCGTGAGATGATGCTGAACCACTTACGTATCCGTTCGACAATCGTTGTCAGTGCCGCAACACCCTTTCGCGGGATGGCACGCAACGCATTGACTGCCCAAAGACGAGCCGAGGCATGTGTATAATTATCAGAATGTTCGACTGCGTCGAGTAATGCACCTGTTAAATACAAGGCAAGATTGGCAAGCTCTCGCCGATGATTGTCGCCCACATTTTGGCTTTGCAACCACGCTGTGACGAGCACCCCAGTAATAGGAGATTTTCCTGAGTCACCCCGTTCCACCATGATCGAGACCGCGGCACGCAGGATCTCTGCACGTTGATCAAACCCCGCAATTGGATCAAGCCACAGTGTGAGTTCAGCATCGAGTGACTCGAAAGTCGGTGTAACTACCGCATCAAGCTGGGCAAGCACAGCAACACCGAGGGCATGCGCGATAACGGCGGGAGCGAGTTGCAGGCATCCTGATGGTTCAGGTTTTGCGAACCGACCGTCAATGATGTCACTGAGCCGCGAATAAACCTCTGTCTCCGAGAGATCGGGTCGATTCACCGTCTCTCCAAGCGACTTGACTGAGAATGCCTCGACACCATCACGATACTTCTGAGCGATCTCTTTCAACCAAGCCTTCCACTCAGATTCGCTAAACGACTTTCCGGCACGCACTCCGAAGCTGTCACGCCCATACTCCCAGAGCAATCTGTGTAATGTAATCTGACCTGCCTTGACGAGATTCTCACGAAATCGTACTACGAGCTTAAAGAGACGGGGTGTGCGAGCCAGCTCGATCAGATCAGGATGCAGGTCAGCCTGAGTAAGACTCTCGAACGCCAGCATTTGGTCGAGTTCACCTCCCGGCGCCGTATCGTAGAGATCCACGGTAATTGGCACTGCTGCTACGACGAGGCCACGAAGCCTAGACAACTTATTGTCAAAGTAATGATTACGGCTACTAATGACTACCCGTACCCGTCCTGCAAATGTCTCACCCTGCAAAACCTTCAGCAGCGATAGCCAAGGTACAGAAGACTCCTGATTCAACCCATCAAAGAAGAGTGTCAGAACTGGCCCTTCATCCGATGGCCGCTTGAGCAGGTAATCAAGTCGACGAAGCCAGTGTTGCGAATCTCGTACACCGCTCACTTCATAGAGACGATCCGCCACAAACTGTTTAACATTGGTTTCTGAGACCGTCGAGAGATTAGCCGCTGCTGAGGATGGGATTATCAGTATAACTGGCTGCTCACCCTTGGTTTCAATCAACCAATCGAGCACCGCCCAAGTCTTGCCTACGCCATCCCACCCGATAACCGCCGCAGGAGAATCCGATCTTGCCGGTCCATGCCACCAAGTACTGAGTGCCTGATGTACCGCACTGCGTTTAATTCTCTTATCCTGAGCTGCGCCCGCCACGTCTTGACCGAGTTCAGCGTTCGAGGCCCGTGGTGAGCTCCATATACTGTCGAGTTTCTTATGGGATCTGTCTCGAAGTGACTCAAATCCGAGACACCAGGATTGCAGATTTCTTCGCAACATCTCGACTGCGTCAGTTGAGGTAACTTGAAGGGCTCGAGCGAATGTCGCCGCTTTTCTCGAAAACTCCGATTCAACCAGATCAGGGTCGAAAGAGCACAATGCCGCAAGCGACGTGATCTCATGTTCCTTCCAGTCGAGGATTACGACAGGGATGCCAAGTTTCTCGCCTTTCTGTACCAGGTCCTGCGCAAGCTGCTCAGGCACGCTACGAGTTGCAACGAGAAACCAGCCCTCCAGTGCCTCATCCCGTGCCAGCGCATGGTCTATTTCACCAAGCAGTTCCCGATCCTTCAGATACGTAGTGCTGCTGTACTTCTTGCACTCTAATCGGAACCGTCGCCCTTGATCACCAGCTGGGCCTGCGTCCCCTCCATGTTGGAAACCCGACTTAGCAACCGAAACATGAACATTCAGAAGCCGACCAATTAAAGCCGCTGCGAGGTTCTCGAACATTTTCGCATCTCCATCCTGCAACTCGCGTATAAGCATTTTCTGATTCTTAAGATCGAGTTTTTCGGAAGGGGCATTATTGGTCATTATGGGTCAACCCTGTATAAGCGTTTGGTGAAAATGAATTTAATGCCAATATAGTCAAATTTGTCTTGCTTAACGCAGCAGACTTTTTGTACCTGAAAACAACGTTGTAAAAAAATAATAATAGCCTGGCCACATCACTCGATTTTGTCCTGCCTGCCTCAAGAGCCTGGTAAATCCAAGGAATGATCAACAGGTACTTGGCCCGTGTCTGGATCGTGCTGATTCCGGGAAACAAGGAATCTGCAAGTGCGTCTCGTACCGTTCCAATGCCAAGCTCATCCCGCGTGCCTTGTTCACCGAACAGATCAACGACATCGAGTGCTTTACGACGGTCGCTTTCTGAATGATCGAGCCAGGCAAAGGTGGATGCCATTTCAGGCACCCGCCCCTAATTGTTCAAAGAGCTCTTGAATCCCCGGCAGGTATCTAAGGCGTTCGGCATGATCTAGTGCTTCAGCATGAAGTCCGCTCGCATTGAGCTTTATCAGTAATGATTTAAGTCGATCCTGATAATCAGAGATAGGTCTATGGGAATCGAGCACAGCCTTAAGAACCACGCTTATCTCGGCCGGGTAATCATCGGCCAACCGATCAAGTTGGTCGATAAATTCAACTGCGTTGTAATCGATGTTGACGTAAGGCGCCACCGCAAGCAGCAAATTTCTTTCTCTGTCCGAGACTGATGAAATATAACAACTCAAACGACTCAGGCTGGACAATAGTTTGACGGGAACCTTCGATAAACTTGCGCTCCAGTCAATACACTTCTCCCAGAAACAAAGAATCCGTTCGACCTGATCATCTGTAAGATCCTGATTATGAACACTCCAGAAGAACGTACCTGAAGCCACAAGATCGGCTTCTCTATCCAACCCAAACAGAAATGTGAGACGAGGGGCATCCAGTTCTTCATCACCCCATAGATACGCAAGTGCAATTCTCTCTATAAGCTTTTCACGCGAATGACGTCCTTTAAGATCCAAGTGCAGAGCACGGTCCAATACACCATGTTCAAGCAGTAACGCATAGATTGGCCGTGTAGCCGGTGCGTACGCCAGCCCCTCAAGCGCACACATGAAATTATCTACATACTGATCTGGAAATATATGCTTGACGCTGCCTTGCAACCAATCATGACTCATGTAGTCGATGTTCGCTATGTAAGATGCAATAAGCGTAGAAAATTCATAATTCCCGCCCGTACACTTTGCCAGCTCCCGATCAAAAGTCGGACGCATTAGATCCCATACAATATTGTGCTCACCCGATGTTCGATCACTTATTCGGCATTCCCTGAGCGCATGACTGAACAACGCCTCTATGGCCTTGCCTTTCGAGGAATTGATCGCCTGATGCATCGCATCTTCGTCAGCCTCAGACTCCTGTTCAAGATTATCCAGTAGATGTCCAATAATCGCCCAGGTGCGTGGCAGAAGTTTCTCCGGATACGCCTTTTCATCTTTCCTCGTCCCCGATCGAAGCGTCTCTGCGATTACCGGGGGTATCCAATCACGGGTGGGCGTTAGGTCACGATCCTCTGCAACAGACTCCGCCCAAAACTCCGCATCGCCAGTGAGAGACTCAAAAAACTCGACCAAGCGGTTCCAGGTCTGTTCCCAATCAACCGGGACTTGCTCTCGCTCAGGCGCATCCCACAAGCGTTTAAAGCCATTAATAATGCCGTATTGGTAGGGTCTATCAGCGTGCAGGAAATGCGGCAACAGGTCGAGAAATACTTCATAGTCGCGCACCACTGCTTCCTCAAGCGTATCCACCAATGCCCGCCTGGTTGGGCCCCGCCAGGAATCCGTTTGCTGAAAGGTATTTACCTGCTCGACGATAGTACCGTCGGTCGCAAAGGTGATAAGTTCGTTGACAGAAAATGGTGAAGGGCCGGGCCCTGACCACGATTCCGAATAAGAATGAAAATCCGGGTAATCTTGCAGAGAGCCAAGCCCGTGTTCCGCATTCAGTGTCTGAAACCAGGTTTCTGCTGGCTCATATCCTCTGCCGGCTATAGCAGACAGCCAATTACGCTGGGTACGCCTTAAACGTCGTTCTGCATCGTCTTTTGTACTGGGCTGCGGTATTTGCCTGATGGCCTCAACTGTCGCGCCTTTCTGTTCATCCGTAAACTCATGAAACCGATCCTTCAATAACCCATACAACTCATGGATATGGTCACTATCGAACAGCTGCGGCCCAAGCACAGTTGAATATAAGCCCTGCAGTGCTTCCCATCGCTGGTTCAGTACAAATACGGCAACCCGCCTTGCAATTTCTTCATGGTCGCTAAAAAGTTCCTGAATGAAAGGCTGCGCCGTAAGTTGATCATGGTCCACCCAGGCCAGAAGCGCATCTCGAAGGCCTTCTACAAACCGGTTGTAAGGCCCATCCCAGGAGTGATTTTGCTGGTGTTCTTCGACTGCCGGTCGATGTAACCAGCTCGGTATCCTCCGCCCCCCGCCACTGTATACCTCACACAAACGCTCCAGAAAAACATCAGCTGTGCCCCGACCAATTCTTTTGCCCAAACTGCCAGCATGATTTTCAATAAGCTTCTTTAGCCAGTAATCGTCAACAATTGTCACAGGTTTCTGGCGTTTCTCACCGAATCCTTCTTCATCCACCCACTGAATAGCCGTACAGTAACGCACGATGGCACATGCCTTGTCCCAATCGTCTGGTACTTCGCTCGCAAGGAGTTTCTTCAGAATACCTTTGTCCAAGGCACTAGCGACCAACCCTCGGTCATAACGACTTCCCAACCAGACCGCAATCAACTCAAGGTCTTTGAGGGTCACTGCCGAAGTTGGCACCAATCCCAAGATATCCGCGAAGGTCCGCCAGGTATGATAATTATCCCTTACGGCCCCATCTGTCTCTCGAAATTGGCTTACCGCCCTGACGACAGTCATCGGTTTATCTGCAAGCGCCAGGTCATTCGTCTCACCAGACTCCCTGGCCACGGCCTCCAGATAATTCAATGCATCCCAGAATGGAATTTGCACATAACCCGGTTCTTCTGCCGGGACAGGCGCGGGGTTCTGTGATGGGTGAAACAATCCCGCATCGGCAAGGGGGTCAAAATAGTCGATACAATCCGGGCGCTTTAGCAGGATCTCAAAACCCCTTCTGGCATGTTCACGGCTTTTAGCCATCAGGGCGATAAATGACCGCTGATTCGAGGAAAGCTCAACCATCCAGAAGCCCCTCCATTTCCCTGAATTCCTGCAAATACATCAACTCCGATGCGGGCATGTGTTCCGCATAGTGCTCAAGTACATTCAAGAGTTGCATTCGATCATTCTGGTCTCTCAGGAACGGCAGGAGCTGGATACCGCATTCGCTCAAATAGTAACGCGTCAGGCCACGCATGAGTTCGTACTCATGGGAGAAGAACCCCTGCAGGATATAATGCCTCGCCTCACATTGCGCCGGACCACTTGTATGCCGGGCTTTAAGAATGACGTACTCAAGTATCTCCAGTTCCTCGAGACCGTATCCGAGAAACAACACGGTCTTTTCTTTATTGAACAAATTGTCCAGGAAGGTTAGAACCAGGTTCTCTTCTTCGGCGCTGGTTGCAAAACGATCATTGGCGTAATGTCGCACATAGTCCTGTGTCGTCAGGATCATGCCATCAGGTTCATCCAGCGAGCCATGCAAATGAATTACCGTATCTGGCATATTCAGGTTTGCGTAGGTGAAATCCTCTATTTTGTACAGCACGCGCCGCTGCTGATCGGATACGGAAGTATCAGACTGACCCGACGCACCGCGCATCGTCGCACCTGGAACGATGACTTTCGCGTCCAGCCACCGGTCATAGTTTGTTGTTACAAAGGTCCGTCCAAGCTTCGATAAACTTGTATACAAGCGCTGCCCTACCGGGTCATTCAAGCCGCTTCCTGGATGCAGAACTGTTTGGTAATCGATGCGAAAGTCATGTTCCTCTGCCAGGTGGCGAGCAATAGAGAGCTTAACCCTGGGCGGCTGGTTGCGAATCTGGTCCAGTTGGCCATGACTGAACTTGCCGGCCTCGATCAGCTGCTGCAAAACGCCGTCTGCAAGCTCATTCCAACTTGGACATTTAGCGAGTCGTGACGCACCGGCGCCAACGAAGGGAATAAGAGTCCCTCTCTGTGCCGCATCACGTAATCCATCCGGTATCGGTGGAATCTCCTCGATCTGCATCGTCATAACAACGACTTCTGTGGAGTGCCGATTCCCGTCTCTGTTCTGGCGAATTTTTTCCTATTCTTTAAGACAGATAGGAGAGCGAATGTCTGGGCGCCAGTCTTCACGAAGGGCGATATGCTCCCCTTCGTCTTGATGTCGGAATAAAGATGGGCGCTGACCGTTGCGCTTGGGGTCTTTCCTTTGGACTGCCAGAGGTTGGCAGCCATGATCTTCTCGGCAATGTCCTTGGCGTGCAGCGCCGTCCCCGCCTGCTGCAAAACCAGAATGGCGGCCGATTTAACGTCCATGACTCTCCCCCGTTGTGGGTTGTCCACCCTGCTGTTGATAGGTCACGCCAAAGATGGTGTCGCCCAGCCATTTCTTGAACGATGGGTTGTCGCTGAACTGCTTGAATAGCTCGGTGTGATCGGCCAGGAGGTCAATCATGACCCGCTGCAGCGCGGCGTCGTGCTCGATTCGGGCGGTCTTCTTGTCGTTGTTCTTCATGGCGTTCTGGTAGGCCGCGTCCGCTGCCACTTTGGCCGGGATCTCCTCGGCGATGACCTTGCGGATCTTGTCGGCATCCTTCCAATCGATATTGCCGAACTGGTCGTTGAACGCCTTGATAATGTTGCTCAGTTGGTCCAGCTCCGGTTCCGGCTTGCGTCCGCCGCCACTGGTCGGAACCGGACCGACTTCGGCATCCTGGTCCGGAAGGCCGATCTTCAGGCTGGTTTTTACCTCGACACGATAGCTGTCCATGTCGATGGCCTCCAGGATGCCCCGGGACAGGTCTTCTTCCTTGGGCGCGGGGAGCTTCGGGATTAGGAAGTTCAGGAAGATCGACAGCTTTTCCCAGTCGGCATTCGAATAAGGCAGGATGGAAGCTAAGAAACCGTAGGTGCGTGCAAATGCTTTGGCCTTGCCTTTGAAATCCACCTGTCCGTCTTCATCGAGATCAGCGTTGTAGGTGGCAACGCAGACGTCCAGGATCGGGTCGAGTTTGTCGCGGTCCGCGCCGTTCAGATAGAGCCCCACCAGATCGTCGATTTGCACTTGCGAATAAACCTGGTAACCGTCCAGATCCGACTTCAGGTCGTGCAGCTTGTTGGGGTCGGTCTCGTCGCTGAGGATGGTGGTGCGGTAATAGGGCTCGAACGACTTCTGGATGGTCTCCGAGTCGTTGTAGAAATCGAGCACGAAGGTGTCGTGCTTTTGCGGATGGGCGCGATTGAGTCGCGAGAGGGTCTGCACCGCCTTGATGCCGGAGAGCGCCTTGTCCACGTACATGGTGTGCAGCAGCGGTTCGTCGTAGCCGGTCTGGAACTTGTCGGCGACGATCAGGAAGCGGTACGGGTCCTGTTGTACCTTGTCCGGGATCTGGCTGCTGGGAAAGCCGTTCAGCGTCGCTTCGGTGACCTTCTTGCCGCCATACTCGTGCTCCCCGGAAAAGGCCACGATGGGTGCGTAAGGGCTTTTGCGCTCCTTGAGGTAGTCCCTGAAGGCGTGGAAATACTGAATGGCCCGCTCGATACCGTTGGTGATGACCATGGCCCGGGCATGGCCGCCGATCTTGCGGTGGCCAATCACCTGGGCGTGGAAGTGGTCCACCATGATCTCCGCTTTCTCGCGGATGGCGTGCTCGTGGGACTCCACATAGCGGCGCAGCTTTTTCTGGGCCTTGTTGGCGTCGAAGAGCGGGTCGTCCTCCACGGTCTTGGCCAGGCGGTAATAGCTCTCCACCGGGGTGTAGTTCTTCAGCACATCGAGGATGAAACCCTCCTGGATGGCCTGCTTCATGGTATAGCTGTGGAACGGGTGATGCTTCACGGTGCCGTCCGGCTGCGGGTCCGGCTCGCCGAAGATCTCCAGGGTCTTGTTCTTGGGGGTCGCGGTGAAGGCGAAGTAGCTGGCGTTGGTCACCATCTTCCGGCCTTCCATGATCTTGTTGATCTTGTCCTCGACCGTCTCTTCCTCCTCGTCATCAGAGCCGCCATAGGGCGCGGTCTCCTCCAGCACGCGGTTCATGGCAGCGGTGGTTTTGCCGCCCTGGCTGGAATGGGCCTCGTCGATGATGATGGCAAATTTGCTCTTGCGGTGTTCGTCTCCGATCTCATCGAGTATGAACGGGAACTTCTGCACCGTGGTGATGATGATTTTCTTCCCGGCCTTGAGGAATTTGCGCAGGTCGCCGGAGTGTTCGGCATGGCCGACGGTGGCGGAGACCTGGGCGAACTGCTTGATGGTGTCGCGGATCTGCTTGTCGAGCACCCGCCGGTCGGTGACCACGATGACCGAATCGAACAACGCCTTGCTCTCGTGTTCCAGCCCCACGAGCTGGTGCGCCAGCCAGGCGATGGAGTTGCTCTTGCCGCTGCCCGCCGAGTGCTGGATCAGGTAGCGCCTGCCAATCCCCGTCTCCCGGGCATTCGCCAACAACATGCGCACCACCTTCAACTGGTGGTAGCGGGGGAAGATCTGCTTGTACCTCTTTTTGCCGGTCTTCTCGTCCTTTTCCTCCACCACCTGGGCGTAATTTTCCAGGATGTCGGTCAACCCCGCCTTGGAGAGGGTCTCCTTCCACAGGTAGTCGGTGGCGAGCCCGGCTGGGTTGGGCGGATTGCCAGCGCCGTCGTTGTAGCCTTTGTCGAAGGGCAGAAACCACGAGCCTTTGCCCTTGAGGTGGGTACAGAAACGCACCTCGTGATCGTCCACGGCAAAATGGACGACGCAGCGGCCGAACTGGAACAGCAGCTCCTTCGGGTCGCGGTCGCGCTGGTATTGCTGCACGGCATCGAGCACCGTCTGCTTGGTGAGTTTATTCTTGAGTTCGAAGGTGGCAATGGGCAGGCCGTTAATGAACACGGCCATATCGAGGGAGAGCGCCGTCTCAACGCGGCTATATCTCAATTGACGAGTGACGCTGAAGATGTTGGCCACAAAGCGCTCTGCCGCCTTCACATTGCCCGGTGTCGGCGTGCCATAGAAAAGATCCACATGGGCCGGGCCGTGCTTGATGCCGCCGCGCAGCACCTCCACCACGCCACGCTTGGCGATCTCGCCCTGCAAGCGGTGCAGGAACTGGGTGCGCTTGGGACCTTCCTCATCGATACCGAGAGCTTCGTAAGTATCGGGTTGGGTAGCGGCAAGGAATTGGACCAACTTGGCCAGGTCGACGGCGTGTTCCCGGTCGAAATCCTGCGGGTCGCCCTGGACGTATCCGGCGTCCTCCACAAGTGAGTTGACGATGATCGATTCCAGGCCCTTTTCGCTGGTGTCAGTCGGTTTCATCCATGCCCCCCTCGTCATCAATCATGTCGTCGGATTCACCGGTGTCCTCATCCAGCGCCAGCAGCTCTTCCTCGGCAACCTCCGGCACCTCGACGCCGCGTACATCCACCTGGCCGGTGACCACATCGGAAATCAGCCGGGTGCGGTATTCGCGCATCAGTTCGATCTCACGTTGGGCGCGGATGATGGCCTGGTCGATTGCCTTCGATGAATCGGCTATGTGTTCCAGAATCGCCTGCTGTTCCTCGATAGATTCTGGGTAAGCCAAATGCAGGGTGCCCAATTTGGTTTCCGCTATGGCCGGATATGCAACACCAATCGACTCTCGGATAACCCGGTTGATAAAATTGTCACTTTGAATCACCAGTCCCAAGAAAGGTGGATGAATTGCTTTCTTGGGAGTTAGCGCGGCGAAACCTGTCGATGCGATCCAGTCTTCAACCTCATCAGAGACGTAATAAACCGCTTTGAGGTAGGTCCGGACCGTGGAAAGAATGGTGTCGCCTCTTTTTAGTATTCTCCGAGCACGAGAAGGTGCTTGACCAAAACGGAGTGTTTCAGGTTCTCCCGAGAGACATCCAGTGCCAACAGAGCTTATGTCGAAATATTTGAACGTGTAGTTCTGGTCAGTTGATTCAGGCAGGACACGGGCATTGATGCTGGCTAAATGCTTGAGCGGCGCGACCTCCCAGTGCTCCGGAATATCCCCGATCCATTCCACACCGCTGGGTTTGAGCTTGACGTTCGGATCAAGCCCCCGGGTCACGGCCTGGTTGATGACATTCTGCTTCTGCTCCTTGAGCAGTTCGATGAACCGCCTCTTGTTGCGGATGAATTTGTTGATCTGTGCTGTTTTCCAATTAAGGAAAAGGACTATTGCGTCTTGTTCGCCGTGGGGCGGAACTGGAACTGGTATTTGCCCCAATTGGTCAAAATAAAGCCTGAGACGCATATCCATGATGCCCCTCGACCTAATTTTGAATTGCTGGAGATATGTCGGTGTTCGGAAGAGATAGTGGTAATAGTCTGTGTTACATCGTTGGATAGGCCGCAAAATATCATAAGCCGGGCTTGTCACACCTACATAGTGAGAGACGCCGACCGCCCCCATCCAAGCGAGTAGTTTGTTAGATATTATGTCGCCCTTCTTAACAATCCAGTAGCCATCAGTAGTGGATGCTTTATTGCCTCGCTGCTCAAGTTCCTTTCGTGGTTTCACACCAATATGGGTATAAATAGAAAGCAACTCCATCTGGTTGTTTTTTGGGGCCTTTTGAATTCTTAAACGAAAAACTTGCTTGGTTCGCAATATGCCCCATGAATCTGGCAAACGTTTAAGCCAGTTCAGTTCAGTTTGTCGGTAGTTTGGGAATGGCCTGAGCATTACTCAGCCTCCCCGACAATCTGTTCCAGCAGTCCTTCGGTTTCCTGCTCCAGGGCGTAGATATCGGCTTTGATCTCATCCAGGGTACGCATGGGCGCGGGCCGGTAGAAATGGCGGGTGAAGGAGATTTCGTAGCCCATCTGTGTCTTGCCCGGGTCGATCCAGGCATCCGGGGTGTAGGGCAGCACCTCGCGCCGGAAGAATGCCTCGATGCCGCCTTCTTCCAGCAGCGGCACCTGCTCGCTGTCGCGCAGGGCGGTATCCGGGTCGTATTCGTCCACACAGGCCTTGCCGTTCACCTCGACTTCGAAGAGACCGTGGATGGGATCGGGCGTAGTCTTGCCCGGCTTGTGAACCTTCTTCAGCACTGGCGCGGCATCCTCGCGAGTGTCGCAAAGTTCGCCCTGTAGCAGTTTCTTGCGCTTGGCGGTGAGCTTGACACCATGCTTGTCCGCATCGGTATCACAGGTGTCCATGAAGGCATTGAAATCGAGGTGCGGCCCGGCTCCAAGCGTCTCGGCCACGCGGCGGGCCAGGTTAGCCAGCGGCTCTTCCTTGGCCTTGGCGCAGATCCGCTCGAACCGTTCCAGCCGGGCCGGGCTCAGGTCAACGGCGAGGCGCAGTGGACGGTCCACCGTCACCTTCCAGTAGCCGAAGGCCTCGTTGGGGAAGATCTTGGATTTCTCGGTTTCGATCGGATTGACCACCAGGTCGCAGATGGCGCGAATGTGTTCCTCGGTGAGTTCGCAGTTCTTCTTGCCGAGGTTGCGGCGCAGCGACACGTACCATTCGGTGGCATCGATAAGCTGGACCTTTCCTTTACGTTCCTCGCTCTTGCGGTTCGTCAACATCCAGATGTAGGTGGCGATGCCGGTGTTGTAGAACATGTTCTCCGGCAGGGCGATGATGGCCTCCAGCCAGTCGTTCTCGATGATCCAGCGGCGGATGTTGCTCTCACCCTGACCGGCGTCACCGGTGAATAGCGACGAGCCGTTGTGGACCTCAGCGATGCGGCTGCCGAGACGGGTGGTGTGCTTCATCTTGGAGAGCTTGTTGACCAGGAACATGAGCTGCCCGTCCGATGAGCGGGTGATCATCTTGAATTCCGGGTCGCCAGCGTGCTGGTTGACAAAGCGCGGGTCCTTGATGTCACTCTTCCCGCCCAACCGCTCCAGGTCGGTCTTCCAGCTCTTGCCGTAGGGCGGATTGGAGAGCATGAAATCGAATTCCTGCGACGGGAAGGCATCGCTGGAGAGCGTGGAGCCGTACTTCATGTTCTCGGCCTCGGCCCCTTCGCCTTTGAGCAGCAGGTCGGCCTTGGAGATGGCGTAGGTTTCCGGCTGCACCTCCTGGCCGAAGAGATGGATGGAGACATCCTTGCTGTGGCTTTCGGCCAGCTCGGCCAGGCGCTCTTCCGCCACAGTGAGCATTCCGCCGGTGCCGCAGGCACCGTCATAAACCAGGTAGGTGCCCGATTCGATGTCGTCGGCCACCGGCAGGAAGATCAGGTCGGCCATGAGCTTGACCACATCGCGGGGCGTGAAGTGCTCTCCGGCCTCTTCGTTGTTCTCTTCGTTGAAGCGACGGATCAGTTCTTCGAAGATGGTGCCCATTGCGTGGTTGTCGAGCGACGGAAGCAGCTCGTTGCCGTCCACGTCCTGCACCGGCTTGGGACTGAGGTTAATGCGGCCGTCGAGAAACTTCTCGATTAGATGGCCAAGGATGTCGGCCTCGATCAAGGTCGGGATCTGGTTGCGGAACTTGAACTTGTCGAGGATCTCCTGGACGTTGGGCGAGAAGCCGTCCAGGTAGGCTTCGAAATCAGCCTTGAGCTGCTGTTGCTTGGCGCGATTCTTCAAGTCGCGCAGCGTAAAGGGCGACACATTGTAAAAGGCCTCACCGGAGGCTTGGCAGAGCGCCGCGTGCTGGTTGGCGATCCCGGCCCCGTCGAGCTGCTTTTTCATGCCGAGCACCTTTTCCTTGTTCGGCTCCAACAGCGCATCGAGGCGGCGAATAACCGTCATCGGCAGGATCACATCACGGTACTTGCCGCGCACGTAGACATCGCGCAACACGTCGTCGGCGATGCCCCAGATAAAATTCACGATGCTGTTATGGATCACATGGTTCATTGCCCGTCGTTACTCCTTGTTCTTCTTGTCGTCTTCCGCAGGTTCGGCGGCACCGCCCGCCTTGACCCACTCGTCCACTTCATCTTTCTTGAACTTCCATGGTCGGCCCATGCGATGGGCGGGCATACCATGCTTGTCGATCCACTTGTACACGGTGTCATTACTGACGCCGAGGTATTTGCATATCTCGGTGATTGAAAGCCAGCGGTCTTCCATCTCAACCATTCCTCAGATTCCTCGTGAACGATGAGTTAAAACGTCATAGGTCTGCGAACAACCGACGCTGGGGTAACCAGCCTCCGCCGCCTGAACCAAATCATTGAAAATTATGCGGTTTAGCACCTTATGTCAACCGATTATTGCCGAATTAAGCCGATTATCATCTAACTTGGTCGAATCTATTGGCTTGGCAGCTTCTCAATGAAGTCACCCCGCACTGTCATTCACCCACCCGTCGCCGGATTGTCAAAATAACAAATGTGTAGTATATAGTACACATGACATTCGGAGAATACATCCGTGAACATCGCGAGGCCCTGAAGTCAGAGGACCGGCGATTTTCCGTCCGGCAGGTCGCTCAGCGAATTGGCGTGGAACCCGCCTACCTCAGCAAGATAGAGCGCGGGGATGTGGCGCCACCGTCCGAGGCAAAAATTCGGGCATTGGCCGAGGAGCTCGGTGAAGACCCGGATGTGCTGCTGGCAATGGCAGGGAAGGTATCGTCGGATTTACAGGAGATCATTCGTAAGCGTCCGCAGCTGTTCGCGGATCTGATCCGCCAGCTCAAATCTGCACCGGATCACGCTCTGTTGCGTATTGCCCGGGATGTCCGTGATGGCGACTGGTAACCTGTGGAGGAAGAACAATGATCGAACTAATGAACAACCAACTGACCTTCCGGTTTCCGGAGGTCCACCAAAAAGCGGCGTGCAGCATCGACTTCCAGCGCACCCTGCGGATCCCGGATGACAACCGGGAATACCCCCTTCCCCCCGGCCTGGGTCGGTTCCCGGTGGAGCACGTGGATGACTTTGCCAACAAGTTGCCTGATACCTGGCGGTCACATGGTGGCGTCTTCATACCCATGTATCAGTCAGAGGCACTTTGGATCAATTTCTCTGGTGACTACCCCTGCGCCGTCAAGATCGCCGCCGGCAAGATCAATGCCGTATCCGGGGAGACCTGGAGCAACGGACTTTCGGCTGATCCACAGGACTATGCGGTGATTCCGGAACAGCCTTGGCTGGATGGTTTCAACGTCTCGGAGGATTTTATACGGCAGTTTGTCGCCATGCCCCTGGGTGAAGGCTTCACGGCCGAAGAGCAGATTACGGGTAAGGCTGAACATGGCGGACTCCAGATTATCGTCTACCCGATGAAACATGACGTTTACGTCGAACATTTTGAGCGCGCCGTGGAAGCAGACCTGGACTACCTTGATATGCCGATGTTCAGTCGCACGGTCTGCGAATCGGCTGCCCCGGATATGGGTCTGGCACCAGGCGGCTTGATGCGGCAGGAGATCTACGAGGACGAATACGGTATTGATGCATGGGATCAGGACAACGGTTTCCGGTGCTTCATCCATCTGGCCAACAGTGAGCAATACCAGATGATTACCGGGCATCAACCTCCACATAAACCTGCGACTGCCAAAGATTACACAGAAGCCGGCCTGCCCTGGTTTGACTATTATGATGACAGCAAAGCACTTGCCGGTTCGGACACATTAGGCAAGCTGACCAGTGTCGCTGCCAAGGTAATTGAGAAAGGCAAAGGACTGCTGCCGGACAACGAACCGGTTCATCCTAAAACTGTCAAGATAATCAGCAAAGGTAACGTGGTCCGGGATGGGGAGTTCTGAAAAGTTGGCACCCGAAGGTTTACCATGGGAGTTGCGAAATATAGAGATATATTGAGATGGAAAATCAATCCAAAGCTTTTACTGTGTTCATGGCATGCCTTGGAGGCATACTGACTGGCGCGAAGGCGATCATTCGCGCCACGAGCCTGTTTTTCATGGGCTTTATCGGCCTGCTGGCCGAAGGTGCGATCGCATCCGAGGATGATGCGAATTCTGAAGAAGGTGATCTAACCGGAGACTATAATTTCCGCACCCGCAAGTTTGACAATGGCACTGATCCATACGGATGGTATGAAGACGACTTGTAAATCCGCTATCGCTTCGCCCCTTTAGTAACAACAGCCTTCCCAATACCTCCGCCCTGCCTTCCGGCATCTTGAGCGGGCCGTGTGAATTCGCCTTGTACCGAATTGATCGAGCGCCCTATATGCACACCCGCCCACGCCATCATCCCGCTCCAGAGCAATGGCAAACCCAGATAGAGGCTTGTCGTAATCATGTTGAGCAGCATGCGTTTGATGTCGTGCTCGCCGGGGTTTGCGAACATCTGCAGGAAGACATTCACATCCGGGTACATGGACAAAATGAGATTCTGATCCACCCACAGCGCCAAGTACCAGAGCACGCTCCAGAACTTGACGGTAAAGATAGCCATGGCGCCGATGACCATCATGGAGATGGAATAGCGCGACAGCACCACGATCATGGGCAGCAAGGCGTAGATGCCGAGCAGGAGCACGGCCTGCACCATCGGGAGGGCCTGAAGGACAGCGGTCATGGTGACCGAGAACAGCGCCGATGCAGCCACCACGCCACCCGATGCCAGTCCACCTTTGGCGACATTCTCTACCGTATTTAGCAACCCGGTACTGCCAGAATTGTGCGCCACGAGGTCATTGTTCGACCACGATGGCGGAGCATTTGCCAGCACGGTCCTGGCGACTGCGTCGTTCTGCTGCTCACTGGCCAAAGCCGGGGCGATCGCAACCACCAGACCTGAAAACCCGGCCGATGTGGCATCGGCCTCGTTAATCATCTTTTCACGCAGGCCAATCGAGGCGTCCTCCCACCACTGCTTGCAATAAGGCCTGCCCCAGGTGGGTGGGGCCGCAGGATCATATTCGGTATCACGGGCAGCATTGTAGGCCCAGCCACTGACCTGCGTGGTGGCGCGCAGGGTGTCGTAGTATCCAGGTGTATCTCGATAGACATGCGATCCCATCCAGTCCGGATCGTCGGGGCCATACGTTGTCAGCAGGGCATTGACCGCGGCGGTGGATGGCCGTTCTGCCTGATAGTTCGACCGGGCCGGGATGTAGCACTGGCTGAAGAAATCGCTGACTTCCTGGCGGAGGCGCGGGTCGGCAATGGTCGCTAGCCGCGCCTGTTGTTCGTAGGTACGCATGTCTGCAGCACTTGGAAGGCCTTCGACCACCGCATGGTTGAATCCGGAGGTCATCGAGAGTACCGCATACCACCATACCGGGATGTTCACGGTCGCCGGCGAACCGGTGAAGCCGGTGGAACCGTAGGTGCTCTGGGATGCGGCCACGGTCGCTGTAGGCGGTGTCGGATCGATCAGTGTCGGTGGAGGCGTGTAGTTGAGTGAAGCCGCATTCAGTGGCGTCAACGCGGCCGGTTGGCCGGCCAGCACCACCACCAGTAGCGCGATAAAGAGTTCCAGCTCCATCCGCCGCAACGACAATCCGGTGACAGTACCGAACTCACCGCCTTGCGCCGGTTCCCGCCAGTTGTCGATCAGGATGCCAAGGAACGGCAGGAACACGATACCGGTGCCAACCAGCACATCCCAGAGGATGCCGTAGAAGGTCCAGCCGAACAGTGTAGTGAAGAGTTCGAGATAGCTGTCGACGGTCATGCCCTGCTCCCCTGCAGTATGGCCAGCACCTGACCGAACAGGTTCTGGCCCAACACCAGTTCGATCACGACGAGCCAGGCCACGATTCGCCAGCGTACAGCGAGCAAATTCCCGGTCTGTGTCTCATCCAGGCGGCCCCAACGTTGAAAGGCGTTCACGATCCATGGCCAGCCTATGGCTAACAGGGCAATCAGCGAGACACGGATTCCAGTCAGGAGCGGTTTCAAGGCATCGATCCTTGTCTGCACAGCGACTACAGAGGATGTCTCGACTGAATGCCAGAGAATGCCACCCACTCCCAGTGCCAGACCAAATGCCAGCAGGGTCAGCAAAAAGAACCAGCGCCGGCGCAAGGCAAATCCGTTATTGGACACGGCCATTGCTCAGCGGACGCGGATCGATGGTGGGTACTTCTGGCGTTTTCAGGGACGACTGCCGACGGGCCGCGGCTCGCTGGAGCAGGGTCGCGATGGTATCGGATACCACCTCCTTACGAACCCGGGTCTCGAACAACAGGTTCTCGATCTCCTTGTCCAACTCGGTTATGGACTTGTCCGCGTGCTCGCGGGCTACTTCGGTGGCATAGACCTCCGGCACCTGGCGGCCGGACAGCAGCAAACGGCGGGCATACAGCGCTTTTTCTACGGTGCGAGCCGTACTGATCTCTGACACCAGCCGGCCCATGATGAGGCTCTGCTCGGATGCCGGCATCTCCCGAATCGCCTCGATGACCTGGCGGGTGATGGCCACACCGGGGGCAGTAATATTGTCCAGGTTGGTCAGTGTCGGGGGCGTTGCGCCGGAGACCAGGTTCTGGATTTCCGTCGTTACGGTGGTTGCCTCCTGATTGAGCTTTGGCAGTAGCCCGGTACCGGGAATGCTGTCCTTTCGGCAGGTATCGCAAGTCGTGACGATGTTTTCGCCGACTACATCGACAACCCAGTTACGCGCATCGGTAGGTGTTATCCAGATCTCTGTCAGGCGGGTGGTCGACGCAGGAGGCACCGGGCCTGCCGTCGTGATCGGGCGATTCATATTGATGTTGTACCCGGCCTTGACGATGTCGCCGGTGAACTCCAGCACTGGCTGCCCCGAACCCCCGGCCTGCCCGCCGATCCAGGGCACGCCATTGTCCCCGTTGGCGGTCTCGACGGCGTCCTTGGCGGTTACCGCATCATTACCACCAACGCCCATCTGAAGCTTCCAGTCATTGCCCTTGGATAAGGTGATGAGGTCGGCATAGGGATTCTTGCCTTGGGCGATCTCGGCTTCCATCTGCTCGCAGGACTTGGTCGCCAGTTGCATGGTCTCCTCGGCCTGCAGCAAAGCATTCTGGAACATATCGTAGAGGCCGGGATTGGCGCGCTGCAGGATCAGTGCTGGCAATGAGGCAATGGCGGCGCTGGCTGCTGCCGTCATCGCATTCATCATGTTATCGATGCCGGCACCGATGTCGTTCAGCGTATTGGTCACGGCAGCCACGGGATCGAATTTGCCGCAGCTGTATCCCAATCCCAGTTGCGCTGATCCACCCAGGGTAACGGATACGACAGAAGGATTGGCAGGCGCCGATACGGGCTCTGCCCCACCGATTTCGTAATACCAGAAGCTGTCTTCCGTCGGCCCCTTGGTGATGGCATGCGCACTATTCAAACTGAGGAGTCCAATCACCAACCAGCCGATAGCATGTCGAAGACGGAATGTGTGTACAGAGTTCATATTCATCAGGGATAAGCAATCCAATCAATATCAAACAGAAACCACTGGCCGCGGCGCTCACAGCACTTGTAGGGCCGCCATAGATTCCAGACATAATCGCCTTCGCTATCGACGCGACCCCCACCCCAACCGGTCAGGCTGGCAAGATCATTGGTGCCGAAGACGTTGCAGCTCGATTCGGATAGCGGCAACAACATCTGCCAGGTGCCGGTGGTGCGATCCTTCTCCATCAAGGGCCCCGGTGACCAAACCTTCATGGAACCCGATGAGCGAGTGACTGGTACATAGACGTGCGGTTGTCCCGTACGCGTGACGATGTCACCAGCTCGCTGGGCATTGAGGGCAGCCGCCTTGGGCTCTTCCGCCTGAGTCGTCCAGCCGGTGCGTGGATAGACACCACCCCAGGTCTGCAACGGCCAGGTACCCAGCTCGCGCAGACCGGGAATCAGGCTGGCGGGATAGAAGATCTCCGGGATCTCTTGCCGCCAAGACAGTGCATCGAGGCCGGACTGGAAATAGGGAAAGAAAGAAGTGGTCTCTGACGGACATAACAAACCGGTACCAGCAACGATACCCGTCAGCGAACTTAGCGGGTGGCCGATGGCGTCGGTTTCACGGTAAACCAGATTCTTGTGATCACGTTCCGAGGTTCCTTCCGTGCGGTTGCCAGCACTGTCGATCGGCACCGGCAACAAGGCACCCAACAGACCCGTGGCCGCCGTCTTCTGCGCTAAGCCCAGCGTCGCCCGGATCTCGGTCCACGGGTTCCCACCCAGCTCGTTGTAGGTGCTGACCACCAGATCCGGGTTGTAATGCCCCACCTTGATCGAGGTGCGTACGCTGCAACCGGTCCAGGAACAGCGCAACCAGAAACAGGTGCCGATGGGCATCCACCGCATGCAGGAAAATGCCGCCGTTGTCGTCTGGGCTACGATCTGTGGTGTAGTCGTCGTACCGGAGAATCCGGTGACCGGAATCCATAGTGCAATGGCAAGACAGAACGATAGACATCTCTGGCGGATCATCGCTTACCTTCCCGCCGCCATGTCCGGTAATGCGCAAGCGCAGTCTGAACATCGGTTACGCCATATACGACTGCCTGACCATCGAAGACAATGGCTGGATAGCGATCCACGCCATACTGCGTCGCCTTCGCCAAACCCATCGCAGCGCGTTGTATTCGCGTACGATCTTCCTCACTTAGTTGCTGGAATCGTTGCAGAACAACTCGTTTGGATTGCTCAGGATCAGCTGGAAGGCCTTCGGACAGCTTCGCTTCGGTACGCCGGATGCCATCCAGTTCATAGACATGGAATTCTTTTTCCCCACTAAGTGCCTGCCTGTTGATACCCGCCTCACCGGCTATAGGCGCGTCAGTCGTGGTGAATATCTCTAGGAGGTACGGATGCACCTCTACCGGTCGACCCGCTTGTACAACACCAGCGAAAAGGACCAATACAATCCGTACCGGCACAACAAAGCGTATTGAGCGTGAATTCCTGATCATGTACACAAATGGCCCACTGACAGAGTGATGGGCTATCGTGGATCATGAGTCAGTCCTAGGAAACAGGAAACTCGATCAAGATGCGGCGTAGTTTATACCCAGCGGATTCACCCCAGAATGATAGTCATGCTGGATTTTCATTAGACGTCAACGATGACAAATTCCCTTAGAAGACGCCTATCGGCTCCACCTGATTGCTCTAAAGCGGGCGTGATGATCAATGCTCTAGTAGACTGAATAGATGTCTCAAAAGTGCCAGGACCGGCCATTCTGTCAGTGAGTTAAGATTTCAATCGAGTCTGTCCCTTTGATTCCTAATCCGGCACTACCAATCAAGGCAACCTTGCCATCTTGATCTCCATATAACTTCAATTGGGAATCGTAATTAAACTCCGTAGCTTGAATGAAGTAAATGACGGCCCCAGAATTCAGCAGTTTCCTGGACAAAGGTTCAACGCTATCGCCGGAAGAGAAAACGCGATTTGGATCTTGATCGTGGGCGATGAGGTATTGTCTCAGCCGAAACGTCTCGTCTCAACGTCTCTTGCATGTTTACTGAACCATGACCGTGGTGCCGCGTTTCTAAAAATATTCAGTCGATGATGAATAGGGCATCGACCGAGTCTTAGTCGGCAGCCACATGGACAAGGTTTCTTGTTTGCTATCCTTTTTTTCGTGCCTAGGAGTTCAAGTGCGTAGATGACCTGAATTGGATCGCTTAATCTGAACATTTCCATGTAGTCATGAAGAATACCAACTGTTCCATGAGCCAATTCTCCTGTTACAAAATCCCCTCCATCACGAAGTTTGATGGAAACATTGAATAGATATGGGACAAGGCATTTCTCAGCAAATGAAACAAGATTGGGGGTTTCAGCTAATGCTCTTTTTAGGCGCAAGTGTGAACCCAGGCATAATGTCCCATCTGGATTAACGTGGTAATCACCGGTTTTTGGAATCTTACCTGCTGTTTCTCTGACCTCGGGTATTTCGTTTGGAAATCGTTTATTGATTTGGATTTCAAGTTCAAATATATCTTTGGTCGTTAACCCGGCCCCACTAGCTTTAAACTGGAATTGTCCATGTATGATTGTTTCACTAAGCCGCGTTGGCTGTAGTGACATACCGGGATAGTCAGCCAGAAATTCAGTCAGCCCATCAATTTTTGTCAAATGCTGCTACCCTAATCTCCATGGCTTTGCCGCATTATCCGGTATTTCATGTGTCTTGCCCACAGATATAGCAGGAGCTACCGACAGGCCTAATAAAGAGCCAAGATCTCCGGGAGTTGTCCGTATGGTAAATTTTTGTCTTGCATGTTCAGCCATAAAGTTGGGGTCTGCTGAAGAGAGTAACGTGTGAAAATCGATGTGAACCTGGGTTGCCCACGCAGCAAAGTTTTCGCGTAGACGCAAATGTTGGTACTGCGGCATAGTCCACCGGTCTGCAAAGTTCTCTTCAGGATTGACGGGATTTGGAACAACGGTGCTGCCAGAATCAGCAAAACGTTTTAATTCATCAAGTATTTCCTGGAGTGTTATATCTAGAGCTTTTTGCCCAGAATAAGCTTTTGCTGCAATCGTTGTAATGATGACGGATATAGGTTTAACATCCGGGTCTTCCTTAAACATCTGATCACGATGACGCTTAAGAAGTTGTATTGAGCGTTGTAGAGGAGATTTTCTTCTGTATATAGGCAGGTCATCTATCTGGGCCTTCTCCATAAGAATCAGAGATTCAGGCTGCATCCTTGACTCAAACCATTTGGCATAGCCTTCTGGATTGCTTATGTTCCAATCATCGCTCAATTGTTTGTAATGCGGATGCCTATCATCAGTAATAGAAACAGCATGATGAGTGACATTTTCAGATAGGGCACGGTCTTCACCTGCGGCTACCATAGTTTCCGTCAGCAGTCGCTGTCTGGAGGTGTCTTCGGGAATACAAGGAACTATGTCAATGTGAAAGCTAAGATGGTCAGCATATTCAAGTCGCCAGCAACGATGCTTTTCCTTAACAGGCACTTTGATACTTCTTGCTTCTCGGTAGGATTCAATCTCCCCGCCGATCAATTCTTTCAAGTCGGCCTGGGTATGTGTGCGATGTGATATGCCTTGTGTTAATTTGCAGGCAAGGTCCAGATCATATTCTTCACGTTCATCCAAAGGTCTGATGGCAGTACCAAGTCGGAAGGATCCTTGGGGAAATATATGAGGTTCATTATCATGACAGGCTGAGGATTCTCGGCTCAAGAACTCGCCAATATCCTCATATCTGTCTTTAGCCTTCTGGTACGCAGAATCTGGAAGCTCCAGTAATTCCACCATCCTTTTAAGCAATGACCGTTTCTGTTCACTGGTTATCATTTCATTCGTCCTCTCGAATATTGAAAAACTTCATTAACTTCTCGCTTTCATGTGTAAACGTCCTATCTGCACGCGAAATCAGGTCGCAAAGTACTGATACATCATCCATAGGTAATGGATTGTCAGTTTCAAAATCCAAGCGGACGAGTTGATTTTCGCCAAGCATAAGTTGAAGGTAGTTCTGTGTTGATTGAGCCTGGAGTGACAATAGAAAGCTGATGAATTCCCGATTTTTCCATCCTGTTAATAATCCCCAGTCTTTAGTTCCGTCTGTACCGTAGGCTGTTCGGCTCTGTCCGGTTCCAAGGGAAAGAATGCGTATATCCTTTGCATTCACATCGAGACGATACTGTGCATCAATCACAGCAGCCAACGCTGGGTTGTTGGCCCATACACCGCCATCGGCAAGCAGATAGTTGTCGACCTTTGCGGGATCGAAGAATGCTGGGGCTGAGCACGAGGCTAATACTGCCTGTTTAACGGCAACGTTCTTATCACGCGTAAAGCTTTTGGAGTAGCTGGACTTAAACACATGCACTCCACCGTGCCCGATGTCTGTTGCAGGGATAAGCAATGGTTTTTCAATATCACCAAGTTTGGTATCACCGAATTCACTATTTAGAACGGTTTTCAGGTTATCGTTCTCATATTTCGAGTGCACGCCCTGTTTTACTCTCGATGGCCACCAAGACTTTATTTTCTGACCGAAAATTTCTGCTCCGTGCTTTTTGTAAAGCGAGGCGATTTCCGATGGTTGTTTCTGGCAGGCAATTCCAGCGGCAATGATCGAACCAGTGCTTGTACCGGCAATCATGTCGAAGTTTTCATACACATTGATGCCGAGGCGATCCTGAATGCATTGAAGAATATGGGCGGGAAAGATTCCTCTGATGCCGCCACCGTCTATCGACAGTATTCTGAATTCATCGCGTGCCAAAGTGATTTTCCTTTATATTTCTATCAGTGTTTCTTGTCCCTGGGCGGAAAGGGATCGTTACCGTAGCTGTCGCTATCCCTGATCTTTCCATCCTTACCGTGGGTAACGACTTCTACTTTTTCACGTTTGGCCTGCGCACGGGCTTTTTGTTGAGCCTCTTTCTGGGTTCTATGAACGCTACCGGCACGCGAAGTACCTTCTTTTCGTGTTGCCCAACCATCTGGATGGGTCACTACATGAATATCTTTCTTTTTTGACATCGCCAATACTCCTAAATGGTAATAAGTGCCTGTATATCAGATAGATACGGAACGCAGACAAAAATTCAAATTGCCATGCCAGTATATCAACTGTATACTATTCCGTAGATACCGTTAACGTTTATGAATTATATACGGAGTCGTATACATGTCAAGTGGTCAAGCTGTAGAATTTTCTACGCGTTTGAAATACGCGCGGGAAGAGCTTAGAAAAATTAGCCAGGGCAAGTTGGCAGAATTGACAGGATTTAAGCCAGCGGCGATCTCGCATTTTGAAACAGGTGCAAGAAAACCCTCGTTTGACAATCTGAAACGTCTTGCTGATGCGCTGGAGGTCACAACCGACTTTCTTCTAGGGAGAGTTGAAAATCCAGAAGAAATAAAAGAAGCAGATCAGCTATACAGGGATATAAAGAACCTTACAGCAACTGATAAGGAGCTCGCGGAAAAGATGATTGCTGAAATGGCGAAACGGGGAAAGTAATAGTGGATTACCGTTGGGCAGAAAGAGTTGCCGAGAAATATCTAGAAGATAATAACCTGCTCCAGCTACCCGTAGACCCGATAGCGATCGCAGAAAATCACGGAATTATCGTCGAGGCAAAACCAGCATCTGATGTGGGTGTTTCTGGGATGCTCATTAAATATGGGAATCATTTTGGTATTGCGTATGCGACCCATATTGATGTTGAAGGATTCCAGCGGTTCAGTATTGCTCATGAGCTGGGCCATTATCTCCTTCCAGGGCATCATGAGAGCATTTTGCCGGGAGACGGCGTACATCAATCAAGGGCTGGATTTATATCTGCTGATAAATATGAAAGGGAAGCAGATCATTTTGCTGCGGGTTTGTTGATGCCCCGAGGCCTATTTGCAAAGGAAATCGATAAACGTATATCTGGATTCGAAGCAATTCAAAAGATTGCTGAAGTATGCAAAACATCATTAACAGCCACCGCCATCCGGTATACGGAATTCACTCCTGATCCGGTTGCAGCGGTATTAAGTGAAGGTACAAGGATTGACTGGTGCTTCATGTCTGATGAGTTGAAGGAAGTTGGGAGAATTGATTGGCCTAAGAAAGGGCAGCCAGTCCCAAGAGATTCTGTTACCCATAGTTTCAATAAGGATTTTGATAACATTAAAAACGGCGAAACTGAAGAAGGGAATTACAGCTTTGTTGACTGGTTTGGTGGCAGGCGTGACTTTGAAATTGTCGAAGAAGTAATTGGGTTGGGAGGCTATGGTAAAACCCTTACGGTACTGACAATAACCGAAGATCTTGAGGATTTAGAGGAACATGACGAGCTGGTAGAAAGCTGGACACCTCGGTTTAAGAGGTGAGTTGGAAAGTCATAATGGAGTTTACGGGTAGCAGAGATTGGGGCCAAGTCAGCTTTTAGCCTTTCATCAGTCATAATTGATTCTATGAGGAAAGGCAGTTTTGGGTTGAGATCAGCCCCAATTTATATTGATATTTTGTTCTGAAAGTCACTTTTAAAGGCGATAGAATCCCTACGCGTTTCGATTTGCCGCAATCCGTTCAGCAATGACATGCACCGCCTCGAGTTCGCTGCAGTTACGCTCCCGCATAATCGCGCCACGCTCGGCCTTTTCGTGTTTCTCAGTCATGGCAAGCGCCAGGGATAGCGGCGGCGGGACATTACGAAATAGCGCTTCCAGATTGTCTGAGAGCACGACACCCTCGACATACTTGCCCGGCTCCTTGCGAGCCGACAGCAACAGACTGCGCTGCACGTCGGTCAAATCCTTGAAGCGGGCGATCTGTTCAACCTCCTCCTTGGGCATCACCAGGCACAGCCACCACTCCATCATGTTGAGCATCTTGCGGCTGGCATCGGGGAAGTCTTCCAGATTCTGGGTGGCAATCCAGAACCATGCGCCGAGCTTGCGCCACATCTTGGTGATCTTGACTACGTAACGGGCCAGCAACGGATTGGTGGTAATGATGTGCCCCTCATCGGTCACCACCAGTGTCGGCCTTGCATCGTGCTGGTGGCGCTCTACCAGATCGTTGATATGGCTCATCATGGAGATGTAGGCAACGGTGAGCTGATCTTCATAGCCTTCCCGGGCCAGTATCCCCATCTCCAGAATCGTGATGTCCGCTTCAGGCCAGGGGGTACCAGGCCGGTTAAAAAAGTGCCCGGCGAGACCTGAACAAAACAGCGCCATGCCGTCGCCCATCTCGATGGCCCGGTTGCGCCGGTGGTCCGGCAGGCTTTTATCGTGACCGATACTCTGGAGTGCGGCGACGACATCCTGGGTGAGCACCTGATCGCGACCAGCCTCCTTGACGGTTTTTGCCGCCAGGAATATCGCATTCCGAATTAGCAGTCGGTCGGCCCGGGTCATGCGCGCATCCTCGCGTTCATCGCCCCCGGTGATCATGATGCGGGCCGCGATCTCCATTTCGCCGAGCACGTCACGGCCGGTGCCCTCCTCATCCAGCTCGTCGTCTTCTTCCAGTGCATCCGGATCATCGCGCAATTGCTGCTGACGTTCCTTCTGCAACACACGCAAGGCGTCGGCAAACGGCGGCAGACTGACATCGGTATTCGGGTTCAGGGTAACCTGGTTGACAGCCAGGCCATGAGCCTGAAACTGCTGACCCAGCAGAGAGAAGGAACCGCCGGCCTCGATGATGAAAATACGCGGGCGGTACATGGCGGCCATCTGCTGTAGCAGATAAACCAGCATTGCCGACTTGCCGGCGCCGGTGGGACCGAGGATCAGCATGTGAGCGTTCTTCTTGCGATCAGCCCGGTGCAGGGGATCGAATACAAGAGGT
>PKUO01000080.1 GCA_002869585.1 Sedimenticola sp.
CAAGCGGGAAGTGGCCTATGCCCACAGCTGGTTCAAGAACATCACCCACGATATCTTTGGTTGATCGTTACGCGCCAGTGAAAACCAAAACGGGGCCTAGGCCCCGTTTTTTAATGGTGTTAATCAATATCGTGATTGATAGCGACTACCACCTTCTCGGCGGTGCAGGAATCGGGGCGCGTGAATAGTTGGGGAAATCCGGATTCTGCCAGCCTGGTTGCGCCAGTTTCTCGGCCGGCGGTCTCAGGCGTGAAACGTAGTCCAGCACGGCTGAAATATCCCTTGGGCTGAAACGCTGAATCTGCTTGACCATTTTCTGATCGGAATTTCTGCGTTTTCCCATTTTGATCCATTCAAACTGCCGGTACAGGTAGCGATAGTGTTGTCCATAAATCAACGGGATATGGTCGGTGGCGTCACCCTGGCCACGGTCACCGTGACAATCCACACAATTCTCTCTATAAACCTGCTCTCCCCACGCGAGGTCAACCCCCGGTCCCACGCCATTCATTGGATCCATGGGCAGTTGTGAGATATAGGCGGCAACATCGGCGATCTCCTGCACACCGCCGAGAAGTTGTGGCGAAGTGAAGGGAAGCATGGTCGGATTGTCGCGATTGCGCGCCCGGATATCCGCCAGTTGTTTGATAATAACGGCGGGTAACTGTCCGGCAATCTGAGGGTATGTGCCATCTTCAAAGCCCCAGCCTTCTGGGCGATGGCATACAGCGCAGACCATAAACGCCTTTTTTCCTCTCTCGACATCAGGGGTTAAATGAATAGCGGCTTCTACCTCGGCACGCGCCTGCTCTGCCGGAGTCTGGGCATGCAGACCGGCACTCAACAACAGAAGCAGCAGACAAACTGCGACGGAATGACTGAGTTTGATAGACAATACGACCTCCAGATTTATATCCTGATAGTGTTTTTTTAGTAATTATAATTCCCGGTTTTCAAAAGAGTATCGCTATAACGCCTCCCATTTCAAGCCATTTACTAATCTAAACCTGCGTCATATCCTAGATTCCAGGGTTAACCGGAAAACCATCAAAGGCTAACGACATCGCTGATCCATGCAGATTTCCGAAATAGACCATCGCTGCTACGCCATACGCCGCCTCAACCCCTTTCGTGGCGTCATCCAGATCATTCAGATCGACGCCTGCCGTGCCATCAGTATTGATGCCGAACGCTGGGAGATACAGATCAGGGCTAAACAGCCCGATGACCTCTGGGGTGGCGAAAGCGCTGGGGAACCCGTCTATCGCTATATCCGGTTTGGCACCTGGAGCCCAGGCAAGGGCCTGAACAAGGTGCCGGCACACCCCTTTCTCGACCTCAGCCAGATGTTCCGGAAAGCGGATCAAATCATCGCGCTGTTGGAATCCGAACAACCCAATCTGCCCTTTCCACTCCAGGACAGATTCGAACTCTGGTTGCTGGATGGCGATCAACGCCTACCCCTGGCACTGCTCCACAGCGCGGTTTCTATCGAAGAAACCACCCTGTACAACGGTCATAAATGGGTGGCGGCCGAACCCACCAGCAGCGACTTTCCATCGCCAGTGGCGGACCAGGAACACCCGCCCCATCCCAAAGACACCAACCCACACCCGCATCTCAGCGCTCTGACCAATATCATCCGGGATAATGCCGGCCATGCCCTCGCCCAATGGTTTGTCAGAGCGGCTGATGGCAGCGGAACCGGCATGGCGCTGCCCGGCTTTGAGCAGCTCAGCAACCGAACTTTACCTGCCGAGCAGTTTCCGGAGCTGCTGATACGCACCCACCGTAACAACAGGTACGAAACCGCGCTGACCCATGATTACCTGAAATGGCAGGCCCCTCTGCTGCTGACCCTGCAGGGGCTCAGCGACCAGACCCGGCGTGAGCTGGAACAGCATGCCATCTCCCAGGCGCTGCAGATCGACGTACTATGGCGGCTCTATCCGAATACGGTTGACCGGGAGTTCATCAGCAGGGCCAGGGTCGAGGCACGCATCAGGACTGCGACAGCAGGATAAATCCTGTCCTATAAAACCTGTCCTATTTGAAAAAAACTCAACGGAGATTATTATGGGAGACCAATAATCGATCCCGCCAGACCATGAGCATACGCTGGAAACTACTACTGACCATCAGTCTGGCACTGGCCATCAACTTTGCCGTCGGTTACTACGCGGCGATCACCTATAAGCGTGCAACCCAGGACGCCACGCTGATTCGCGACCACTCATCGACTGTCGTCGCAACTGCCCTCTCGGCGCAGGTTCATTTCAAAAAACAGGTGCAGGAGTGGAAGAACATCCTGCTCAGAGGGCATGAAGAGGCGCCCTATCAAACTTACCTGCGGCAGTTTCTCGACGAACAGCAGAACACCCGGGAGAGAATCCTAGAGCTGATCGGTCATCTGGATAAATCAAACCAGGCATACGCCATCGCCAACCATTTTCTCGCTGCCCACGAAACACTTGGCGACCAGTACCAGCAAGCCCTGCAACTGTTTGACCGCAGCCACCCCCTCTCCCATATCGCCGTTGACAAACAGGTTCGCGGTATCGACCGGCGACCCACAGACCTGATCGATGAGGTCGTTGCCTCCACACTGGATTTCAAGAGCGTACGCCTGGCCGAATCAGCCAGCCGGTTGGAGACCATAGAAAACCGATTGCTGCTTGCGGTTATCGTTCTGCTCTCACTCACGGTGCTGGCGCTGCTCGGCATGGCGGACAGAATCATCGCCAAACCGATTACGCTGGCAACCGCCGTGGCGCGCAGAATCTCCCAAGGAGATCTCAGTGGCGAAATCCCCCCAGGCGGACTGGATGAGGCCGGCCAACTGCTGCAGGCGCTGCAAACCATGCAGAGCAATCTGCTCACCTCACAACAGGAGCTACAACAGGAGAAATCGTTGCTGGCAGAACGTGTCAGGGAACGCACCAAGGAGCTGAATTTCGTCAATGAGGAGTTGGCCCGGGCCGCCAAGGCCAAGGACCTGTTTCTCGCTACCATGAGTCACGAACTGCGCACACCACTGACTACGATTCTTGGCCTGACCGAGATGCTGAAGGACCAACTCTACGGACCGATCAATCCGGGACAAGAGAAATCACTGCTGACCATCGACGAAAGCTCCCGCCACCTCCTTACCCTGATCAACGACATCCTCGACGTGGCCAAGATCGAATCGGGAAAGATGGAGCTGAAACTCGATTTCATACCCGTGGAGCAGCTGGTCGAAGCCTCCCTGCGTCTGGTCAGGGCACCGGCCCAGCGCAAGCATCAACAGCTGGAATACCACATCGATCCGACACTGAAACTGATCTACGGCGACAGCCGCCGCCTCAAACAGGTCCTGGTCAATCTTCTCGGCAATGCAGTGAAATTCACCCCGGATGAGGGAAAGATCGGGTTGGAGGTCGTGGCCGATAGCGCAAACAATCAGGTGCATCTGACCGTCTGGGATACGGGAATCGGCATCGACCAGGGACAACTGGAGCGACTGTTTGAACCCTTCGTACAGCTGGATAACGAACCGACCCGGCGCTATAGCGGAACCGGTCTGGGCCTGACTCTGGTCAACCGGATGGCGTTGCTGCACCGGGGATCGGTGAGCGTCGACAGCCATCCCGACAAGGGTAGCCGCTTTACCCTCACCCTGCCCTGGAACCAGAGACACAACGAACCGGCCAATCTGGACATTGACCAGTCAAGCCAGAACGGTTCACAGCTGCCGGAGCAACGCATCAAGGCCACCACCATCCTTCTGGCTGAGGATAACAAGGCCAATCGCTTGATGAACCAGGAATTTCTGACCCACCAGGGGTTTCGGGTAATCACCGCCGAAAACGGTCTGGATGCCCTCAACCTGGCCCGTGACAACCGTCCGGACATCATCCTCATGGACATACAGCTGGAGGAGCTGAGCGGCCTGGAAGTGACCCGACGGCTCAGATCCATGCCCGGTTTTTCACGTCTGCCGATTATCGCCCTGACTGCACTGGCCATGCCGGGTGACCGTGAACAGTGCCTTGAGGCCGGCATGGATGACTACATCAGCAAACCCGTCGGCCTCAAGGAACTGCAACAGCAGATCATCAATCACATCGCCGTCACAAAATGACCGGGGCAGCGCTCACCACAAAACGCTGTGAACCACCCGGAACAATGGCATCAAAGGGATAACAGGTGATCAGAGTCAGATCCCGCCCCTCCCTGTACAGCACCTGGGTATCGTCCTCATGCGTCACTTCCCGCTGGTAGACCGCATATTGCAGCACATCACCCTGCCGGGTGGTTAACTCGATCCGATCACCAATGCGCAGATCCTGAAGAAAACGGAAATGGGTATCTCGATGCCCACTGATCACGCTCTGTCCGGAGCCCCCTGGCTGGGCACTGCCGAACAGGTGCCCAGGGCCAAACGCCAGGGTGCGGCCACTGGCACCGGCCAACACGATCTGATCAACCGAAAGACGCGGCTGACGCAGGCGCGCCACCGGCCAGGTGTCCGCCCAGGGCCAGGGGCGAACCTGCTGCTCACCGGTCAGTGTATCGGACCAGGCCTGCTGCAGGAGCACCTGGGCAAGCCAGGCCTTGGCTTCGATATACATACCCTGCCCCAAATGCCATCCGGAAAAGAGCAGCAACAGCAAAGGCAGCACGGTCCGAATCAAATTCACAGGCCTTTTCATGGCTCACCTCCCGGCCATTGCCGTGTTTGATGCTTGCCTTTTACCGGCCTTGAACAGTCCGAGAATCCAGCTGGCGAACAGCGACAACAGGCCTAACAACAGATGCAGAGGGGCCGGTGTTGCCGTCTGAGGCATGGCGCCGAACACCTTGGCTGCATTCCAGCCACTGGGCAGGTTGGTTGGGACGTTTTTACTGTCGATACCCTCCTCCAAGGGGCGGGATGGTGTCTTATCAACAGCAACCAGGCTGGTGTATTGACTGACCAGCTGGTGCGCCAGGGCCGTTTTCAAAACCTCGGTTCTGACCTCTTCTTCAGCACGCCCTTGAGCCTTTTGATCCATCAAATCTGCAATCTTGCGTCTGGCCCAGATCGCCCGAACGCCCTTGCTCTGTGCACCCCCGGCAACCGTGACCTGCTGTTGCCAGGGCTGTCCATTGACCATCCCTCGGATCTGGACCTGAGAGCTGCCGCTGGTCAACTTTGCGGCCAGCACGACCGGTTCCCCCAGATAGAGATCGGGTATCCGCGCCGGCCAGATTTCCACTCCATCGCTCTGCGACCATGACGCGCTGATATCGGTCAATACCGGCGACTCCAGCTTGCTGAACAGCGCGTTCATCTTCTCCTGCACCTCGGCCAGATCACCGATATAGGTAAAGCTCCCCCGGCCAAAGTTTGCAGCACGGGTCATAAAGAAGCTGTTGGGGGCCGAGCCTATGCCTACGGTGAACAGACGGCTCGAGCCAAGCCGCTGTTCAATGGTGCTGAACAGCTCGTTTTCGTTGCCGACGCTGCCATCGGTGAGAAACACTACCTGGCGCAGCAGACCTTCATGACTCTTGCCATCCAGCGAGCGCTGCAAGGCAGAGAGCATCTCGGTGCCACCATCGGCCTGGAGTCCCTCGACATAGTTCAATGCCTGGCGAATATGCTGCAGGCTGGCGGGTTTCGCCCGGCCAAACAGCGCATCGGTGGAGTTGTTGAACTGAATCACATTGAAATGTTCATCTGCTCTCAAGCGCGACAATGCCATCTTCAACGCGGCTTTCGCCTGGGAGATCGAGGTGCCATGCATCGAGCCGGAGGTATCCACCACAAAGATAATTTCCCGAGGTGTAGCGAGACGACTGGCTGGCGCGCCAACCGGTGGCATGATCATCAGCAATGCATAATCCTCGCCCTGCCACTGCTCGGTAAACAGGGCGCCAGCCGGCATCTGTTCCACCCTGGGCGACCAGATCAGCTCGAAATCTCGGTCTGCGGGGACATGCTGATCACGCAGCCGGATAGTTTTCAGTCCTGACTGCCCTTCCACTATATCCACCCCGTGGTAACGACTCTCCAGCCGGGCGAGAGGGAAACCGGCATCCAGCCTGATCTCCAGACTCACCGGGTTGATGCTGCCCATCTCCGGATCAACCACCGGCGGAGTGATGCGCGAGGCATCCTTCACCTGATCGCTATTCACCGCCCACCCACTGCCCTGGAATCCACTAACCTCCCGTTCAGCCACGGGTATCCCGGGAATATAGCGAGGTGCAACCACCATCGGAAAGCGCAATGAAAACTGCCCTGACTGATAGTGCAGATCCTGCTGATACTCAATCATCACCTCCACCCGCTCATCCGGTCCGATATTCGCCACCGCCATGGTAAAAATATTCGGTCGCTCCTGACGTAACAGACTGGCCTTTTTACCGGTTTTCAAAGCCTCGTCATAGATCTTCTGGGCCTGTTCTTTCTCGTGAATCTCACCCTCGATTACGCGTTCACCGATCTTCAGCAACATATGATCGACCGCCGCATTCTCCGGTAGCGGAAACACATAGATCCCTTCCACCCAGCCCTCGCCGGGGTTATGAAACTGCTGTTTCACCGTCACCCGATTGACCAGGCCGCTGACCTGCATCGAGACATCGGTATAGAGCAACGGTGCATCGACACTCAATCCACCACTGGCAAGCTTCAACAGCAGGCTGCCACGCTGTACTTCATCGATACTCATCGGGTGCAGTGTCTTTTCCATTCCCGCATCAGATGCCGACGCCTGCCCCGATAGCAACATGGCCAGCAGGGCAAAACCCATGGCGGCCACCACCCCAGTGACCAGAGAGAGCACAGAGGTGTAGACGATATCCCTCAACAATCCACTACTGCTGTTCTGACACATTGTAATTCTCCTTTTGCTGCTGTTGTTCAGACCTCTGTGGATCAACCGGCATCCTCTGACCGATCACAAGAAAGGTTGCCTGGTTGGGCAACTCCGCCGACCCGTAGATAAACTCCTCACTCAATGGTTGGATCAGGCGTTGCATCACACATCTCCCAGAGTGAAATAGAGCAGGACCCGGCGATCAAAGCCCATGCCCTCGGGATCCTGTGGGAGGTAGTCCGCCGCGGCTTCACCATGTGGAACCCGATGAATGCGCGCGCCATTGATACCCCGCGCCGCGAGTTGGCGCTGAACCACAAGTGCCCGCTGTTCGGTCAGCTGATGATTGAAACCGGACTGCCCTCTGACATCGGCAAAGGCATCGATATGGATGTTTAACTCGGGGAAGGCGCGCAGACTGTCCGCCAGTCGGTCCAACTGCTGCTGATAGCGTTGCTCAAGCATCGCGCTCTTGGTGCGAAAATGGATATTCAGGGAGAAGCCATCCACCATCGCCTGCAGGCGATTGGCGCGTATCTCGCGGTAGCGCTCTATCTGGTTCTCCAGTTGCCGTTGCGCAAGCTTTAGCTCAGCCAGGCTCTCCTGATACTGCTTCGTCTCGACCTGCGCCTGTTGCACGGCGTCTTCCAACGCCTCGCCCCGGCCGAACAGGGCACCACCTGCGAGACCGATAATAATCCCAGGTGGTCCACCGACTATCCCACCTAGCACCCCGCCAACACCGGCCCCCTGCCATTCCCGCTGCGCGATCTGTTTATTTAAATCACCCGCACCGGCACCTGCGGCCGTCCCCATCAACAAAGAACCGACAATCACGCCCATCATTAACTGCTTTTTCACCACGCTCTCCTGTTTTGCCATTTGGTCCAGCGCGCCATCCATGGCGGGTAACAGTCATCCACAACTCGCGCCGGAAATCTTGTTCTGTGGTAACTATTACAGTGGTTGGAGATGGCAAAACTGGAGCTGAATTGAGGCAAACAGCGGGCAGAATCTGACAGAAATAGGGCAGATGTTTAGAGCAGAGGAAGGGGATACTCGGGGTAGGAGTCGATACTATCGACTCCATCACATTGATGACTGATGATTAAAAATAGGTAACTATTCAGCTGAAATCTGAAAAAAGTACTTGACAGGTTTTTTCTGTATATTTCCCCGTTTTGACGATAGATCTCCTGCTGCTGCAATTGTAATTC
>PKUO01000003.1 GCA_002869585.1 Sedimenticola sp.
CTGGGATACAAGTCCCGGTGGCTGGGCGGGGAGGTATTGGCAGTAAATCCAGCCTATACCTCTCGCACCTGTTCGGCCTGCGGGCATGAGGCGGCAGAGGATCGCCGAACGCAAGCGAAGTTCCACTGTGTGTCGTGCGGCCATAAGGCGCATGCCGACCACAATGCGGCGCTCAATATTTTAGCGGCAGGGCATGCCGTTTTAGCCTGTGGAGCAGAGGCGTTGGCCGCTGTGATGAAGCAGGAACCCGCCGAAGCGACTCAGGGCAATTGCGCCCTAAGCGCGGTAGGAATCCCCGTCCTTTAGGGCGGGGAGGATGTCAATCTAGCATCAATCACATACCGCTCTAGCAAATTTATCCATAAAAAAACCGCCCCGGTTGTCACAGGAGCGGTTTTTCATGCGCCGTTCGGTGACTGCTCACCGTCAGGCATCTTTTGGCTTAAAGCGAGCGTTGGTTCAGATAGGCGCGCTCTGAGACATTGTGCCAGGCAATCGCCTGATCACGGAACTTGCGGAAAGAAGCGAAGACCTTACCGGACATCGGATCTTTTGCCGCCAGTTCTGACACCACCTCATCAGACAGCTCTTTAAGCTTCTTCATGACCTCATCCGGGTACTGACGCAGATCGACCTTGTGCTCGGTTACCAGGGTTTCCAGGGCCGCGTTGTTACGCGCGGTGTATTCCGCCAGCATATTGGCATTCGCCACTCTCGCTGCATTCAGCACGATGGACTGCAGATCTTTCGGCAGGGCCTCCAGCGCTTTCTTGTTGACAAAGCACTCCAGGGTTGTGCCTGGCTCATGCCAGCCCGGGTAGTAATAGTATTTCGCCGCCTTGTAGAGCCCGAAAGCCATGTCGTTATAGGGACCGACCCACTCGGTAGCGTCGATAGCGCCCGACTGGAGAGAAGGAAAAATTTCCCCGCCCGGAAGCAGCACCGGCGTGCCACCGGCGCGTTTCAGCACTTCACCACCGAGACCGGGAATACGCATCTTCAGACCTTCGAGGTCTGTAACTTTGTTGATCTCCTTGTTGAACCAGCCGCCCATCTGCACGCCGGTGTTGCCGGCCGCTGTCGGCACCAGGCCGAATTCTGCATAGACCTCGGTCCACAACTCCATGCCACCACCGCTGTATAGCCAGCCGTTCATCTCCTGCGCTGTCAGGCCGAATGGGACCGCCGCAAAAAACTGCGCCGCCTCACTCTTGCCCTTCCAGTAGTAGGCCGCGCCGTGTCCCATTTCCGCCGTACCACGGGAAACCGCATCGAAAATCTCCAGTGCACCCACCAGTTCGTTGGCACCATAGACCTTAACTTCGAGGCGGCCACCGCTCATCTCGGTGATGAGATCGGCCAGATCGTTGGCGCCTGTTCCCAGACCCGGAAAGTTCTTCGGCCAGGTGGTGACCATTTTCCACTTAATCTTCTCTTCTGCATGTACTGCAGGTGCGCCTGTAACCGCAGCACCCACTGCCAGTGAACCGGCACCTAAAGATTTCACGAAATCACGACGCTTCATGTACCCTCCTCGTATATTGTTTTCACATGAGATGCGTTATCAGAGTGTAACCTGATAGATATTAGACCAGGGCAGGGGATAGTACAATTTGGCTTTTCGGCCAATCGTCATAAAACCTGCAGGTTGGCATAGGCTACCACCAACCACTTGGCGCCTACAGCCTCAAAATTCACATGGATTCTGGCGCTGCCGCCCTGACCCTCGGCATTCAACACCACACCCTCGCCAAATTTCGGATGCCGCACACGCTGACCCAATCTGAAACCACTCTCTTCGGCAATCATACCGATTGGCGCGGGTGAGTAGAGTGGGCGGGTAACCTGGGGGCGGGCGCGCACCTCCTGGATCAACTCCTTCGGAATCTCCCGCAGAAAGCGCGAGGGCAGGGGATAGCTTTCACTGCCATGCAGACGGCGGCTCTCGGCACAGGTCAGATAGAGTTGCTGCATGGCGCGCGTCATACCGACATAGCAGAGCCGCCGCTCCTCTTGCAGGCGATCAGGGTCTTCCGCGGACATGCTGTGCGGAAACAGTCCCTCCTCGAGCCCGGCGATAAACACCAGCGGGAACTCCAGTCCCTTGGCCGAATGCAGGGTCATCAGCTGCACACAGTCATCATAGGCATTGCCCTGGGCCTCACCTGCCTCCAGGGCGGCGTGGGACAGAAAGGCGGAGAGTTCATCCAGCTCTTCCTCGCCCTCCACCGCTTCATAGCTGAATTGCCGGGTTGCATTGACCAGTTCCTCCAGGTTCTCCACCCGGTCCTGGCCCTTACCATCACGGCTCTTTTTGAAATGTTCGATCAGGCCGGATGCACTGATCAGCTGATCCATCAGTTCATGCAACGCCAGCTCCTGGGTGCTGACCCGCTGTTCCTCGATCAATTCGAGAAAGGCATTCAGCGCCGTGGCTGCCCGTTTGGTCATTGCGCCACCCCTGACCAGTTCATGAGACGCCTGCCACATTGAGGTGGTGAAGTCCCGGGCATGGGCCCGCACGGCATCCAGGGTCTTCGCCCCGATACCCCTGGGCGGCATGTTCACCGCACGCTCAAACGACGGATCATCTTCGGGGTTGGCCATCAGGCGCAGATAGGCGAGGGCGTCTTTAATCTCCGCCCGCTCGAAGAATCTCAATCCACCATAGACCCGGTAGGGGATCTGCGCCTGAATCAATGCCTCCTCAAACAGCCGCGACTGGGCGTTGGAACGGTAGAGGATGGCCACCTCCTGGCGGCGATGCCCCTCATCGATAAACTGGCGCGCGCGCTCAATGACAAAACGCGCCTCGTCCACTTCATTGAAGGCGGAATAGAGATTGAGCGGCTCACCTTCTGCGTCTTCGGTCCAGAGATCCTTGCCGAGGCGGGTCGGGTTATGGGCGATCACGGCATTAGCGGCCTTGAGAATATTGCCGCTGGAGCGGTAATTCTGTTCCAGACGAACCAACGGGGCGGTGGGATAATCCTTTTGGAAATCACGGATATTCTCCACCTTGGCGCCACGCCAACCATAAATCGACTGGTCATCATCGCCCACCACGAACAGGTTGTTGTTCTCGCCGGCCAACAGCCGCAGCCAGGCATACTGGATCGTATTGGTATCCTGAAACTCATCCACCAACACATGCTGAAAACGCTCGCGATAGTGATGCAGCACATCTGGCCGGTCACGCCATAATTCATGGGCACGTAGCAGCAGTTCGGCAAAATCAACCACACCACCGCGTTCACAGGCGTTCTGATACTCCTGGTAGAGACGGATCATCTGCCGCTGAAACGGGTCGCCACCATCATCCAGGTGCTGCGGCCTGCGGCCCTCGTCTTTCTGGGTGTTGATGTACCACTGCACCTGGCGCGGCGGCCAGCGCGACTCATCCAGGTCCAGGCTCTTCAGCAGGCGTTTGATCATCCGGTGCTGATCATCGGAATCGAGAATCTGAAAGGTCTTCGGCAGCTTGGCCTCCTGCCAGTGGGCGCGCAGAAGCCGATGGGCCAGACCATGAAAAGTGCCTACCCACATGCCACCCACCGGATGACCGAGCAACTCCTCAATACGCGCCCGCATCTCCCGCGCCGCCTTGTTGGTGAAGGTGACCGCCAGAATACTCCAGGGTGACGCCCCCGCCACCTGAATCAGCCAGGCGATACGATGCACCAGCACCCGTGTCTTGCCGCTGCCTGCTCCGGCCAAAACCAGCATGCTGCCGGCTGGTGCGGAAACCGCCTCGCGTTGGGCGTCGTTGAGATCGTCGAGAATATGCGAAACATCCATCCAGCGATTGTAGCAACCAATCGAAAATGGAACGACCTCATAAGAAGCACTGTCGGAAAAAACTACTCATGCGATAATTCAGCATCAGCCACAAAACGGATCACCTGGCAAAAATGACCATCTGGGAAAAGAGCCTACTTCTGCTTCAGCTACGGCAGCGCCTGGAGACCGAGCGCACCACCGACTGGCAGACGCTGCACAAGCGTGATCGCGGCTGGTTTCTGGCTCAATCTGCGCCCGACCTCTGGTCACGCCTGCGTAACTGGCTGGACCAGTGGAGCGCGGCACCAGGCAGCGGTATCCATCTGATGGTCTATGGTCTGAGCCTGGTTGCATTGATACTTGGCTTTTCCCTGATAGCCGGCCTGCTTGAATTTCTCACCTTTGAGCGCATCAATCTGCTGTGGTTTTTGCTGATCGCCATCGCACTGCCATTTGTCTGGTGGCTTGCCGCCCTGTTCTTCAGCGCAGCGCAGGTACCCTTCCCACTGGCCACGCTGGTCGAGCACCGCCTGCCACGGGGTATCGCCGTACCGGCCGCGCTCAGACCGCTCCTGAAACATACCATTCTCACTCTGGGGCAGCAGCTGTCGCTGCTATTTGCCATTGGCATGCTACTGGCTTTTCTGCTCTATCTTCTGGTCACCGACCTTGCCTTCGGGTGGTCCTCAACACTCAACCTGACCGGCGACCTGGTGCATCAGATGACATCCCTTATTGCCTGGCCCTGGCAACAGGTCTGGCCAGCGGCTGTGCCCTCGGCTGAGCTCATCGAGCAAACCCACTATTTCCGATCGGCACCTTTCAGTGCAGAGCAACCGGCCCTGTTCGGACAGTGGTGGCGTTTCCTGCTGATGTGCCTGCTGGTTTACGTGGTGATTCCCCGACTGATCACCGCGACACTCTACCGCCTGCAACTGAAAGGCATGCAGCGGAGTGTATTGAATAGCGATGCGCTGATTAGCGGCCTGTTGCAGCGGTTAAGCACAGAACTCATCGATCATGAAGCAGAGCAGGTTGAACAGCTGGATATCCCTGCCGCCCCAGCCAGCGCTGCGCCGGCAACGATTGCCTATCCGCAAATAATCAGCTGGGGTATCTGGCCGGATGAGCTCATCGGATCCCTGCATAAGCATCTCGATGCGGATCAATCAGCGGTCTACTGGGCATCAATCGACTCGCCTGACAAGATTGACTCAACGCTGACCGCACTGCAGGCGCTGCCGGATCGACAGACCCTGCTGTTGTGCAAGGGCTGGGAACCGCCCACTGGCGAGCTGGCTGATTTCTGCCAGCAACTCGGCGAGCTGAGGACACGCCTGTTCCTCTGGCCTGTTCCCCTGGCCGGCATGAGCGATGCGCGGCAACAGACACTGATTCAATCCTGGCAGGCCTTCATGCGTCAGCTCCCTGATCCGTTTCATCTGATCACCGAACCTCTAGCGGAAGGGTCGGATCATGAGTGATCACCCGGTATTTGCGGTTGTCGGGCACCCCAACAAGGGCAAATCGTCGGTGGTCTCTGCGCTGACTCAGAACGACCAGGTCAAGATATCGCCCGTCTCCGGCACCACCCGGGTGTCGCAACGCTTCACCCTGAAGCTGGATAACAGCACCGTGTTCGAACTGGTCGATACCCCCGGCTTCCAACGCGCCAACAAATGCCTGGCCTGGCTCAATCGCCAGGAGGTGAGCGCCGATCAACGGCCGCAACGGGTCAAGGAGTTCGTGAGTCATTTCCGCGAGACGAAAGAGTTTATGGACGAGGTGGAACTGCTGACGCCGATCATCAATGGCGCTGGTATTATCTACGTGGTCGATGGCTCACTGCCCTACAGCCCGGAATATGAGACCGAGATGGAGATCCTGCGCTGGACCGGCAGTCCGCGCCTGGCGTTGATCAACCCCATTGGCGGGGACACCTTTGTTGACCAGTGGCAGCAGGCGCTCAATCAATACTTCAGTCTGGTGCGCGTGTTCGACCCCCTGCATGCAAGCTTCGATCAGCACCTGCAACTGTTGCGTACCTTCGGCCAGCTCGACACCCACAAAACCCAGGCGTTTGATCACGCCATCGAAGAACTGGAACACTACCGCGAGCTGAAACTGCAACAGGCTGCGCGCATTATGGTCGAGAACCTGCACCGTCTGCTGACCTGGCAGCAATCGAGCAGACGGCTGGAGCAGGCTGCAAAGGAAAGGCTCAACGCGCTTATCCCGGATGAGATTGCCCGCTTCAACTGCCAGCTCAACCAGATGGAGCGGGAGGGGCAGAAGCAGTTGGAGGCGCTGTTTCTCTATCACCAACTGGAGTCTGACATTGCCCAGCTACAGGTGCATGAAACCGAACTGATGGATGAAACCCAATGGTCACTCTGGGGACTTGAGAAAAGACAACTGATCCTGGTTAGCGCCGGAGCGGGTGCGGCCATTGGACTGATTGCCGATGTCGGGCTCGGTGGCACCTCACTGATGACCGGCGCAGTCAGCGGCGGCCTGCTGGGCGGTATTTCCGGCTGGCTGGGTCTCGACTGGATTAAAGATAAACTACCCGCGTGGCTGCCATACAGCGCGGAAAAACACCTGCTTGGCCCGGTCAGGGACCCCAATTTTGCCTTTGTCATCCTCGGCCGCGCCCTCAGCCACGCCCAGGCCATGCTCGCCCACAGCCATGCCGATCGCAGTCAATTGAACATTCGGGATGAGCAACTCAAGCGGATGCAATCACTGGAACTGAAAACCCAGGTGAGGCTGTTGAAGCAGTGTCAGCAGCTAAGAAAGGAGGGGCCGCAAAGCAAGGCAGCAGATAAACTGAGGCAGTGGATTTATCAACAACTCACCGCTTAAGCCGCCGTTTATTCGATGACCCAATGGGTGGAGTTCGCGGTAGCAAATTTATCACCCTGCTGACTCTCAACACTCGCCTGGAAATACAACAGGCGTTTTTTACTCCCCATGAACTTCGCCTTCACATAGACGAACCCTATCTCCGGCGATATCGCTTTGGTGTACTTGAGCTCCAGATGCCGGGTGTAACTGGGAGGCGCAACCAGCATGCTCAGCGGCCCAATGGTATTGTCGATGACCGCCGCAATTATCCCACCCTGCAATGTGCCATAGGGGTTGAGATATTCCGACAGAACCGGGAAGCGGTTGACCAGAACCTTTTTGTCCAGATCAATCTCAACCATTTCACCGCGCAGGGTATCAAATACCGGGGGAGGGAAATTGATATCATCGAGCCGATTTCCCAGCTGCTCTTCCAGAATGGCGCATAGCTCCCCGGGAATTCTGTCTCTGTCTAACACTGCGCCTCCTTCGCGGCAAAGCCCAGGTGCTCCGGCTTAATTGAGATCCACAGCAAACTGTTTCAATAGCTCAATAGGCACAATCTCCAGTGCCCGCTTATGGGTGCGAGTCAAATGCACCCGCGGCGCCATGTTATCCTGGTAGGCCTGCAACCAGCGGCCTGCACAGAGACACCAGCTATCGCCCGGCTTCACGCCCTTGAAGCCAAATTCGGGCATGGGCGACGACAGGTCGTTGCCCTTGAACCTGGAGTATTCCAGGAACTCCTGAGTGGCTTCGATGCAGACCGTATGAGAGCCGATGTCCTCCTCGCAGGTGTTGCATTTCCCATCCCGAAAAAAGCCGGTCACCGGATCCTCGCCACACAGCATCAGCGGCTCACCAAGGACATTGACTGATTCATCCATTTTCATAAGCGATACACCTCTCAAAAAGATGCCCAAGTATGACATCTATCGATTCAAGCAGGCGGGCAGTTCTCCGTTAATCTTTTCTGACAAAACTGAAATAGGCAAATCTCTGCGCCTGATTTGCCGGCGTGATATGCGTTTCGCTGCACTCCTCCAGCAATTCGAAATCATCTCCCAGTTCCCGCATAAGCTTGGCTGCATCATATTGGACGATATCAAGACCACTGCATTTTGTCGGCCCGCCAATCGCAAAGGCCCCCATGATCAGCTGCCCATCGGGTTCAAGCGTTCGCCTCAGCACGTCGACATACTTTTCTCTATCCGAAGCCTCGGTCAAAAAGTGGAACACCGCCCGGTCATGCCACAGGGAATAGCGTCGCGGAGAAAGAAACCCGGTAATATCCGCCTCATGCCAAACCACCTTGTCAGAATTCTGTTTGAACCGCTCCTTGGCGCTGGCCAGCGCCGTTGCCGAGATATCCAGAACCGCTACCTGGGAATAACCCTCGGCACACAGAAAGTCCACCAGCACAGACGCGCCACCACCCACATCAATAACCGCGGCATCCTTGGCAAGCCCGACATTGCGGATGAGTTGCAGTGACACGAGCGGTTCCTTCTGGTACCAGCTGACAGCAAGCGGTGATTTATCCGCGTATACCTTTTCCCAATGTTGCTTTCTCTCAGACATAGTTAAATCCCACACCCTGAGCACAAATTGTCACATCAGCGCTTCAACAAAAGACTGGAATGTTTTTGTGCCTTGTGATGTGTGTAACCAAATAAAAATAGCGCAATTCAATAAAACCATTATCCAGAAAACTGCAAGAAACGACTCTTTTTTCGATTTGTGCCGCAACTTCTGTTGGGCGATTAGCGCACCCGGCCATCCACCTGCCAGTGCAAGCAAGTGCAGTGTACTCTCTTTAGTTCTCCAAGCTCCCTCCCTGGCTGCCGATTTATCACGCGCATACATAATGAAAGTCATGGAACTCACCGCAAGATAAATCGCAAAAATTGCAGGGTGTAGCTTTGAGGCAACTACTGAAACAGCAACAATAGTCAGAAAAACCATTGCAGCAATGACTGACAATGAATTCCTACCTTGCTTCTTTTTTTGCTGCAGACAATCACCAGCCAAGGTGGCCGTTACAGCACATGGCCTACCCTGCTTATCGTTAGACAAGGCATAGGTCACAACCTGATTTACTTCTGGGCGTCGATTTCGATTACCGAAGGCATTGATATGAACAAAAACCTGTTTTCCCCCATCATTCGGCACTATAAATCCATATCCTTTATCATCGTTCCAAGATGTTATTTTTCCTTTAACTCGCATGCTGTTACCCTTTTTCCTACAACTACATATATGATTTTAAATACTCTACCATGCCCTGAATTCCAACCAACTTCAGACTATTCAGCACTCTCCTGAAAAAGTACCGACCAAGATTCCTCAGCACCCGCCAATAAACTCAAGCCATCCTGTGAGGGCCGAGGACAGGGTTCAGCACCAAGCTCGTTCGCTACTACGGACGATGCCGGAGGGAAATAGACCTTGACCTCACAATGCAGTCTGCCTTCCGACTCGTGCCGCATGAAGACCGCCATATCCTCGGGTTTGCCGTTCCGGACATAGGCCGATAAAAAATGCTGTTTGATTTGATCCAGAGGTTCCCAGGCCAGCAGGCCATCACCAAGGGATTTTTCAAACCAGAGGTCCATCGAATATCAACCGTTGCTTGTCTATGAAACCGTAGTGAAAGAATAGCCCATTGGTTGCATCAATATGGGTTTGTTTAATACAGACACTTCCCGCATTTTTTCCCGCCTGAATACCCATAGGGCACAAGGGGACACCTTCAGTAAGATCTAACTGCTGAAGGGAGCTCCACACCAGGTAGGAGCGGCTTTAGCCGCGATATAAATCACACAGCAACCCGAGATTCAGGATGCCCAACATTATTTGATAAACTTTTCCCGCAATCGGGGCTTTTCAATTTTTCCCGTGGCATTGCGCGGCACCTCATCAAAAAAGATGATACGCGGACGTTTGTAACGGGGGAGTTCTTCGGCAAAGGCCAGTACCTCGGCCTCGCTGAGTGACTTGCCGGGCTTTACCTGGATAATAGCGGTCACCACCTCGCCCAGGCGCATGTCCGGGGTGCCGATCACACCGATATCCTGAATCGCCGGATGCGCCATGAAAAAGTGCTCCACCTCGACCGGCGAAACATTTTCGCCGCCGGTGATGATCAGGTCCTTTTTACGGTCCACCAGCCAGTAAAAACCCTCCGCATCCTTACGGGCGATGTCACCGGTGTGCAGCCAGCCATCGACCACCGTTTCGCGACTGGCCTCCGGGTTGTTGTAATACTCCTTCATCACCCCCGGTCCCTTGACCAGCAGTTCACCTGGCTCGCCATCGGGCAGATTATTGCCATCAAAATCGACGATCCTGCACTCCCAGTCAAATCCCGGAATGCCAATGGATCCGATCTTGTGGGTGTTTTCGATACCCAGATGAACGCAGCCAGGCCCGGTGCATTCGGTCAGCCCGTAGTTGGTATCGTACTGGTGATGGGGGAACAGCTTTTTCCAGGCACGGATCAGATTCGGCGGTACCGGCTGGGCGCCGATGTGCATAAGCCGCCACTGCCCCATGCGGTAACGGCTGAAGTCCAGATCACCGTTTTCATAGGCAATGAGGATATCGTGGGCCCAGGGCACCAGCAGCCAGACAATGGTGGCGCGCTCCTCGGAGATCGCCTCAAGTATCCACTGCGGCTTGGCACCTTTCAGTATCACGGCCCGCGCACCGACGATAAAACCGCCAAGCCAGTGCATCTTGGCGCCGGTATGATAGAGCGGTGGAATACAGAGGAAGTTGTCCTCGTGGGTCTGATTGTGGTGGCGGTTCTCGACATAGGCCGCATGTTCCAGGCAACGGTGGGTCAGCAGCACGCCCTTGGGTAGGCCAGTGGTGCCGGAGGTGAAATAAATGGCCGCCTCGTCGGTGATCTCCATCGCCACCGCAGGGTCCTGATTTGATGCCTCGCGAATAAAATCCGCATAGCGGTCGGCAAAATCCGGACAGGCATCATCCGCACCGATAAACACATAGTGGCGAACCGTCTTGTCCAGCTTATGCTTGATCTCCGTGATCCGCTCGACAAACTCCTCTCCGAACACAAATACCTTCGGTTCCGCCAGCAGGCTGCAGGCGAGGATGATATCCGCCTCGAAGCGAAAATTCAGAGGCACCGCCCAGGCGCCGGTACGCTGTATCCCGAAATAGGTGGGCAGCCACTCCAGACAGTTCATCAGCAGATGCACCACCTTGTCACCCTTGCGCACACCTTTCAGCATCAGCGCGTTGGCAAACCGGCTCGCATCCTGATCGAAGGCGTTCCAGGTGATTTCACGCCGGCTGTTTTTTGCCGGCTCACGCTCAACCAGCGCCACCTCGGCGGGATACATCCGCGCATTTCTCGCCAGAATTTCGGTAATCAGCATAGAGTGGATCCTGTCAATGCACAGGGGCCGGAGCCAATTTTGACCCCGACCCCTGGCGCGCAATCGTTCATAACATCATAAAGAATAATGAAATTTTATTAACGATAATATGATCAGGCTCAACCCGCGATGGATCAATGAACTGGTAATAGAGGTGATTTAAGATAGTCTTGGTAATCAGGAATCAATAAATATAAAACTCTCCGCAAACCCGTCACACCGACCGGAAAACACTGTTCAAAGAGGTAACGCCATGCAGGACAACAACATGGTAACCATAGACGGCAATGAAGCCGCCGCCTATGTCGCGCACATGACCAACGAAGTGATCGCCATCTACCCCATCACACCCTCGTCAAACATGGGTGAGTGGGCCGATGAGTGGTCCTCTCTCGGCATCAAGAATCTCTGGGGCAGCGTCCCGGACGTGGTCGAAATGCAGAGCGAGGCCGGTGCCGCCGGCGCCATCCATGGGGCACTGCAGGCGGGTTCTCTCGCCACCACCTTCACCGCTTCCCAGGGTCTGCTGCTGATGATCCCCAACATGTACAAGATTGCCGGGGAGTTGACCCCGACGGTCTTTCACGTCTCGGCCCGCTCCCTGGCGGCGCAGGCCCTGTCGATCTTCGGCGATCACTCGGACGTGATGGCCTGCCGCTCCACCGGCTATGCCATGCTCTGCTCCAACTCGGTCCAGGAGGCGATGGACTTTGCCCTGATCTCCCAGGCCGCCTCGCTCGAGGGGCGTATCCCCTTTCTGCATTTTTTCGACGGCTTTCGCATCTCCCACGAGATCAACACCATCCATAAACTGAGCCGCAGCCAGATCGCGGCGATGATCGACAATGACCTGGTCGCCGCCCACCGCGCCCGCGCCCTGAGTCCCGATCACCCGGTGATTCGCGGCACCTCCCAGAACCCAGACGTCTACTTTCAGGGACGTGAAACGGTCAACCCTTACTACCAGCAACTGCCGCAGATCCTGCAGCAGCAGATGGACCACTTCGCCAGCCTCACCGGGCGCCAGTACCAACTGTTCGATTATGTCGGCGCGGCCGACGCTGAACGGGTGATCTGCCTGATGGGATCAGGCGCAGGCGCAGCGGAAGAGACGGTCGAGCACCTGCAGGCACGTGGCGAGAAGGTGGGACTGCTGAAGGTGCGGTTATTCCGACCCTTCGCAGCCGATCTCCTGCTTGCCGCAATCCCCGACACGGCGCAGAAGATTACCGTGCTGGATCGCACCAAGGAGCCCGGCGCGGATGGCTAACCCCTCTACAAGGACATTCTCAGCGCCTATGCCCAGGCCTTCAGCAACGGCCAGATCGCCACACTGCCGCGCATTACCGGCGGGCGTTTTGGCCTCTCGTCAAAAGAGTTCACACCGGCGATGGTGGTGGGCATCTTTGATGAAATGAAGAAAACTTCGCCGAAAAACCAATTTACGGTTGGCATCATCGACGATATCACTCACTCCAATCTTGCCTGGGACCCCAGCTTCCGTCCCGACTGTGCAGCGGAAATGACCAACGCCGTGTTTTACGGACTGGGTAGCGACGGCACCGTCAGCGCCAACAAAAACTCGATCAAAATCATCGGCAGCGAGACCGACAACTTCGTCCAGGGCTATTTTCAGTACGACTCGAAAAAGGCCGGGGCGGTCACCGTCTCGCACCTGCGCTTCGGCCCGAAGCCGATCCGCTCCACCTATCTGATCGGTGAAGGTGAGGCCTCCTTCGTCGCCTGCCACCAGCCCACATTCATCAACAGCTACGAGATGCTGGACAAGGCGGCCCCAGGGGCAACCTTCCTGCTCAACACCCAGACTTCACCAGACGAGGTATGGGACTCTCTGCCTAAAAATGTCCAGCAGCAGATGATCGACAAGCAGCTGCGTTTTTTCGTGATCGACGCCTACGGCATCGCCAAGCAGACCGACATGGGCCGGCGCATCAACACCATCATGCAGACCTGTTTCTTCGCCATCTCCGACCTGATCGACACCGATACCGCGATTGCGCAGATCAAACTGCTGGTGGAGAAGAGCTACGGTCGCAAGGGCAAGCGCCTGCTTGAGCGCAACTATGCGGCGATTGACGCCTCTGTTGCAGAGCTGCACCAGATTAAAGTCCCGGACCAGGTCAGCAGCCGCTTCGACCGGCCGCCTGTGGTCAGCATCAAGGCCCCGGAGTTTGTCCAGCAGGTGACGGCGAAGATCATCGCCGGCAAGGGCGACAGCCTGCCGGTGAGCGCCATGACCGCCGACGGCACCTGGCCCCTGGGCACCGCCGCCTGGGAGAAGCGCAACCTCGCCCTGGAACTGCCCAAGTGGGAACCGGACCTCTGCACCCACTGCGGCAAGTGCCCGCTGGCCTGCCCCCACGCGGCGATCCGCTCCAAGCTGTTCCGCGAAGAGTTGACCGAAAGCGCCCCGGAGAACTTTCTGCATGTGCAGATCAAAGGCAAGGATTTCGAACCTGGCTGGCACATCAGCTACCAGGTAGCTCCCGAGGACTGCACCGGCTGCGGTCTCTGCGTCGAAATCTGCCCGATCCGCGACAAAAAGAACCCCGCGCGCAAGGCGCTCAACATGGTCGTCGACCACGACTACAAGGAACAGGAGATGGCCAACTGGGACTTCTTCCTGGGTCTGCCGGAGTATGACCGCAGCGGGCTCAAGCTCAACACCCTCAAGGGCTCGATGATCCTGCAACCGCTGTTCGAGTTCTCCGGCGCCTGCGTCGGCTGCGGCGAAACACCCTATATCAAACTCGCCACCCAGCTGTTCGGCGACCGCATGCTGATCGCCAACGCCACCGGCTGCTCCTCGATCTATGGCGGCAACCTGCCGACCACCCCATACACCACCAACCCGGAGGGCCGCGGCCCGGCCTGGAACAACTCACTGTTCGAGGACACCGCCGAATTCGGCCTGGGAATGCGCCTGGCGGTGGATAAACAGACCGACCAGGCACGGGAACTGCTGGCAGGGATGGAGAGCGAACTGGGCACGGAGCTGGTCAGCGCCCTGCTCCAGGCCGATCAGTCAGACGAGGCCGGCATCTACGAACAGCGCCAGCGGGTAGAACAACTGAAGGGCAAACTGCAGAGCAGTGAACGGCCCGAAGCACGCAGGCTGCTGAGTCTGGCCGACATGCTGGTAAAGAAGAGCGTGTGGATCTTTGGTGGTGATGGCTGGGCCTATGACATCGGCTATGGAGGCGTCGACCATGCCCTCGCCTCAGGGCGCAACATCAACATGCTGGTGCTCGACACCGAGGTCTACTCCAACACCGGCGGCCAGACCTCCAAGGCGACCCCGCTCGGCGCGGTGGCAAAATTCTCTGCCGCCGGCAAACCGGCCAACAAGAAGGATCTGGGGCTGATGGCCATGGCCTACAACAATGTCTATGTCGCCCACATCGCCTTCGGAGCCAAGGATGTACAGACCCTGCGCACCTTTCTCGAAGCGGAGTCCTACGACGGGCCGTCGATTATCATCGCCTACAGCCCATGCATCGCCCACGGCATCGATCTGGCCAACAACCTGCGCCAGCAGGATCTGGCCGTCAACAGCGGTCACTGGCCCCTGTTCCGCTATGATCCGCGCTTGGCCGAAGCGGGGCAGAATCCGTTGCACATCGACTCCAAGGAGCCCTCGATCCCCTACCGGGACTTCACCAGCACTGAAACCCGTTTCAGCATGCTGATGCGCTCCCATCCGGATGAGGCCGAGCGCTACCTGCGCCAGGCACAGAAACAGGTGCATTCGCGCTTCCACCTCTACGAGCAGTTGGCGAAGCTGGCGGTGGACAGTGATGCAGCGCCAGAGTCCAAACCAGCGGCTGAACCGGCCAGCGACAAAATCCGATAAAGGAGCAGAATCATGGACTTCACAAGCAAATTTCTCGGACTGACGCTGAAAAACCCCTTGGTGCCTTCGGCCTCGCCCCTGTCGCACAGCATCGACATGGCAAGGCAACTGGAGGATGCCGGGGCGGCAGCGCTGGTGATGTACTCCCTGTTCGAGGAGGCGGTCTCCCGGGAAGAGGAGAGCATGGTGCATTTCCTCCATCACCAGGAGATCGGTTTTGGCGAAGCGCAGGACTTTCTGCCTGCGCATATCGATTTTGACAACGCCCTGGATCTCTATCTGGAGAACCTGCGACAGCTCAAGCAGGCTCTGGATATTCCCGTGGTGGCCAGTCTGAACGGCATCACCCCGGGAGGCTGGATTGAGCATGCCACAACCCTGGAAAAGGAGGGCGCGGACGCCCTGGAGCTGAATGTCTACTATCTGCCGAACAATGTCGAGACCTCAAGTGACGAGGTTGAGCGGCGCTATCTTGAGCTGCTCACGGAACTGCGCGGCAAGGTAAAGATACCGATCAACATGAAGCTCTCGCCCTACTTCAGCGCTCTGGGGCATACCATCAAGGCGATCGAGGCGGCAGGGGCCAACGGCGTGGCGCTGTTCAATCGTTTCTATCAGCCGGATATCGATATCGACAGCCTGCGCCTCAACCACCGGCTGCACCTCTCCAGCTCGGCGGAACATCTGCTGTCGATGCACTGGATCGCCATCCTGCACGGCCATACCGACCTGACCCTGGGGGCCACCAGCGGCGTTCACAACACCGAGGACGCACTGAAGATGTTATTGGCCGGGGCCGATGTGGTGCACCTGTGCAGCGCTCTGCTCAAACGCGGCCCGGTCGTCCTGGGTGAAATCCTGGCAGGCATGGAGGCCTGGATGGAGGAGAAGGGTTTCGAATCGATCGAGGAGTTTCAGGGGATGATGAGCCAGCGCAGTGTCGCCGACCCCGGCGTCTATGAGCGCATCAACTATATGAAATCACTCGACAGTTTCGGCTGGAAGGGTTGATCAAGGCGAAAAAGGCACCGGAGTCAATGCAGACTCCGGTGCCGGATTGTAGCAACTGCGGGTCAATCGAACGGCGTCGGTTGTGGGGTGTTGTCCACGGACGGCGGCAGAATCGGCAGCTGGAACGAGGGCTGATCACCGGTCAGTGATTTCAGGAAGGCCACGATCTGGGCATTCTCCGCATCGCTGAACTTCTTGCCCAGTTGCAGGCGTCCCATCACATCCACGGCCTCGGTGAGGGTTTCGGCCTCGCCGTCATGGAAGTAGGGATAGGTCATCTCGACATTACGCAGGGTCGGCACCTTGAACATGAAACGATCCGCATCCTTGCCGGTCACGGCACTCAGACCCTCCGCCGGGCTCTTTGCCTGGTAGGGTTCGACCACACCCATTTTCTGGAAGGAGTTGCCGCCTACTGCGGGACCATTGTGGCAGGCCACGCAGCCGCTCTCTTTGAACAGCTTGTATCCCGCCAGGGCATCGGCGCTCAAGGCTTCCTTGTCACCCAGCAGCCACTGATCGAAATCGGAATTTGGCGTGACCAGGGTCTTTTCAAACTCCGCAATTGCCTGGGTCACCTCGTCGATGGTGATGTTGTCTTCACCGAAAACCAGTTTGAACTCTTTCACATAGCCGGGAATGGACTGCAACAGGTCAACCGCAAGCTGATGGGTAAAGCCCATCTCACCCGGATTGGCGATCGGACCACCGGCCTGTTCCTTGAGATCCGCAGCGCGGCCATCACAGAACTGGGCCAGATTGAGGCTGGAATTGAGCACAGTCGGGGCGTTGATCGGACCCCGCTGCCATTTGTCACCAATCGAGGTCTTCAGATTATCTGTGCCACCCATGCTCAGGTTATGGCAGGAGTTACAGGAGATAAAACCGGATTTAGACAGACGCGGATCAAAGTAGAGTTTCTTGCCAAGCTCGGCCTGGGCAAGATTGATCTCCTTGGCGGGCTCGATGGGTGAAATCGGTTCATCGACGGCAAACGCAGGTGTTGCCAATATCATACCCATACACAGTGCAGAAAGTTTCAGTTCCTTATTCATGGGGATTCTCCGGACTACTTAAGTTGACAGGCCATGATGTGCAACTGCTCATCAGCTGCGGGGAACATTGAAACCAAATACGCTCAAGCGTTCATTGACAATTCACATTTATTCTCATTCCAATATTGACCTGGATCAAATAAAGGTTTTTCCATCACCAGATCCAACATGCATGAAGAGGGACTATGGATTGAGATGAATCCTGACCTTTGACCCGAGTGCATTGCGGATCTCCGGCAAGGTCGGCAGGCGTGCATCCGGAAGATCCGCCTCACCCCCATGACAGGTGAGCCGCATCACATCCGGCTGGCGCACAGAATCGAGCGTGTAGTGGTAGAAGCGCGTCACCGTCGGCGGACCACCCTCGTTATTCCAGTGCCAGCCCGTCAGATAGCGCGAGGCGAGCATCACCCGGCCGGAACCCACCACCCGCTCATCACCGATCTCGGTACCGGTGATTATCAGACGATCCGGGCGGATCGCCGTCCCGATGGCCGCCAGTTGTCTAAGCTCGAAATTACAATGGGTGGTGAAACGGTTCAGATTGCCCAGCTTCACCACCTCGCCATCCTGGAGAAAGACGCGGCTGTGCTCGGTTCGCAGGGGCAGTTCCTCCAGCACTTCGACCAGACTGCCAACCGGCAGATGGCCGGAATAGAGGCCCGTTCGATAGCCAGGGGCGGCACAGGCGGTGATCAACAGCAGGAGAGAGATGCCAAGCAACAGACGGTAAGAGGACATGGTCTTTATCTCCTTGTGGAGAAAAAATGGCCCCTGGCATGGCTGAAAACAACCACGCACAGGGGCCGGGGGGGACGTTCATGCCAACACAAGCCCGGTCCCTGGGCTAATTCAGATCACCTGCGAGGGAATCCCGCACCTCGGGTGACAACACTACAGATTCAGTATAGGCCGGATGGTCGATTCCCGCCGAAACGCTGGCGCCCTGCTTGACTGCGGCCGCCATCGCGGCATCCAACTCGAAACGCACGAAATGGACGGATGAGGTCTTATCCTCGGTTTCGCGGTCCAGGTCCTCATTGGCGATGGGATGCACCTTGTCAAAGCCGTCAACCTGAACCCAGAGCGCCTTTTCTATGCCGATCATCCGCGCCAATGCAGCCCGACGCTCATCGACATCGTTGTACTCGATCATGAAGGTCGCTTTCCAGTTCAGACCGTCCGGAATCAGCGGATTATAGACATCCAGCTCTTCCTGAATACCCTCCGCTTCAAAGATCTTTTCGATCCTGAGCATCTACTGGACCTGGTACTGCATGGTCAGGGCATCCTCGAAATAGAGCGCGGCGTGCTCGCCAATGGCGACCCTGCGGCTTTTTTTGTGCTCCATGACCTTGCTGCGAAAGTCGTTACGGATCTTCGAATACTCTTCCAAGGAGTAGAGCTTTTCGTGTGTCAGTTTACTCATGCCTTGCAACTCCGCCCCGTTCATTCGTGGGCAATGGTTTTGTCGGTGAATAGATAATCCCGCAGCTCTTTGTCGAAGCTGGGATCGCGCCGGCGAATCCACTCCAGGACCATCGCGGCGTGCTCTTTCTCTTCATCGCGGTTATGGGCCAGAATCGCCCGCAGTTCGCTGTCGCTGCAGGCATCAACCCGCTGGTTGTACCAGTCGACCGCCTCCAGCTCTTCCATCAGCGAGACGATGGCGCGGTGCATGTCTTTGGTCTCGTTGCTCAGTTGTTCTGCCGGCTCATGGTAACCTTCGTTTGCCATGGCAACCTCTCCTGTTATTGTTCATGCGTGAATTGATGAGACCGGAGTCAGCCATCGGCCGACTCCGATCCCTTGCATTATAGACCGTAGGCCTTGCGCAGCAGCGTAATCGGGTGCTCGGAAGGACGCCCCTCGCCCAGGCCATTTTCGATGTGGTGTCCGGCCATGGCGCAGTCGCTGCCGTAGTGATCGGCATTGGCGTTCTTCACCCGGCTGACCACCGGTTTGACGATTTTCATTGAGCTCTCATGGAACTCTTTCTTGACCGCGTAGGTGCCATCGTGGCCGGAGCAGCGCTCGATGATCTCCACCTCGGTATCCGGGATCAGCGACAGGGTTTCACGGGTCTTCGGCCCGATGTTCTGCACCCGCTGGTGGCAGGCGGCATGATAGGCGACCTTGCCAAGCGGCTGTTTGAAATCGGTATTCAGCTTGCCCTCTTTATGGCGCAGCATCAGGTACTCAAAGGGATCGTAAAACGCCTCTTTGACCTTTTTCACATCTGCGTCGTCCGGATACATCAACGGCAGTTCCTGCTTGAACATCAGCACACAGGAGGGGATCAGGGCGGTGAGATCCCAGCCGTCATCAACCAGTTTGGCCAGGATCGGGATATTGAACTCCTTGGCCTTCTGTACCGACTCCAGATCACCCAGTTCGAGCTTGGGCATACCGCAGCACTTCTCCTGACTGGGGGTGGTGACAGGAATGCCGTTGTGTTCGAACACCACGACGAAATCCTCCCCCACCGTGGGCTCGTTGCGGTTCATGTAGCAGGTGGTGAACAGCGCCACCTTGCCGTTGGTCACGCCCGCCGGCTCGGCCTGGTGGCTGCTGGTATGGGCGCCAATCCGTTTGCGCAGGGTATTGCTGTGATACTCAGGCAACTTGGCGTCGGCATGTACTCCCAGCACCGCTTCGAGGATCTTGCGGGTTGGTTTCAGTTTGTTCACGGCGTTGACCACCTGGGACACCACCGGAATGCCAGCCAGATTGCCTACTGCATCTGTGCTGGTGAGAATTCGGTCGCGGGTCTTCACATCCCCCTGCTGGTACTTGTAGGCCTTGGCCCTGAGCATCAGGTGCGGGAAATCGAGATTCCACTCGTGGGGCGGCACGTAGGGGCATTTGGTCATGTAGCAGAGATCACACAGATAGCAGTGATCCACCACCTGCCAGTAATCCTCTTTCTTCACCCCGTCCACTTCGAAGGTGTCTGACTCGTCCACCAGATCGAACAGGGTCGGGAAAGACTGGCACAAACTAACGCAACGTCGACACCCATGGCAGATATCAAATACCCGCTCCATCTCCTTGAACAAAGACTCTTCGTTGTAAAAATCAGCACTCTTCCAGTCCAGCGGATGCCGGGTGGGTGCCTCCAGATTACCTTCTCGTGTTGATGTCGGCGCTGACATGATACTGCCTCCCCTAAACTGAGGGCGGCCCGGGAACCCGGACCACCCGAACTGCCATTACTCCATTTCGTTCAGAGCTTTCTGATAACGATTGGCGTGAGAACGCTCTGCCTTGGCCAGAGTTTCAAACCAGTCTGCGATTTCGTCAAAGCCTTCGTCGCGGGCGGTTTTTGCCATGCCGTGATACATATCGGTGTACTCGTGAGTTTCACCGGCAACCGCGGTTTTCAGGTTGTCGCCGGTAGGACCGAATGGCATGCCGGTTGCGGGATCACCACACTGCTCCAGGTATTCCAGATGGCCGTGGGCATGGCCGGTTTCGCCTTCTGCGGTTGAGCGAAACAGGGCTGCAACATCGTTGTAACCCTCGACATCTGCCTTGGAGGCGAAGTAGAGATAACGACGGTTGGCCTGAGATTCCCCAGCGAATGCGTCCTTCAGATTCTGTTCAGTCTTACTGCCTTTCAATGACATTCTCGTATCCTCCGATAGTTTGAGTTAGGCACATGCCTGATAATGCACATAGAGATTGTAGCGTAATTCGATAATTACTCAATTCGATTGTACAAATCATATTGATAGTCTATACCTATCATTATACAGACTATGAATCATCTCATTTATAAGATTACACCCGCATGAATCTGCGCGACTTGAAATATCTCATTGCGGTTGCAGAAAGCAAGCATTTCGGCAAGGCGGCGGAACGCTGCTTCGTCAGCCAGCCGACCCTCAGCAGCCAGATAAAAAAGCTCGAGGAACAGCTGGGTGTGACCATTTTCGAACGCAGCAACCGCTCGGTAGAGCTGACACCGGTGGGTGAGGCAATCATCGATCATGCGCGCAGATGCACCGAACAGGCAGAGGCCCTGGTGCAAACCGCCAAGATCTACCAGGACCCTCTCGCCGGGCAGTTACGCATCGGCGCCATCCCGACCCTCAGCCCCTACCTGATCCCGCTGATCTTCCAGGCGTTGAAACAGGGTTACCCGCAACTGCATCCGGTGTTTTCCGATGAGGTCACCGGGGCGCTGGAGTCACGCCTGAGCAATCACGAAATCGATGTCGCGGTGCTCGCCACCCCCGCCCGGGACAAGGGGTTCGAGGAGATCCCGCTGTTCGACGAGCCATTCTGGCTGATACACCCGCTCCAGCACCCGCTCTACACCAAGGACGAAATCACCCGCGAAGACCTGCGCGACGTGGAGATGCTGCTGCTCTCGGACGAACACTGCCTGTCGCGCCAGATCGTGGAGATCTGTCAGCTCGACACCAAGCCGAAACAACGGGAACTGGACGAGTTGCGGGCATTCGGCCTGGAGACACTGATCCAGTTCGTCTCCACCGGTTTCGGCTGCACCCTGGTGCCGGCGCTGGCGGTGCATGGCGGACGCATGACCGGTTCAGGCGTGATCGCCCGCAAACTGGAGGTGCCCGAGGCCTTCCGCCGTGTGCGACTGGTCTACCGACCCAACTTTCCCCGCCTGCAGGCCCTTCAGGCCCTGGCCGGGATCATTCTCAAGACCCTGCCGAATACTGTACGAAAAATACCCCAACAGTCCGCTTAGACCTGGGCCTGCGCCAACACTAGGCCATCTCGTCCAGAAACACCTCGAACGGCATCGGTTTGTGGAACAGAAAGCCCTGAAACTCCTTGCAGCCAAGACCCGCGAGAAACTGCCACTCGGCTTCGTTCTCCACCCCCTCGGCGATCACCCCGAGATTGAAATGACCGGCCATGGCGATGATGGTCTCGATGATAGCCGCATCGCCCGGGCTGCTGTCCACGTTGCGCACAAAACTGCGATCGATCTTGATCCGGTCAATCGGTAGCTGCTTGATGTAGGAGAGGGATGAATAGCCGGTGCCGAAATCATCGATGGAAAAGCCGACGCCCAGCTCGCGCATACGGTACATCTTGTTGATGGCGTCATCCACATTATTAAGCAGGGTACCCTCGGTCAGCTCAAACTCCAGACGCCCCGGCGCGACGCCGGTTTCGCTCAGAATCCGCCTGACGCGGGTAACAAAATCGGCCTGGTGAAAATACTTTGCGCTCAGGTTCACCGCGATGTAGCCCGAATCGGGCAGCAACTGGTGCGCCTCCAGTTGATTGACATAGTCACAGGCGCGTCTGAGAACCCAGTCACTGAGCGGCACGATAAACCCTGATTTCTCCGCCATCGGAATAAATGTGGCGGGTGAAACCAACCCTTTTTGCGGATGCTGCCAGCGGATCAGCGCCTCAGCCCCGATCATCTCCCCGGCCTGATCCACCTGGGGCTGCAGATAGAGGTTGAACTGTTCATCCCGCAAACCCACCCGCATTTCGCTATCGAGCATCAGGCGCTTTTCGGCATCGGCAGCCATCCCCGCCTCGAAAAAATGCAAGGTGTTACGACCCAGCGCCTTGGCCTGGTACATGGCGAGACTGCCCTGTCCCAGCAGCATATCACCGCTTATCTCACCATCCGAGAAGAGGACGATGCCCACGCTGGCGGCCACCGCCAGAGAACGGTTGTCCACACGACTGGGCTCGGATATGGCTGCCTGCACTGTGCTGGCCAACTGCACCGCCCGCTGACGCACCTTATCAGCCGGCCCGCTGATCAATGGCCATAAGATCACGAACTCATCGCTGCCGAGGCGGGCCACGCAGAGCTCCTGGTAGTGGATAGCACCTAAGCGCCCGGCCACCTCCCGGATGATGGCGTCACCGATGGCATAACCCAGGGATTCGTTGATATCCCGGAAATTGTCCAGGTCGACATACAGCAGAACACCATGCCGGCCGGTATCCTTCACCTGCCCAAGGGCGGCGTCGAGATGCACCAGCAGATCACGGCGATTGGACAGTCCAGTAAGGTCATCGTGATAGGCGAGATGCTCGATATGCTCTTCTGCCTCCTTACGCCGGGAGACCTCCCGGATCACGCGCTCGTGCTGAAGCGCTGCATTGCAACCCAGATTCAGACGTTCAAAGATCGGCACCAGCGCCCTGATCAGATCATCCTGCAAGGGCGCATTCAGCCGTTCCATCACAAATGTTCCCATGCCCATCATCGGAAACAGGTGAAAATAACGGCCCTCATCCTCAATCACACTCGGTTCGCTCATGCGGCCATCCGCTTGCGAGCAGGAGGCGATCAAGCCTTCGATCTTCCCCAGGTGTTGCCGGACCCGCATACCCCCCTCCGGCATCGAGATACGCAGGGTGTTTCCAGAGCCGGGACTGGCGCCCTTCGGCAGCTCGGCATCCGCCTCGTAACACAGGTAGAGATGGACGCGACGAATCGGCAGGCGACGCAGGCAGACCTCCATGAAGCGCCTCACCATGGGCCGCAACTGGGGGCTCAAACCGATATTCATCGCCAGCTCATGCTGGATGGCGATCAGACTCAGTGTGTCGAGTTTTTCGTTGGGATTCAGCGCCCTGCCCCCCCGATCACCGTCGTCTTGTTCAAGAAGTGGATCACCCCCTGGGATGAACTGGCAATCTCCCCGAGCGACAGGATTCCAGCGATAAGCGTTGCCTGCGGCAGGGCGCTTTGGATGGAGGCCAGCTCAGCCGGGTAGTCCGGACCAAGAAACAGCTCCCGCGAAATGCAGTCAACCACCACCGCATACAGACTCTCGGCACGCTCATAGTTCGGCGCCAGCTTGGGCCGCAGCTCCAGGGTCGCCTGCGCTGCCGCGGCAATCAGCTGTGGCGGTTTTGCGTGGAGAATATAGACCATGGTATTCGGCGAGATACTGCCGGCGCATTCGATCACCTCACCCTGGCTACGGATGGGGTCTCTGACCAGGTACTCGCTGTCCAGTTGCGCCATGCCAAAGGGGTAGGATTTTGCGACACTGAAAAAATCGCTGAAATCGAGCGCTTGCCCGGCATGCCCTTCGAGAATATCGCGATAAAAAGAGAATGCCGGCTGATAATTGATGCTCTGTATCCGGTTGCCTTCCGAACCGGTCACCAGAAAGGGGCCGGCAATGCTCTCCCAGCCATGATGCACCCCGAACGCCAAGGGCACGGGCAGACCGATAACCATTGCGGCATTCTGGTAGACCCCGGATGCGGTGACCAGGCAGGGATTGTGCGAGAAATCGAGATAACCCGCCCCGGCGCCGAAGACCGTGGTATCCGGTCCAAACCGGTCATACAGGCAGGCGACAAAGTTGTCGATGCCCCGGCTCTGGCCATCGATCAGCAGCAGTGCACCAGCTGGACTGGCGCCAGGAAAACATTGGGCGAGTTCTTCCGCAATCAGCTCATCCGGGCGATCGATATCCTCTACCAGGCAAGGGGTCAGTTCCAGCGTCATACCGCAGATCAGTGCACCATCGTGAAAATGCTCCTGATCATGAATAATGCCTGGAAACACCCCCGCAAAGACCGGCACCGGCAGTTCGGCAAACAGGGCGGGGAGTTGCTGTAGATCATATTGGGGCCTGCTGCAGAGAAAAATCAACAGACTCTTTGCCCCCCGCTCCAGGGCCAGCCCTATCCCCTCCCGCAGCCCCTCAAGGGTTGCGGTGCGCTCGACATGCACGCTGGAGAAAACTATCGCCATCCTGTTCTTCTTACTCTTGTTGACTGGTGACCCAATAAAACCACTAGAGAATAATAAACCGCAACGCCCCTCACCAGGGTGAAAAACCCTATGCTGACTGGAGTTTGTCGGCACAAAGCGCGATACCTTAAGAGAAATTGTTGCATTAATCCGTCTGAATACACTGAGAAATATCAACGTCTCACAGCCCTCCTTGCGACTGACACCCGCCGGATCAGCGGCTCTCCCCAGTCATTTACCGTATAATCACGGCTCAACTCAGCCGCATGGATTTCTCATGAACCCGACCGACCAACCCGACTGGGTCGCACTCGACCGACAGCACATCTGGCACCCCTACAGCTCGATCGGCTCCGGCCAGCCGGTGTTTCCCGTCGTCTCGGCCTCGGGCGTCCGCATCAGGCTGGCCGACGACCGCGAACTGATCGACGGCATGTCATCCTGGTGGAGCACCATTCACGGATATAACCACCCGGTGCTCAATCAGGCGATCCTGAATCAGATCAGCAAGATGTCCCATGTCATGTTCGGCGGTCTCACCCACGAACCAGCGGCACGCCTGGCAGGGAAACTGGTCGAATTGACACCCGAACCACTGCAGACGGTGTTCTTCGCAGATTCGGGATCGGTCGCAGTCGAAGTGGCGCTAAAGATGGCGATCCAGTACTGGCACAGCCTCGGCAAACCGCAAAAGCAGCATTTCGTCACCATCCGTTACGGTTATCACGGCGATACCTTCGGTGCCATGTCGGTGTGCGATCCGGTCACCGGTATGCACTCGCTGTTCTCCAGCGTTCTGGCCCGGCAGGCGTTCGTCGACGCGCCCATCTCGCGTTTTCGCGAACCCTGCAATCCGGCCGACCTGGCGGTTCTGGAAGAGACACTGGCCCGGGTGTCCGAGACTACTGCGGCGGTGATCATCGAGCCGATCGTCCAGGGCGCCGGTGGCATGCGTTTCTACTCGGCCGACTACCTCAAAGCCGTGCGGCAGCTGTGCGACCGTTACGGCGTGTTGCTGATTCTCGATGAGATCGCAACCGGATTCGGGCGCACCGGAAAACTCTTTGCCTGCGAGCACGCGGGTATCGCCCCGGACATCATGTGTGTCGGCAAGGCGCTGACCGGCGGCTACATGACTCTCGCTGCCACCCTGACCACCCAGGAGATCAGCCGCGCGATAAGCAGCGGCGACCCCGGCCTGTTCATGCACGGCCCCACCTTCATGGGCAACCCCCTGGCCTGTGCCACTGCGCTGGCCAGCATCGATCTGCTGCTTGACTCACCCTGGCAGACGCGAGTGGCAGGTATTGAGGCACAGCTTGAATCCGGTCTCGCCCCATGCCGGGGCATGCCGCAGGTGCGGGATGTGCGTGTACTGGGAGGCATCGGCGTGGTGGAACTGAAAGAGCCGGTGGATATGTGGGCCATCCCCCAAAGCTTTGTCGAGCGCGGCGTCTGGGTCAGACCCTTCGGCAGGCTGATCTACCTGATGCCACCCTTTATCATCGGTGCACTGGACCTTGCAACCCTGACCGGCGCGGTGGCGGATGTGGTCGCCAACCTGCCTGAATAATCTATTTTAGATTGTAAAGTTTCCGAAATCCCTGCCGAAGAACTGAAATATATTCAAAGGTAAAAAAACAAAAAATAGTAACCGGACGACACTTTTGGTATCTGATCACGCAGCCATGGAAAAGGACCCCCAGGCCCTAACCGAAGAACAGGTGCGCTTGCTCTACATGCAGGCGCCTGTAGCGAATGCGACCATCATCACGATCGCAACACTGTTCAATTTCATTCTCGGCTCAAGGGTTGAATCCGGACTTGTCGGCTACTGGGTACTGGCGCTTTACCTCTCAGCCACAATCAGGCTGGGCTACTGGTATCTGCACAAGACAAGGCCGGAGCTGCTGTCGGCAAAATCCTGGCGGCGGCACTACCTGTTCGGCACCGCCCTGGCGGGCGTCTCCTGGAGCCTGATCTATCCCCTGATCTACCTGAGCAACGACCTGCTGGTGATGATCGCCCTGCTGATTTTGATTTTCGGCGTGGTGGGTTCCGGCGTTATCATCCTCTCCGCCTATCTTCCGGCATTCGTGGTCTACGCCTACCCACAGCTCCTGACCGCCAGCGTTACCCTGTTGTTCCTCGATCCCACCACTGGCTGGATGCTGGGCCTGTCGATGCTGATCTACCTGGGAATGACCACGCTGTTTACCCTCAACGTCAACCGCAATTTGCGCAAAACCATCAGGCTACAGACCCAGAATGAGCAGTTGATCAACGAGCTGAGCGGCGAGGTGAGCCAGCGGGAAAGCCTGATCGCGCAGCGAACCGAGGAGTTGCGGGAAAAAAACATTCAACTGAAAAAAGAGGATGAAGAGCGCAAACTGGCGCAGATTGCACTACGCGAAAGCGAGCAACGCCTCTCGGCCATCTTCGATTCGGCGCCGGCCGGCATGGTCCTGTTTGATACCGAATTTCGTTATCAGCTTATCAACAACACCCTGGCGGAAATCAATGACATACCTGCCGCAGACCATATCGGAAAAACGGTTGCCGAGGTACTGCCGGAAATTACAGATATCATCTATCCCCTGTTTCGGCAGATTCTCGAAACCAACCAACCGATTCTCAACCAGGAACTCACTGGCGAGACACCCAACAAACCCAATGAAATCTCGCATTTCAATATCTCCTACTTCCCAATCCCCGGGAGTATGGGAAAGCCCAATGGTATCGGTGCCGTAGTTATCGATGTCACCGAGCGCAAGCGGACAGAAGAGGCTTTGCGCAAGAGTGAGGAGCGCTTCAACCTGGCGATGCAGGGTGCAAACGACGGTGTGTTTGACTGGAATCTGGTCACAAATGAAATCTACTACTCCCCACGCTGGAAGAGCATGCTCGGTTATGCCGACAGCGAATTGCAGAATGATTTCTCCGCCTGGGAGGATTTGATCGACCCGGTTGATCGCGAGAAAAGCTGGGACATGCTGACCGACTACATCAACGGCCAGCGCGACAACTTCAAGCTGGAATTTCGGATGCGCCACAAGGACGGTCATTGGGTGGATATCCTGTCGCGGGCCTTCCTGGTCAAGAATGAACAGGACAAGGCGGTGCGCGTGGTCGGCACCCATGTCGACATCAGTGAGCAGAAGAGTACCGAGGCGATGATCCATCTGCTTTCACAGACTGTCGAGCAGAGCCCCGTTCTGGTTGAAATCACCGATACCGGGGGCAGGATTCAGTACGTCAACAGCACCTTTGAGCGGGTTACCGGTTATAGCGCCGAGGAGGTGATTGGCAGGAATCCCAGCTTCCTCACTTCAGGATTGACACCGGAGAACCGCCAGCAGGAGATATGGGGGGCCTTGCATAGCGGTCAACCCTGGACGGGTGAACTGCAAAACCGCAAAAAGAACGGCGATATCTATTGGGAGAACGCGCATATCGCGCCGGTCTTCGACCCGTCAGACAAGGTGACCCACTACCTGGCCGTAAAAGAGGACATCACCGAGAAAAAGACCCAGGAGGAGCGTATCCTCCGCCAGGCGCATTTCGATGCCCTGACCGGTCTCCCCAACCGGTTTCTCGCCCTGGACCGCCTCACCCAGCTGACCAAGGAGGCGAAAAGAACCGGCACCCAGGTTGCGGTACTGTTTCTTGATCTGGACGGCTTCAAGCGGGTCAACGATAGCCTGGGGCACGAGGCCGGCGACCGCCTGCTGGTGCTGGCCGCCGACCGGCTGCTCTCCGGCGTGCGTGACGGCGATACGGTCTGTCGTCTGGGCGGTGATGAGTTCATTATTCTGCTCAGCGGTCTGACCCAGGCCGTCGATGCCCGCCCGGTGGTAATGGGGCTGATTTCACGCTTCAGAGAGCCGTTCACTCTGAACGGGCGCGATCTGATTGTGACCACCAGCATCGGTATCGCTGTTTTTCCTGAAGACGGCAATCAGCCGGCCGAACTGCTCAGCAATGCCGACACCGCCATGTACCACTCCAAGGAGCAGGGCAGAAACACCTACCACTATTTCACCAGCGCAATGAACCAGAATGTTTCGCGCCGTCTGGCGCTGGAGGAGCAGTTGCACGGTGCGCTCGATCGCGGCGAGTTTAGCCTCAACTACCAGCCCCTGGTGGATCTGACCAGCGGCAGGATCACCGGCGCGGAGGCCCTGTTGCGCTGGCATAACACCGCTTTGGGGGAGGTATCGCCGGAGGAGTTCATCCCCATCGCTGAACAGACCGGCTCGATTGACGAGATTGGCCAGCATGTCCTGCAGCAAGCGCTCGCCTGGACCGGCGCCTGGCGGGAAATTCAGGGCGACGGATTCAAGATCGCGGTGAACCTGTCACCCAGACAGTTCCGTAATCCACGATTGGCGACCAACATCGATCAGGCACTGCAACAGGCGGGCGTTCCTGCCACAGCCCTGGAACTGGAGATCACCGAGGGGGTGCTGATGAGCGGACACGCCTATATCGAGAGCACGCTGACGACGCTGAAAGAGCTGGGCGTGAACATCGCCATGGATGACTTCGGAACCGGCTACTCCTCCCTCAGCTATCTGCGCAGCTACCCGTTCAATGTGCTGAAGATCGACCGCAGTTTCATCCATGACATCACCGTCGATCCGGCCGATCGCGAACTGGTGAATGCGGCCATCCTGATGGCCCATGGTCTCGGCCTGAAAGTGATAGCGGAAGGCGTTGAAACGCTGGAACAGCTCGAAAACCTGCGCGCCATGGGATGCGAAACCGCCCAGGGATACTACTTCAGTAAACCCGTTTCCCCCGAGGCCTTTTGCGAACTGATAGAGAAAGTATATGCGTAAGGCTTCAAATCCAACTTAAAAAGCGCTTCCTGCCGCCGGATATTTAACATATAACTAGGGTCTGTAACAGATCTGTCATACAGCGCTGGAGGCGTATCCATGGCAAAGGCCGTGAAAAAAAGACCCCTGAAAAAAGGCAAGAAGAGCAAGACTCACAAGCTGACGCTACGCACCCTCCGGCCGGAAGACTACCCCAGCTTCAAGCGCGCCATGGATGCCGCCTATCCGACCCTGGGAGGCGCCTGGAGCGAGGAGCAGTTCCTCTCCCAGATCAGGCACTTTCCGGAAGGACAGCTCTGCATCGACAACAAGGGGGAGATCGCCGCCGCCTCCATAACCCTTATCGTCAACTATGCGAATTATGGTGATGACCACAGCTACGAGGCAATCACCAGCAACGGCTATCTGACCAACCACAGCCCGGATGGCGATACCCTCTATGGCGTGGATATTTTCGTCCACCCCAGCTACCGCGACCTGCGTCTCGGACGACGGCTCTACACCGCGCGCAAAGAGCTGTGTGAACGGCTCAACCTGCGGCGTTTTGTTGCAGGCGGGCGCATCCCCGGTTACAAGAAGTACCGGAAAAAAATGACCACGGCTGAATACATCGAGCACGTGTGTAACAAGGAGCTGCATGATCCGGTATTGAGTTTCCAGCTGGCGAACGGCTTCCACGTCCGTCATCTGATCAAGGACTATGAACCTCAGGACAAGGATTCCGGGCGGGCGGCCACGCTGCTGGAGTGGATCAATATCCGCTATGAAGAGGACCCGACGGTCAAGCGTCTGCGCCGCAAAGAGGTGCGTGTCGGCTCGGTTCAATGGCAGATGCGCCCGGCCCCGACCTTTGACGACCTGATGATTCAAATCGAGTATTTTGTCGACACAATTGCTGGATATAAAGCTGATTTCGCGCTTTTTCCTGAATTTTTCAATTTTCCACTGATGGTTCAGTTCAACCAGGAGAACCCGGCCGAGTCGATTCGAGATCTGGCCGGCTATACCGACCGGCTACGCGAAGAGTTGCTGCGCCTGGCGCTGGAATACAACATCAACATCATCGCCGGCAGCATGCCGGAGTATGAAGACCAGGTGTTGCGTAATGTCTCCTATCTGCTGCGTCGCGACGGCACCTGGGACCGTCAGTACAAGCTGCATATCACTCCCGACGAGTTCGCCTACTGGGGACTGAAAGGGGGCGACAGCCTGCGGGTATTCGATACCGATATCGGCCGCATCGGCATCCTGATCTGTTATGACGTGGAGTTTCCAGAACTGTCGCGCCTGCTCGGGGAACAGGACATGCAGATCCTCTTCGTGCCCTACTGGACCGACACCAAGAACGCCTATGAGCGGGTGCGCCGCTGCGCCCAGGCGCGCGCCATCGAGAACGAGTGCTATGTGGTGATCACCGGCAGTGTCGGTAACCTGCCGAATGTCGAAAACATGGATATCCAGTACTCTCAGGCAGCGATTTTCACACCCTCCGATTACGCCTTCCCCCATGATGCCATCGCCGCCGAGGCGACGCCAAACACCGAAATGAGCCTGATCGCCGACCTCAACCTGGAAAAGCTCGAAACCATCCGCATGAAAGGCAGCGTACGCAATTTCCGCGACCGGCGGCTTGATCTGTACAAACTCGAGTGGGTCAAGGAAGAGGTTGAAACGCCGGCAGGCGCCGTGCTGTTTCAAGATGGAATCGCGGTGAGTAAAAGCAAATAAGCGAGAGACGAGGTCTGTTTATCAGCGCATGACCTGCCCCGCGGACTGCCGGATAAGCGCCCCGCTCTAGCGGCAAGGCGATCCGGCGTCAGGTCTGAAACACCACCAGATGCTCAACCTCCAGTTTCAGGCCGACACTCTCGCCCGGCTGGAAATCGTGACTGCTCGGCATCAGCGACAGCAGTTACCCGCCCTGCTCCATCTGCAGCGTGTAAAGTGTCTCTGCGCCCCGAAAGGCGCGTCCCACCACCCTGCCCCGGAATTCACTGTCACCGTCGATCAGCACATCGTCCGGGCGCAGCAGCACCTCGACACCGCAGCCCTTGGGCCAGTTATAGGCGCGGTTGCCGATGATCCGCCCAAGCGGGGTTTCCACCACTTCGGGCTCCACCAGCCTGCCGTGGAGAAAACGCCCCTGCCCGACAAAATCTGCCACAAAGCGGTCGGCCGGCTCATGGTAGAGATTAAAGGCGCTATCCCACTGCCGCAGCCGCCCGCCATTCATCACCCCGATCTGTTCGCCCATGACAAACGCCTCGTGCTGATCATGGGTGACGAACACCGCCGCAATCCCTTCGTGTTTGAGAATGGCGCGCACATCGCTGGCCAGTCTTTCGCGCAGATCCACATCCAGATTGGAAAAAGGTTCATCCAGCAGCAGCAGACGCGGCTCCGGGGCCAGCGCCCGCGCCAGCGCCACGCGCTGCTGCTGCCCACCCGACAGCTCGTGGGGATAACGTCGGCCATAACCGGTCAGTCCGACCAGCTCCAGCAGGGTCGCAATACGCCCTGTGCGGGCAGGGCGACGCCTGTCCATGCCCAGCCCAAAACCAATATTGTCGGCAACCGTCAAATGCGGAAACAGGGCATAGTCCTGAAACACCATCCCCAGCCCACGCTTCTCCGGTGGCAGACTAAAATCGCTGGCCGAGACCAGGTCGCCGGCAAGGCGTATCGCGCCACCGCAGAGGGGCTGAAAACCGGCAATGGCGCGCAGCGCAGTGGTCTTGCCGCAGCCGCTGGGCCCCAGCAGGCAGCTCAGGCTGCCGGGCGCCATGTGCAACGTCAGCCCATCAACCACGTTGCTCTGTTCATAACGGCAGCAGATATCATTGAGTTCCAGCAGATTGTCCATGGTCAGGCTTTCCGTCCTCGTGAGTGGCCATAACCGGAGCGGCGCACCAGCAGCAGCACCGGCAGCAACCCAAGCAGCACCAGAGTGACCGAGGGCAGGGCAGCGCGCTCCCACTCACCCTCGGAGGTCATTTCGTAAATACGCACCGCCAGGGTGTCCCAGCCAAAGGGCCGCAGCAGCAGGGTGGCCGGCATCTCTTTCATAACATCCACCAGCACCAGCAGCAGCGCCGTCAGCAGGCCCGGCCGCAGCAGCGGCAGGTAGACTCGCCGCAACACCTGGTAGGGGGTGGCGCCGAGGGTGCGCGCCGCCTCGGCGAGCGATGGGCGAATGCGGTTCAGCCCACCTTCAATCGGTCCAAAGGCGACTGCCAGAAAACGCACCAGGTAGGCCATCAGCAGAGCAAACAGGCTCCCGCCGAGGATCTGTCCAGGGGAAGTCCCGTAGATCAGCCGGCTCAGCAGATTGAGAAAATTATCCAGGCCGGTGAAGGTGAGCATGACGCCCACCGCCAGCACTGAACCGGGCAGGGCATAGCCGAGGGTGGCAACCCGGACCATCGAGCCGGTCAGCCGATCCGGGTGACGCCGCCGCACCAGCCCCAGCAGCAGCGCCCCTGACACTGTCAACAGGGCGGCAATGGCCCCCAGCATCAGGGTATGTCCGAGCAACCCCAGGTAGCGCCCGTCCATATCCTCGGCTAACACCGACCAGGCCCAGATCAGCAGTTGCACCAGCGGAAGCAGGAAGGCGAAGGAAAAGACCAGACTGGCGGTAGCCGTTGCCAACCAGGCACGGTAACCCGGCAGCGGTTGTCTAGCCGGTTGGCTGGTGCGGGAGGTCTCGTGATAGCGGGCGCGACCGCGCAGGCGTGACTCGCCGATCAGCCCCAGGGCGACAAACAGCAGCAACAGCGAGGCGAGCTGGGAGGCCGCCTGCAGATTGAAAAAACCGAACCAGGCCTTGTAGATCGCCGTTGTGAAGGTATCGTAATTGAATACCGCCACAGTCCCGAAATCCGCCAGGGTCTCCATCAGTGCCAGGGATACACCGGCAACGATTGCCGGGCGGGCCATCGGCAGGGCCACCCTGAAAAACGCGCCCCAGGGCCCCAGCCCGAGAATACGGGCCGCCTCCAGGGTACCCCGACCCTGGGTGAGAAAGGCCGAACGGGTCAGCATGTAGACATAGGGGTAGAGCACCAGCACCAGCACTGTGATCACCCCGCCGGTGGAGCGCACATTGGGCAGACCGCTGTCAGCCCCGAAGGCCTCGCGCATGAAGGTCTGCACCGGCCCGGAGAAATCGAACACCCCCAGCACCACGAACGCAAACACATAGGCAGGCACCGCCAGGGGCAGCATCAGCGCCCACTCGAAAAATCGTCGACCGGGAAACTCGCACAGTGTAGTCAGCCAGGCAAGGCCCACGCCCAGCAGCAGCACCCCGATACCCACGCCTGCCAACAGCAGCAGGGTATTGACGATCAGCCCCCCGAGAATGGTGTCGGCCAGATGCCGCCAAACCTCGCCCTCGGGTTGCAGCCAGCCGGAGAAGACCAGCAGCAACGGGGCCGCCACGATAGCGGCTATACCCAGGGCGGCCAGCCGCCAACCTTGCCGGGCGCAGAAGGAACGCCGGGACGACCCCGTCCCGCCTTGATCAATCACCTGCCGCATCAGAATCTAATCAGCGATAGCCAGCGCGGTCCATCAGCATTACAGCCTCGGTCTGCAATTCACCGGCCTTGGCGATATTAGTGTCATCCCCCTTGAAGTCACCCCAAGCCTGCACCTGGGGGGCGGTTTCCACCTCCGGGTTGACCGGATACTCCATATTCAGGCCGGCAAACATCTCCTGGGCCGTAGTGGAGGATAACCACTCCAGCAGATCGATGGCCGCCTGTTTATGCTTGGCGTGCCGTGTGATCCCCGCTCCCGACACATTCACATGCACGCCGCTGTCGGCCTGGTTTGGCCAGTACAGCGCCAGCTTGATAGCAGGGTCTTTGCTCTGCATACGCCCAAAGTAGTAAGTGTTTACTATCGTGACATCGCATTGTCCGGCAAGGACCGCCTCCATGGCCTTGGTATCATTGGAGAAGGGCGGCACCGCCAGGTTCGCCACCCAGCCCCGCACTACCTCTTCGGCCTGCTCCTTGCCCAGGCGTTCCATCATCATCGCCACCAGGGACTGGTTGTAGACCTTCTTCGAGGTGCGCAAACACAGGCGCTTGCGCCATTTCGGGTCGGCCAGGTCCTCGTAACTGCTCAGCTCCCCGGGGTTGACCCGTTCACTGCTGTAGACGATGGTGCGTGCCCGTACCGACAGTCCGAACCAGCGCTTCTGCGGATCGCGCAGATGGGCGGGGATATTTGCCAGGAGTGTTTCCGACTCCAGCGGAGCCAGCACCCCCTCCTGGGCGGCATGCCAGAGATTGCCGGCATCCACCGTGATCAGCATATCCGCCGGGGTGTTGGCGCCCTCCGCCTTGAGGCGTGCCAGCAGCGGGCCCTCCTTGTCGGTGATGTATTTGATTTCAACCCCGGTTTTCTGGGTATAGCGATCGAACACGGGCTTTATCAGATGTTCATTGCGCGCCGAATAGACAACGATCTGCTCGGCGCTGACCACTGGCGCGGCCAGCGTTGTTGCCGTGATTAGCATCAGGGTTTGGATTAACCGTTTCATACTTACCTGCTTGAATAAAATAGTGGTACGACCTTGAATGGCAAATCTGCCGACTGGCATCCGTGATCGCGAAGTAAAATGATTCATCGGGGGTAAATGATAACGATTCTCAAGTGTATGTCAATACAAATTAGAATCGTTATCATTTTATTGCTGATGGCGGGATAGTCCGCCAAAGGGGCGGCAATCGGCTGTCGCGAGCTTGTGCCCGGGCAAAGGAGCGGCCAATCATCCAGGGCGCGACTGTTTTAAACAGCACCATGCCCCGCCAGGGAGCCTGGATTGTGGAATAGATACTCTGATCGAGATCCCGCAGAGCCTGCCTGATCAGGGGAGCGGGGGAGATCCTTGCCAGACTGATCAGGCTGGCCGGCTCTTCGACTATCCGGGCGAACGCCGCCCAGGACAAAATCAGCCGCTGTGCCCGACGGCGGGAACCATCCAGGCAGGCAACCAGAAGTCTGATCAGATAATAGAACACCAACAGCCGCCGCAAACCGACCAACCCTCTGCGCAGTGCCCGTCGGAAGATATAGAATAACAAGACCAGAACACTCACTGCGGCAGCACCCATCAGTCCGGACAGCAGCCGTTGCGAGGTTGCCATTTCTGCGGCCTGGGGGGTGTCGATCTGCTGCAATGGCGTGGTGCTCCCCGAGGCCTGGCTCCCCGTCGACGGGGAGATAACCAGCTCGCGTCCGGGCAAGCGGCTCAGCTGCAGCCGATCAGCAGTGCTGTCCCACCAGCTGATCTCAATCGGCGGCAGATAAAAACTACCCACCCGTTCCGGCAGGTAGAGCAATTCCAGGACACGCCGTCCAACCAGGGTGTTATTACCGATGGACTCCTCAACCCGGCTCGCCAGCTTCTGAATCTCCAGACCATCGTCAGGGAGCGGTTGCAGATCCGGCAACTGCGCCCCGGTGATTGCATTGCCCTCGATCACCAGGGTGCGCTTCAGGTGATCGCCGATCCGCCAGGGTTGCTCGGGCGTCTCCCAGTGCTCAGTCAGTTCAAGCCCCGCAACCACCAGCCAGTTAGCCGCCGCCAGCGGTGGCGGCCTGACATCCAGAGAGACCGCCTCGCCCTGGACGAAGAGTTCACGGCTGCTGAACACCCCGGGGGGTATCTGCAACGGGCCGCTGCGCTGGGGGAACAGCAGGTAGCGCTGCTCGAGCATCTCGTATCTCTCGCCCCGGTTCGTCACCGCCACGGCAGGGCTGGACTCGACCAACCTAACCAGGGCATCGGGGATCTCCGGATCGACAAAATGGCCGCGCTGCAAATGGCTCTTGCGGTAGAGGCGCAGGCGGTAGCTCACCTGCTGCTGGACGTAGGGATCGGCAGGTTCAACCGAGGACTCGATAAATATCGGCTCCTCGGCCGGAGCTGCTACGCCTGTCAGCAGTAACGCCCAAAACAGGCAGTAAACCAGCGTCTTTACCACGCCTGCATCCCCCGTTGCACACCGGGATCACGCAGCAACTCGCGCCTGAATTTCTCCCGGAGCAGACCGGTAGCATCATCCTCGATCGAATCGAGCCAGTGCCGCATCGCCTGCAACTGCTCGGCATCGAGGGCGATCTGACCCGCGTAACCGGCCTCCGCAGCCACTGCAGAGGGGTCCTGGGTGGCACTGATCTGGGCGGCCTCCTTGCTCTGCGACTGCTCTGATCCCGGCTGCCCATCCTGGCCTTGACTCGCCCCGGCCTCCGCACTCTCGCCCGGGGCGCGGCCATCCGACTGACTGCCTGATGCACTTGTATCGGCACCCTCCGAATTTGCGTCATCCTTACCGCCTGCACCCTGACTGTTGGTGGCATCTCTCTGCGCGGTTGCCACAGGTTCTGTCGCCTGCCTGGGTTCAGGCGCCTGAACCCTATCGCCTCTTTCCAGTGCCTGAGTCTGCGCCAGCGATCTCTCCTGTACACCGGACTCTCCAGCGCCCTCGCCACTCCCCTGGCGTGCGATCTGGTCCTGACTACCACCCGCCTGATCGGCCTGCACCAGCCCTTCACCCACCGAGTTACCCTGATCTGTTTCCGGGTGGGAGGCTCCCTCGAGCAGCATGGCGCCGCCCCCAACCTGGCCGATTGCTGACAGCTCGGGGGCCACCTCTGCAGCGGGGCGCGGTCGCAGATCCTCCTGGGTCGGGGCATCGAGCTGGTCCTCGGCCCGGGTGGCTGATTGCCTCTCGCCCTCCCGGACCGGCGGTGTTTGCTCCGCTACAGCCGGGGCTGACTGAGCCGCATCAGGGATCGACTGGCGTCGCAGCAGCTTGCGGACCAGTTGGTAGTTGTAAAGCGCATCCGGATGCCCTGGCGAACGGCTCAACACCTCCTGGTAGGCCGCCAGCGCCTGCTGATAGCGGCCCAGCTGTACCAGGGCATTGCCCCGGTTGAAGTGCCCCAGCAGTGAGTCGTCACGGCTGAAGCTGTGCAGCGCGGCCTGATACCGACCATCGCGGTACTCGGCTATGCCCCGCCAGAGGGGATCTGCAAAGCCGCTTGCCGCCTGGCTGAAACGGTTGTTATCCAGATCGACCCTGGCCCTTTGCCCGGCATTGCGCCACAACAGATCCCACTCAAAGGCCTCCGCCGGCGGGCTGATCAAGCCCACCCCCAGCAACAGCGCCAGCATGGCCGCCGAACGATAGAGCCACAGGGCCAGGGGCAGTGCCAGCAGAATCAGCCAGGGGCCGCCTTCCCGCCAGACAGCGCCAGCCGCGGTCTCCTGTAACTGCAGATCACCGATCTCGACACTGCCCAGGCCTTTGATCAGCGCCTGGATATCACTGTTGTCGCGGGTAGCCTGTTGCAAGAATCCCTGGCCCTGGCGGGCCACCTGTTGCAACGCTGGCAGGTCGAGTGCCGTTCTTACCGGACCCGCTTCCGCATACAAATAGCCCCGTTCCTGATCCGGAATATATCCACCCTCACGACTGGCGAGCGCATACACCGAGACCCGAATCCCCCTCTCGGCAAGGCGCGCCGCCTGTTCCCCCGTAGCCTCATCCACGCCATCGGTGATCAGCAGCAGATCCCCACCCTTGCCACCCAGGGGTGCGAACTGCTGTTCGGCGAACTGCAGCCCAGCCGAGGCGGCGCTACCCTGCACCGGCATCATCTCCGGCGTCAGACCCTGAAGCAGGCTGGCGATCAATTTTCTGTCCTCGGTAAAGGGCATGACGCTGTGCGCCTTCAGGGTATAGACCATCAACGCAATCGGGCGCTGGGAGAGCTCGCTCACCAGCGCCCGTAGTTTGGCCTTGGCCACCGCCAGGCGGGAGGGCGCAAGGTCCTCGCTCTCCATTGAGCGCGACAGATCCAGCACCAGCGCCAGGGGCGGCACATCCGGCTGCAGGCTCACCGGCGGAAGCCGTTGCCAGCTGGGGCCTGCCAGCGCCAGCATCAGCAGGGTCCAGAACAGGCTCATCAGCAACAACGGGCGCAGCCTCGCCCTGGTTGGAATATCGATCAGCAGATGCGGCAACAGGTGGGCGTCCAGCACCCGCAGCCAGCGGGAGCTTTCGCGGTGGTATTTGAAGCGCACCCAGAGAAACAACAGCAAGGGCAACAGGGCCAGCAACCAGGCGGGGCGGAGCAGATGCAGGCCATCCATCAAGGCGACCCCCGGTTTGAGCCTGCGGTAAACATACCTGGCAGCAACATCAGCAGATGCAGCAGGAGCGCCAGCGCCAGTGTCCAGGGATAGAGCGGCGCGGCAAAATAGTGGTAGGCATCCTCCCCGAGCGCCGGTTCCAGCCGATCGAGCTGATCATAGGCCGCCTGCAGGCCGGCGCTGTCGAGCACGTGAAAAAACCGGCCGTTGCTGAGCGCGGCCATATCCTCCAGCACCTCCTGCTCAAAGCGCCCGGCATTGCTGCCCGACCAGACGCCGTAGGGATTGGGGGCGGGCGTGTCCGGGGCGCCCACGCCGATGGTGTAGACCCTGATCCCCATCGCGCTGGCGAGACGCGCCGCCTGGCGGGGGTTGATCTGGCCCTGATTGTTGGCCCCATCGGTCAACAGGACAATCACCCGGCTGTCGGACACCAGCTCACGCATGCGCTTGATCGCCAGGCCGATGGCATCACCGATTGCCGTGGTCTCGCCAGCCAGGGCGATCTCCGCCTCTGCGATCAGTTCGATAATCGCCCCACGGTCATGGGTGAGCGATGCGCGCAGATAGGGCTTGTCGCCAAACAGGATCAGACCCACCCGGTCGCCCCGCCGGCCTTCGACAAATTGCGACGCGACGCGCTTTACCACCGTCAGCCGGTCTGCTGCCTCACCGTCCTGCACAAAGTCCATCTGCCGCATGCTGCCGGAGACATCGATCAGCAGCATCAGGTCGCGCCCGGTGACCGGCACCGGCTGATCATCACCCACCCACAGGGGCTGGGCCAGGGAGCAGACCAGCAGCGTCCAGACCAGAAAGGGCGGGAGTGCACTGCGCAGTAGCGCCAGTCGCCCGTGGTTGGATGCAGCCAAGTCGCTAACCTCGGCAAAGAAAGGGAGTTTCAACGCCTGGCTGTAGTGCCGTCTCGGCCTCAGCCAACCCCTGAGCAGCAGCGGTAGCGGCAACAACAGCATCGCCCAGGGCCAGAAAAAGGTGATCATGCGTTGTCCCTGATCCAGCGTTCAGAGATCTGCAGGAGCCCGGCAGGCTGATAGTCAGCCTGCCGGGCGTAGGCGGCGGTGGTCAGCACAGCGCCATCCGCCAGGGAGAACCCCGCCCTGCGGCTGTGGCGGTCGAGATAGGCCAGCCACGCCTCACCGGTCAATACCGCGCCCCCCTCGCTGGGCAGGCGGGCCTGGGCGACACGCCTCAGCAGCATGTCGAGCTCCAGGGCTAGGCGGGTTTTATCGCCATGCCGCTGATAATCAAACCGAATAATGCCGAACTCCCGCAGTGCCGCGCGCCTGAGCGCACCCCGCTGATAGAGCCGGTAGCCGATAACGGCCACCAGGACCAGCAGCAGACCCGACAGCAACCACCAGCCCGGCGCCAACGGCCACCAGGAGACCGCCTCGGGGATCTGAATATCCCGCAGATCAAGCAACAGCTGTGTCGGCGACTGGCTATCCATCCCTATCCCTCTCGCCCAGTCTACGCGGACGCCAGGCCGGGGAGCGGAACCTGGCTGGCATCAGCGCCAGCCGTAATCCGTCAACCAGATCCGCATCGGCCGCAATACTGATCAGCTTTGCGCCATAGCGTAAAAACAGCGATTTTAATTGCGCGGTCTGATCATCAAAGCGCCAGGTATAGGCATGGCGCAGAACACCATCGCTGCAGTCGAGCAGCGCCTGGCTGGTTCCGTCCGTAATCGGATACTGGCCGGAGTCGGGCAGGGCTCTCTCCAGGGGATCGAAGAGCTGCACCGCCGCCAGGTCGTTATGCTGTTGCAGGTGGGCCAGGTGGCGACTCACCTCGGCGCCCAGTGCAGCGAAATAACTCAGCAGCAGGATCAGTGAACCAGGCTTGATCAGCTGGCGCAACTGCAGCAGGGCCTCGGCCAAGGTGCTGGGCCCGCCATCCGGCGGTAGCGACACTCCGGCCAGCAGATGAAACAGTCTCAGGGCGGCGGTTTCCCCGGCGGTTGGTCGTTGCCAGACCACCCGCGGACCCGCGCCGAAGACCGCCCCGGCGATACGGTCTCCATTCTCCACCGCCAGCCAACTGAACAGCGCGGCTATGCGCGCCGCCTGTACCCATTTGAAACGCACCCGACTGCCGAACTGCATCGAAGCCCCGGCATCCACCAGCAGATAGAGGGTGCGCTCACGCTCCTCGTGAAACAGCTTGGTGTGCATCTGCCCGGTGCGCGCCGTGACCCGCCAGTCAACGGCGCGATAGTCATCGCCCCATTGGTAATTGCGCACCTCATCGAATTCGATGCCACGGCCGTGAAACAGGGCACGGTAGACGCCGGGAAAGAAGCTGGCTACCGCGTCTGCCGGCGCCACCCCCAGGCGATGGGCTTCGCGCCTGACTTGGCGCAACTCTTCGACCGAGACATCAATCCCCTGGCGGCGCGACTGGCTCATCGATCGGCCTCAGGGCACCGGCACCAGTGAAATCAGCCGGCGGATCACCTCATCGGTGGTCACCCCGTCCGCCTCGGCCTCGTAGCCAAGCAGAATCCGGTGGCGCAAGACATCGGCGGCGATCGCATGGATATCCCCCGGAGAGACATAGTCCCGGCCATCCAGCCAGGCATAGGCGCGGGAGGCCAGATCCAGGGCAATGGTGCCCCGCGGGCTGGCCCCATAGGCGATCATGTTTTCCAGCTCCCGATCGTACAGGCCGGGATTGCGTGTCGCCGCGACCAGCTGCACCATGTACTGCTCCAGCTCATCAACCATGTGCAGCGAGAGCACCGCCTTTCGTGCCGAAAGGATGGTCGTGCGCGAGACCTTTTCACCGGCATACTCCTCGAGAGATTTACCCTCACGCATCTGTTCCCGCACCAGTCTGAGAATTCGCTGCTCATTGTCCGGGGTAGGGTAGTCCACCCTGACATGCAGCAGAAAGCGGTCGCGCTGGGCCTCGGGCAGGGGATAGGTGCCTTCCTGTTCGATGGGATTCTGGGTTGCCATGACCAGAAACAGATCATCCAGGGGATAGGTTGTACGGCCGATGGTCACCTGCCTCTCGGCCATTGCCTCGAGCAGTGCCGACTGCACCTTGGCCGGCGAGCGGTTGATCTCGTCCGCAAGGACAAAGTTGTGGAATACCGGGCCTTTCTGGAAGCTGAAGGAGCCATCCTGGGGACGGAACACCTCGGTTCCGGTGAGATCAGCCGGCAGCAGATCGGGGGTGAACTGGATGCGGTGAAAATCCCCCTCTATGCCATAGGCCAACACCTTTACCGCGCTGGTCTTCGCCAGCCCCGGTGCGCCCTCGACGAGCAGATGCCCGTCCGCCAGCAAGGCCACCAGCAGGCGGGTGACAAGCCGCTCCTGGCCGAGGATTCTCTGGTTGATGTAGTGTTCCAGGGATTTTATCGCCGACAGATCGGACATAAGCAACACCTGTATTTCTGGGCCGCCACCCCTCTGTCACAGCAGGCGTAGCGGCGTTGTGTGAGTAGCCCCGGCAGGCAGTTTATGCGCCGGAACCGGCACCCGCTAACGGTGTTTGAGCTGGGCGTGCCGAAAACAGCCGGTCAGATGATCGTTCACCATACCCGTTGCCTGCATATAGGCATAGCAGATGGTAGCACCGACAAACTTGAAGCCCTTGCTCTTGAGATCCTTGCTCATCTCCCGGGATTCGGCGGTTTCTGTCGGAACCTGAGATATGCTTTCCCAGCAGTTCTGCAACGGCTCACCGCCGACAAACGACCAGATGTAGGCGTCGAAACTGCCATGCGCCTGTTGTACTTCCAGAAACAGCCGCGCATTCACCACGGCGGCATTGACCTTCAGCCGGTTCCTGACAATCGCCGGATTGAGCAGCAGTTGTTCAATCTTTCGGCTGGAGTAGCGGGCGATTTTCTCGGCGGCGAAGTTATCGAACGCCTGGCGATAACCCTCGCGTTTCTGCAAGATCGTCGACCAGCTCAAACCGGCCTGGGCGCCTTCCAGGATCAGAAACTCGAACAGTCGCTGATCATCATGCAAGGGCACGCCCCATTCGGCATCGTGATAGGCCGTTTCCGCCTCACTCTGGTCAGCCCAGGCACAACGTTGCATGAATGCTCCTCGTTTTTCAGCCCGCTTTGGGCAGCGCCGGGTTCTGTTTGCGTGCGATGCCCACACCAACCAGACCGGCAAGCACCGCAACCAGTCCGGCCGCACTCCAGAACAGCAGCGGATAGAGATTTCCATAGGCAAAGGCATCGCCGATAGAAAGCAGGGCGAATAGCAATCCCGGAGCGGCAAATGCCAGCGCGGCCTTTACTCCCATCTGTGTGGACTCGCGGCCCGCATAGTAGGAGAGGCCAAGCGTCACCACCAGGCTGGCCACGGCCACCATCACCAGATAGGCGGTCAGCCCGTTGAACATGCCCGAGAAGAAGAGAAAGAAGGCAAAAATTCCCAGAACGATTTGAATAATGACTATACCCATGACCTACGACGCCTCGCGTTTTGTGGATTCAAGACCCCGCTTGCCTGCACTCATCACAAACAACCAAGCCAAACCTCGAACCTATACCCTATGTTAGTCCCTGATTACCGGTTTTATAGCGGAATAACCAGTGCCTATCTTTGATATTGGTGAAATCTGTGCAGATATCCGCACGCGAATCCAGCCCTGATCCCCATCCGGTTGAGCGCGATTTATTGGTCAGACGCTCGGAATACCTGTACCTTGTCCTATCCACGTGGCAAATCCCCTTCAGGATCAGCAAGCTGCGTCCCCTCGACGATAAGGGATTGTATGTCTCCACTACGCCTTCGCTATCAGACCATTGAGTTTGATAGCGTGGATATTCACATCAGGACCCTGCGTGACCGCCAGCAATTTCTCGATACCGATGGTATCGCAGAAAAGCTGGGCATATCGTCAGCCGCCTGGCCGCTGTTCTGCATTGTCTGGGATTCCGGTGAAGTGCTTGCGCATTTCATGTTCGACTACGCCATTGAGGGAAAACGCATCCTGGAAGTAGGGTGTGGCATTGCCCTCACCAGCCTGTTGCTCAATCACCGCCATGCGGACATCACCGCTACTGACCATCACCCTGAGGCGCAGGGCTTTCTCGAAGAGAATGTCAGGCTGAACAAGGGTGACGAGATTCCCTTTGTACGCACCGGATGGAACGATGCAAACAGCGGCCTGGGCGAGTTCGACCTCATCATCGGCAGCGATCTGCTTTACGAGCGCGAACACATCGAACTGCTCGCAGGTTTCATCGATCAACACGCCAAACCCGTTTGTGAGGTGATCATCGTCGATCCCGGGCGTGGCAACCACGCCGGTTTCAGCAAAAAGATGGTCAGCCTGGGTTACGTCCACAGCCAGAGCAGACCGGTCAATGTGGACTATCTCGCGCAGCCCTTCAAAGGACAGATTCTGCGCTACCAAAGCTAGCGCTCACCGCGTCAGGCAACGTCGGCTGGGGATTTGAAATAGTCCTCGCTCAGCTGTAGTCCATCCCGCAGCACCCATTCCACTTCATCAACAGACAGCGGTTCACTGAACAGGAAGCCCTGAATCGCATCGCAGTTACGCTCACGCAGGAAATCCAGTTGCTCGATGTGTTCCACCCCTTCTGCCGTGACCCTCAGACCCAAGCTGCCTGCCATAGCGATAATCGCCGCTACGATGGCCGCATCATCCGAATCGGTATGGATGTCGCGTACAAAGGCGTAATCTATCTTCAGGTGGCTGATCGGCAGGCGCTTCAGATAGCTCAATGAGGAATACCCGGTACCGAAATCATCCAGGGCGATTTCAACACCGAGCTCTTTGAGATTACCGAGCGTCAGCGCGGCTTGATCCTGCGCCTTTAACAGGTTGGTTTCCGTCAATTCGAGTTCAAGGTATTCAGACGCGAGACCTGACTCTCTGAGCGTGGTCGCCACCACAGCCTGAAGATTCTGTTGGCTGAGCTGCAACCCGGATATATTCACCGAGACGGTGATCGGTTTCAGTCCCGCCTGTTGCCAGGCCCGGTTTTGGCTGCAGGCGGTTTTCAGCACCCACTCACCGAGCGGGATGATGAGGCCACTCTCCTCGGCAATGGGAATAAAGGTCGCCGGGGGAATAAATCCCTGCTCCTGGTCTTCCCAGCGAAGTAGCGCCTCCAGCCCCACCACCTCACCGCTGCCGAGATCCACCTGGGGCTGATACATGAGACTCAGCTGATCACGCTCAAGCGCATGCCGCAGCTTGGTCTCCAGCGCCATGCGCTCCAGGGTGAGCCTGTTCATGGAGGCGGAATAGAACTGATAGTTATTCTTCCCCTCCCGTTTGGCATGGTAGAGGGCGATATCGGCATTCTTGTTGAGGGTTTCCGTATCCTGGCCATCATCGGGATACAGCGTGATGCCAATACTGGAACCGATTTTCACTTCATGGCCACTCAACATCACCGGCTCGGCCAGTTCGCTTAACAACCTCTTGGCAACCATGGCCGGCTCATGACTCTGGACCACGTGGGTCAGTAAAATCGTAAACTCATCACCGCCCAAACGGGCCACCATGTCTGTGGGCACATCCTGCCTGACCAACGACAGGCAATCCTCCCCGCGTAATACGGTCAACAGACGCTGGGATATCTCTTTGAGCAGCAGGTCACCAGCCTGATGGCCAAGGGTGTCATTGATGCGCTTGAAATCATCCAGATCAAGATACATCAATGCCGACATGTGCTGATGGCGCTTCGCCTCTGCCAATGCCTGTCGATGCATCTCGTTAAACATGAGCCGGTTGGGCAGTCCTGTCAGGGTATCGTGATAGGCGAGATACTCGGTTTGCTGTTGGGAGTTTTGCAGGTTCTTTCCCATTGCCCTGATTGATTTGGCCAGGGTGCCAATTTCATCACTGCTCTCTACCGGGATATGCGCCAGCAGTTGTCCTCTGCCCATTTCATTCGCAGCCGAACTCAATTGCTGGATAGGTTTCAGAAGCAGGGATTTGAGGGCGGCGTAGATCAGCAGCAGCGTGACCAGAGTCGCCGTCAGAATAGTGGTTGCGACAAGCACACCCAACCTGTTGCTCGCGGCCCTTATCTCATACTCAGGCAATACGGTGAACAGGTAGAGATTGGGGTGGAGTTGCGCACCCTGCGCATTCACTTCTGTGCCGTTGAGCCTGGCTTGCACCGGTGTTTTCTGATCTATGGCCCGTTGCAGTGCGCTAAACTCAGCCGCCTCCAAAGTTTTACCCATGCGGGCCTGTTCGGGATGAAACAGCACCTTTCCCTTCTGGTCGGTAAAAAAGAGATAGCCGTATTTACCAATCTGCATGGTTGTGGCCTGTTCATGCAGATAATCCATATTCGCCGTTATAACCAGATAACCCCGCAAGGTTGGCGGCGTATTGACGGCATCTACAGCCCGGTTATTGAGTATCAGGGGTTTGCTGACCAGCATCGCGACTTCCTGATTATCCGGATTTTGACCATACATGATCCGAGTCTCATTTTCATGCCGCCGGATTTCTGCAAAAAACTCACTCCCTGCCTCCTCATCCGTGATATTGGGGATGTCACCCACCAGGCTGCGCGTATCCTCGTAGCCGTCCGGCAGAAGAAACCGGATTTCATAATAGTCGGGATAGGCCTTCTGATAACTGCCAAACAGCCGCAGGATACTGGACTGCATCAGGGTGAGACGCTCCTCCTCATCTTCATTGGTGACATATTGCGTCAGCTGTGATGAGCGGGAAAACAGATTGATATTGGCCAGGGCCGTCTGCTGACGGTATTCCAGGTGCATCCGCACCTGATTGATCAAAGTATCCATCTGGCCCAGGCTGCGCTGAATCGTGGTATTGCGCAGTTGGTTATAGGCTAGCCAACCCAATGTCAGGAGCGGTATCACCACCAGAGGGATGATCAACAACAGGATTTTGGCGCGAAGTTTCACATTAAAACCCTGAGCGATCAGCGGATAACGCGTGCGAAAATCGTATTGCGCTTTTTTACCGCTCGTGCAGGCAGTTCCTGGTAAAACTCTGAACGCTCGAGCACTGAGCTATCAGGGTAGATTACCGGATTTTCCAGAAACTCCGCAGGTAGTAGAGATGTTGCCGCCAGGTTTGGCGTGGCGTAATAGACATACTCCGCCATGCGGGCTGCAATGTCCGGATTATTGATGAAATCAATAAAGGCCATGGCCAGATCTTTCTCGGCTGAAGACTGCATTACCGCCCAGTAATCGACCCACAGATTGCTGCCTTCCTTGGGTACCACATAGATAATATTTTCATTGTGTTCCTGCACCATGAGGGCGTCGCCGCTGTAGACCATGGCTGCTATGACCTCACCGCTGACCAGGGAAGAACCCTTGTCCAGTGCAATGTAGGAGTAGGAGAACACATGTGGTTTCTGCTCCATCAACAGGGACTCGGCCGCCTTCAGGGCCTGGCTATCAATGCTGTTGGCAGAGTATCCAGAGGCCTGCAAGGCAGCGCCGATCAAGTCTTGTGATGATTTGACCATGACGATACGTCCGTGCAGCTTTTCTTCTGGTCTGAACAGGCCCATCCAGGTGTGAATGGGCGTTTCCACCAGATCACGTCGGTAGGCAATACCGAGGGTTCCCCAAAAGAAGGGCACGGCCCGCCCCTCTGCAGCCGGGAAGGCCTCAATCCAGCGCCTGTCGATATGACGCAGATTCGGTATTTTTTCTGCTTCCAGGGGTGCGAGCCAACCCCGTTTGCGGTAAATGCTCAGGTTGATGCCATTGACCATCACCAGGTCGAATCCGACGCCATCGTTTTCCAGCAGTATATCGGTGCGGGTTTCGTCCGATTCGAAGTAGCTGAATTTGATCTTGGCGTTATATTTGGCCTCGAATTCAGCCACAATTTCAGGGTCCATATATTCGGACCAGGTGAGTATCCGCAGCTCACTCACCGGCCCACCGGCATGGGACAGCCCGCCAAGAATCAGCATGAGCCATCCTGCGAGCAGGGATATAAGGCGTTTGGGTGAATATACGACGGAGGAGTTGGCCATGTGTTATTCCCTTTTTTCTGCCTCCCTTTGAAGCCTTCCGGATTCTCCCGGAGATTTGTCTATGTTCTTCCACAGAAAATATTGTTTACTGCCAATAAATTAGCGTCCGCTTAATTGATTACTTTAGTGCAGCTGCTAGAATTATCCACTGTTACAAGATCTGCTTCCGTGTCACAGCCGTTATTACTGTCTACACTTGGTCCTTAGTGACACTTTTTCTTCAGCCTGTTTTACAGGCTGCCAGCCATAAGCCCCTGACATGATCGGAATCGCAGTCTCCATCTTCTCATTGCTGCTCAGCACCGCATTTCTCCTACTCGGAATTGGCCTGCAGGGAACACTGCTGGGCCTGAGAGCGGTCCACGAACAGTTCTCGGTCAGCGTGATCGGCTATATCATGTCTGCCTATTTCATCGGCTTTGCGATCGGCACCTATGTCTGCCCGCCGTTGATCCGCCGCGTCGGCCATGTCCGCACCTATGCCGCGATGGCCGCCATCACCTCATCCACGGCCATCGCCTATGTGCTGGTGGTCGATCCCTATGCCTGGGCGCTGTTCCGGGTGATTACCGGCATCTGCATGGTCGCTCTCTACATGGTGATCGAGAGCTGGCTGAATGTTTTGGCGCCCAACAACCTGCGCGGACAGTTTTTCAGCGCCTACATGATCATCACCTTTATCGCCATGGCGCTCTCCCAGTACCTGTTGCTGGCGGGGGATATCGCCGGCTTCACGCTGTTTGCCATCACTGCCATCACCATTTCGACTGCGCTGGTTCCCATCGCCCTGACCCGGGTACAGCAACCGCATCTGGTCGAGTCGCCGAAACTGCATCTGATAACCGTCTATCACGAGTCGCCCATGGGGGTAATCGGTACACTCACCGCCGGAATAGTGATGGGTGCGTTCTGGGGCATGATGCCGGTGTACAGCACCCAGATAGGACTGGATACCGCCGGTGTCGCCCTGCTGATGAGCTCAACCATCATGGGCGGAGCCATTCTGCAATGGCCAATCGGCAAAATCTCCGACCATTTTGACCGCCGCATCGTGCTCGGTTTTGCCGCATTCGCTGCGGCGATTCTGGCGTGCGTTGAATTCTTTTATGTGAAAAGCGCCACATTGTCGCTTTATATCATCTATTTCTGGTATGGCGGTTTTGCATTTTCCCTCTACAGTCTCAGCGTTGCCCACGTCAACGACCGACTCCAGCCTGAACAGGCGCTGGACGCCTCGCAGAGCCTGTTACAGCTCTATGGCATCGGCGCCGTGGCAGGCCCCATCATGGCAGGCATCACCATGAACATTCAGGGCACACGTTCATTGCCGTTGTTGTATGCGGTGGTGTTACTGATGTTGGGAGTTTTCACTCTGTACCGGATATCTACCAGCAAGGCCGCGCCTCCCGAAGAGCACGAGGATTTCATCTCCATCCAGCGCACCTCTCCGGTAGCCATGGAGATGGACCCTCGCACGGATGTAGAGTAGGGCAGGCATTCAGAGGCCGTCGCCACCCATCACTGGATCTCACGCTGCGCCACCATGGCGCCATCGGTTAGCGCAGATGATGGATAGAGAATAACCCGTTCACCAGATTCCAGGCCTTGTTTCACCTGTGCATCGACCCCGTTGTTGCGGCCGATCTCAATCCGGCGGCGCAGGGCTGTACCCTCCGCTACCACGAACACGGCCCAGTCCTCGCCATCACGGAACAGCGCACTGGAAGGAACGACCAGCGCATCCTGATCCTCCCAGACGACAATCTGCACCTCCACACGAAAACCATGACCAAGCTTCCCCCTGGCCTGGGGCGGGTCAGTGAAGCGAATCACGGTACTGACGCGCTGCTCCTCCACGCCAAGCGCAGAGACCTTGGTGAACCCCCAGGGATCAACCCGCTCGACGACACCGTTGAGCAACTCCTCGCCGCCCCAGTCGTCGAAAATAACGCGGTTGCCCGGGGCAATCCGCACCGCATCGGATGACAACAGCTCGACCACCACTTCCAGGTCTTCGTCGACATTGCCGATCTCCATGACCGGCTCACCGGCAGGGAGTGTCGATTCACTTTCATGCATGATACGCAGCACGCGACCTGTGGCCGGCGCAAGAATAGTAATCGCCTCCGCCGCACCGCCATTTGCAGGATTGCCGTCAACGCTGATCAGCCTGGCGCGGGCATTTTCCAGCTCCGCCTTGCGCATGGCGATAGAGGCTTCGGCCGTTTTCAGAGCGGCCGCAGCGGCGCGCTGCTCGCGCACTGCCCGATCCAGATCGGCCTCACTGACGGTGTGCGCCAGCGCCAGGCGGCTGGTGCGCTTCAGATCGGCATCCGCCAGATCCTTGTCAGCGACCGCCCGGGCAAGTTCCGCACGCGCCAGCTGCAACGCCGCCTCGGCGGCAGACACCTCGGCACTGGCCTGGGCGCGGCTGCGCACATCCAGCACCTCGGGGATAACCGGCAGCATCTGTGCGATCACGCTCTCCCCGCCAATCACCGGATCACCAGGCTCGACAGCCACCCTGAGCAGTCGACCGGCAACCGGGGTGGAGACCACATAGGTGTTGTGCACGCGGGTGCGGCCCTCCTCGTTGATGGTGACAACCATCGCCCCGCGCTTGACCTCCCCGCTATCCACCATCAAGGGACCTGGCCAGAAGGCATAGGTCAGCGCCGCAGCGATAACGACGATAGTGCCCAGGGTGAGGAGTTTGCGGGATATTTTCTTGCTCACAATATTTACTCTCTTGTTTTCAGGGCGGAGACAAGCTCCAGCCTGTACATGTCACGTTTCACCAGCCAGCCTGAGGTGATTGCGGCGATCAGCACCGCTATGGCGGCAATGGCGTAGCTTTCCAATGATACGCTCGCCGGTATCTGGTAGAGATCGGTGCTGAAACCGATGGCGATAGCGAACGACAGGTAGTAACCAAGCAATGCCCCCATCGGCAGGGCGAAGAGGGTGACCACCGCCAGTTCGCCCAGCAGGACGAAGGCTGCCTCACCATTGGTAAAGCCAATCACCCGCAGGCTCGCCAGATCGCGTGCGCGCTCGGCGTAGGCAATACGCGCGGCGTTGTAGACGATGCCGAAGGTGATCACTGCGGCGATCGCGGCCATGATGAAACGTGTCGCACCGGCGCCGGTGTCCATCTGTTTCTGTAAAGCAGCACGCGCATCACTTTTCAGACTGACCCCGGCCACCGCGGGCATATCTTTCAGGATGCGGTAAATTGCGGCGCTTTCGGCGCTGTCGATGCGCAGGTAGGCCGCGGATACCCGGTTGGGTTCACCCAGTGCGCGATTAAGCGCATCCAGCTGCATAAAGGCTGGTGCGCCCAGCAGTGTGGTGGTCACGCCGACCACCGGGATCGACAATACCGGACGACGACCCTCGCGCACCTCAACGGTCAGTGTATCGCCCGGCTTTACTCCAAGCTTGTTCGCCAGTGACTGCGCGAGAATAATGCCGCCCTCGCGCAGATAGATGCTCTTCAGGTCACTGTCGACTGCACGATTCAGGCGCGGTAATGCCAACAGACCATTGATTGCGCCGCGATGGCTCTTCAACCCGTGGCGCAGTATCACGGATACCATGCGCACCGGCTCCACCTCGATCACACCTGGAATACTCTGCAACTCATAGACGGTTTTATCCGACATCGCCTCGTTGAAACTGACGGTGACATCGCTGCGGTCGATCACATTGAAGCTCAGCTCGATCATGCGATCGAAGCCCGACATAATGCCGATCATCGCTACCGACAACGCCATCCCCAGGGCGATGCCGATAACCGCGCCCGCCATTCGCCCTGGTTGCCGGGTCAGGCGTCGCAGCACCATGCGGCTGGGCTGATCAAGTACCGTGTTCAACGCCTGGCCAATGCGTCCGCTGCGACTGTAGTCCGGCGGCACTGGCGGGCTCATGGCGGTGGCCGGGGTGAGCGCAAAGACGCGACGCAGCACCAGCACACCGCCGACCGAAGCAGAACTGACACTCACCAGGAAACCGGTGACGAAGGAAGCGGGATCCAGCTGGAATACCAGAAAGGGAAATTTGTAGTAGAGCAGATAGATATCGACCAGTGCGCGACCGCTGACGATTCCCAGCAGACAGCCAGCCGCAGCACCCCCGGCAGCAATAGTAAGGACCAATTTCAAATAATGTGCGCCCACCTCGACATTGGTGTAGCCGAAGGCCTTGACCAGACCGATCTCCTCCCGTTCGGACTGCACCATGCGCGATATGACGATGTATAGCAGAAAGGCCGCCACCCCGAGAAAGATCGGCGGCACACTGGCGTTGGTAGCGCGCAGACCGTCAATCTCTTCCGTGATGAAGCTGTTCGAGAACTGATCCTCCAGGCCATAGGCGCCGAGCGCACCACAGGGGTCAAGAATACGATCAGCCGTGTCCAGCACGGCGGGCAAGCGCGCATTGCGTTCCAGCGACAGCAGCGCCTCATTGAACGCACCTTCCATATCGTAGGCGGCGGCCAGCGCCGAGCGGCTCATCCATATAACGCCGAAACGCGAATCATCCGAGATCAGTTCACCGGGCGCAGCGGTATAGAGAAACTCCGGCGATTGCGCCAGACCCACGATACGCAGCTCGCGGCGGGCGCCATTCATGGTGGCGGACAGGGAGTCTCCGGACTGTAGCCCGTGCGCCTTGGCAAAGCTTTTCAACAGCAGAATTTCGTCTGGATGATCGCTCTCCAGCCGGCGTCCCTCGTTGAGATAGATATCGTTGAGCCGCGGCTTGCCGAAATCCGGCAGGGAGACCGCCCGCGCCTGCAGCGGCAGATCCAGGCCCGGAATGTCAATCAGGGCACTGCCTGACACCCGACCTTCGGCCGCCGCAACCCCGGGAATGGCGGCAAGATCGGCGATCCGTTGCGCGGGCGCACGGTTGACCGGGGCGAATACATCGGCCAGACGGTAGCGTTCGTAGTAGGCGCGCCTTGTTTCGTCCAGTGAAGTCACCAGACCGGACTGCATCACCAGCAGTAACACACCAACCGCGATCACCGCGCCGATAGCGATGGCCTGACCCTTGATGCGCCACAGATCGCGCAGCAGCTTGCGGTTCAGCGGAGACATGCGTCGCTCACCATTCGATATCCTCGGGATTCAGCCGGGTGTCGTTTTCCACCACCTCGCGGATTGCCCCGTCAGCGAAGTGGATCACACGATGCGCCATCGCGGCTGTCGCCGCCGCGTGGGTGACGATCAACACCGTCGCGCCGAGTTGTTCGTTCACATCCTTCAGCACCTTCAGCACCGCCCGACCGGTGGTGCTGTCGAGCGCACCGGTGGGCTCATCGCAGAACAGCACCGTGGGCTGCTTGGCCACGGCGCGGGCAATGGCCACCCGTTGTTGTTCACCGCCTGAGAGCTGGCTGGGAAAATGATCGGCGCGCTTGCCCAGTCCAACCAGACCAAGTGCCTCCTCCGGGGTCATTGGGTCAGTGGCAATCTCGGTCACCAGCTCGACGTTTTCCCGCGCGGTCAGGCTCGGCATCAGGTTGTAGAACTGGAAGACAAAACCAACATGGTCGCGCCGATAGCGGGTCAGTTGCGCATCACTCATGGCGCTCAGTTCCTGATCCTGGAAAAAGACCGTTCCTGCCGTGCCGCGATCCAGCCCGCCGATAATATTCAGTAATGTCGACTTGCCACTGCCGGAAGGACCTAACAGCACTACCATTTCACCCGATGGAATCTTCAGATCGACGCCGCGCAGCGCATGCACCGCCGCCTGCCCCTCGCCATAGACCTTGGTGAGGCCGTTGGTGGTGTAGGTATACGGATGCTGGCCAGACCCCGCACGTTGAACGGCGTTTACCTGCCCCCGGGCATTTGTGACGTTACTGTTCATTGTGCGGATTCAGTATATTGCTTTTCATTGTCAGCTGCTTCAGCCGGAGCCGGGTGTCCATGAGCCACCAACCGCCCTCGTCGCCAGGAGGAGATATTCTCACCCAGCATCAACAGGGCCGGCGTCAACACCAGGGTCAGCAGGGTGGCAAAGGTGAGTCCACCGGCGATAGCACTGGAAAGCTGCGTCCACCATTGCGAGGAGGGTGCCCCGATGGCTATATCCTGATGGATGAGATCGATATTGACTGCGAACACCATCGGCAGCAGACCAAGCACCGTGGTAATGGAGGTCAACAGCACCGGACGCATACGTTGCGCGGCGGTGCGCAGAATGGCATCCATCGGTTCCAGACCTTGTTTTTTCAGGTCGTTGAAGGTGTCGATCAAGACAATATTGTTGTTGACCACAATACCCGCCAGCGCAATGACCCCGATACCACCCATGACAATACCAAAAGGCTGCCCGGTCACCAGTAAACCCAGCAGCACACCCGCCGTCGAAAAGACGATGGCGCTGAGCACCAGTCCCGCCTGGTAAAAGCTGTTGAACTGCGTGAGTAGAATCGCCATCATCAGAAATATCGCCGTGATAAAGGCGTTGACCAGGAACTCCACCGCCTCGCGTTGATCCTCATCCTGTCCCTTGAAGCTGACAGTCACTGCGGGATCTATTCCTGCTTCCGGCAGGGCTGCCTTGATTTTGCGGACCTGCTCATCCACCAGCAGCCCTTCCGCAACATCGGCCTTGACCGTCATCACGCGGCGCGCATCAGTCCGGTTCAGGGTGCCGGTATTCTGCGCGGGCTCCAGGGCGATGAAGTTGCTGATTGGAATCTGTCCCTGGACGGTTGGCACACGGAGCAGGTTCAGGCGTTCCAAGTTGCGTTCATCGGCGGGGAAACGGAGCCGGATATCCAGTTCCTCATCGGCATCGTCCGGGCGGTATTCTGCAAGCTTGACTCCACTGGTGATCATCTTCACGGCGTCACCCAGCAGCGCGATATCCGCACCATAGCGCGCCGCCTGTTCCCGATCGACATTCAGCCGCCACTCGATACCCGGTAGCGGACGGCTGTCTTCGACATCAACAAAACCACCCATTTCAACCAGCAGTCCACGCATGCGTTCAACTGCCGTATTGAGTTTTTCGGGTTCACGCGCGCTAAGCTCGATCTGAATCGGTTTACCGGCGGAAGGACCCGACTCCTGCTCGCGAATCTGGATCAGGATACCGGCGATATCCGCGGTCTTCTGACGCAGTTCGGGCAGTATCTCGGCCGCCGGTCGGCGCTCGCGCCAGTGGGTGAACTCCAATTGAATAACCCCGATCACATCTTCAGGAATATCTCCCTGCCACTGACCACCTCCGCCTATAGTGCGCGCATAGACTGTCTTCAGCTCGGACACATCCAGTAACCGCTGCTCGACCCTGCGCACCAATGCATCACGCTCCTGCACGGAAAGATCTCCTCGCGCCTGTACCTGCACCTGGGCGAAATCGGGCTCCACGGCGGGGAAAAACTCAACCCCACGGCCAAACCCGATATAGGCCGCATAGGCGCCGACCATGCAGAACACGGCAACTCCAAAGGTCTTGGCGGGATGGCGTAACAGCAAACCCAACCCCCGCAGATAGGAACCGGAGAATCCACGGATATGCGCCAGATCACCACTCTCGGCCGCTGCAATGGCCGCAAGATTACTGGAGTCGGAGCTCTTCCCACCCCCTAATACGCCACCCAGCACCGGGATAAACACCAGCGCCATTGTCAGCGATGCGATCAGCGTCACCAGTACAGTGATCGGCAGGTACTTCATGAATTCGCCCACCACACCGGGCCAGAAGATGAGCGGTACAAATACCGCCAGCGTGGTTGCTGTGGAGGCGATGATCGGCCAGGACATGCGCAGAGCGGCCTGTGCATAGGCCTGTTTGCGTTCGATCCCTTCGGCCATTTTTCGATCGGCCAGTTCGGTGGTGACGATGGCCCCATCCACCAACATGCCAACCACCAGAATCAGGCTGAACAGCACCACCATGTTGAGCGTGTAGCCCATGCCGTTGAGCACCAGTATGCCCGCCAGAAACGAACCTGGAATAGCGAGCCCGACAAGTATCGCCGGGCGTGTACCCAGCGCCGCGATAATCACGATCATCACCAGCACTATGGCCGACAGCACGTTATTCTGCAGATCGCCGAGCATGTCGCGAATCTGCTTGGATTTGTCCTGTAGATAACTGACCGCAACGCCTTGTGGCCAGACGGATTGTTCAGACTCGATGATTTCCCGAACCGTTTCAATCGTCTCGATGATATTGGCGCCACTGCGCTTGGAGATCTCCAGCACCACGGCCGGATCGCCGCCCACACGGGCATAGCCTTCCGCATCCTTAAAGGTGCGCTTAACCGTTGCTACATCCTTGAAGGTGACAACGGTGCTGCCAACCACCTTGACCGGCAGATTGAGCACATCTTCGATGTTTTCGATCACGCCGGGGACTTTCAACACCATCCGTCCCGCGCCGGTTTCCAGTGCCCCCGCGGCAACCAGGCGGTTATTACGCTGCACCAGATTGTAAATATCGCTGTATGAGATATTGTAGGTCTCCATTACCGATGGGTCGGCCGTTACCTCCATGACCTCCTGGCGATCGCCCCCTATATCCACTTCAAGCACACCCGGCAGGGCCTCGATCTTGTCCTGCAGATCCCGCGCGATGTTTATCAGGGTACGCTCAGGGGCCGTACCGGAGAGCACCACCGTGATCACCGGGAACAGGGCCACGTTGATTTCCGTCACGCGCGGCTCATCGCTGTCCGGCGGCAACTGGGCCTTGGCGATATCCACTTTCTCGCGCACATCCTGAATCGCCTGATCGGCATCGAAACCGGCGTCGAACTCGAGTATCACCGATGCAAAGCCCTCGGCGGCAGTGGAGCGCATCTCCTTGATCCCCTCGATCGACTGAAGCTCCTTTTCCATCGGTCTGATCAACAACCGCTCGGCATCGCCGGGAGAGATACCGTCATGGGTTATGGTGACATAGATGGTTGGAATCGGTACATCGGGCTCGGATTCCTTGGGAATGTTCAGATAGGCACTGCCACCCATCAGGATGATCATGATGAAAGTCAGCACAACAGTGCGGCCGCGGCTGAACGCGGCATCGATGATCGACTTCATGGGAGCCTCTCAGTCAGATTTGCTCCTGCTTCCGATAACGTGACATCCTGTTGGAAAACCACTGACATCGTGCTCTCATCACCACCGGGGATGGCCTTGACAATCTCTCCCTCCCGGACGAAACCCTGGCCAACGGTAATGATTCGCGTAATATCGGGAAGTCCTGTGACCCACACACCACCGGTTTCCGCCTGTATGATGCTGACCGGATAGAACTCCACCACATCATCAGAATTGACCGTCTTCACACCGACCTCACCGGCCTCGTTCAGGCTCAGCAAAGCAGGAGATATGAAATGCGCCGTGATCGTACCCGTGGGCACGCGCGCCTCGGCACTGATGCCGGAGGGAATCTGATTATTGGGATTAGGCACCTCTATTTCGACGCGGAAGGTGCGTGTCGCCTGATCCGCCCGTGATGCAATCAGGTTGATTTCACCACGACCCTGCTGACCCGTTGCGAAGGAGATTTCCGCGCTGCTTCCCAGCATGATCTTGCTGATATCCTGTTGCGGAATCTGCACCGTCACCACCAACGGATCGTTGTCGACTATGGTGGCTATTTCACCTTTAACAGCGACATAGTCGCCAATCTCGACATGGCGCATCTCCAGGATGCCTTCAAAGGGGGCGTAAACTCTGGTGTTACTGATGTCTAACTGGATCTCGGCCAGTTCGGCCTCGGCCGCACGCAACGAAGAAAACGTCTCATCAATCATTTGTTGGGCCTGGTAGCCCTTATCACCGAGTTGCTTTGCTCTCTCATGCCCCCTGCGCCGCTCCTGCAGCAGGGCTTCAGCCTTCTTCAGGCGCACCTGCTTATCGTTCATTTCCAGTTCTACCAGGATATCTTTTGCAAATACCGGCTTACCTTCAATTGCGACCACTTTTGCAATCTGTCCGTCTGTCTCTGCACGCACCGTGACTTCACGATTTGGCTCGACCTGTCCCTGGGCGAGGATATGGCGCATAACATCACGCGCCAGATGCGTGCGTATTTCCACGGCCATTAGCGCAGGAGTATCTCCTGCCGGTGGAGTATTACTCACAACACCATCATCGGAGGAGGTTTTGAATTGACCCGCCAACATCCATCCAGCAATGGCCAGTGTCAAAGTGAATGCGATCAGATAGGATTTTTTCATTGGTCTCGATTGCTGAAAAGCGTTCTGAACAGAAGGCCGAAACGACCTGTCTTTATTTGAATTTAGCGGGCTTGCCCGAGCTGACCATCATCTCGGTACTATCGACCAGGCGACTGTAAAAATCGCCCAGTTCAGCAAGGCGCGTCTGGGCATCTGACCAGTCTTCCGGCAGCTTGCGCTGTGCGTCTGCAACGACCTGTCTTGCCTTATTCAGGCGACTTTGCAGGCCGCGCACCAGTTCCATGTAAGGATGCGGTCGCATCTGAAAATAGTCCTGGCGCTCGCCTGGACGGGTTATGCGCTCAATTACTCCGAGACTTTCCAGGAGACGGGTGTTGGAACTGATGCTGCCCCGACTTACCTTGAGGTGTTCCGCCAATTCAGAAAAACTGTAGGGACCACCGTGTATCACCAGAAAACCCATAATCCGTCCGGCAATCCGCGGCAATCCATCGGCCTGAGCCACCAGGCCGAGACGCTCTACAAACTCTTCAACTGCATGTTCTGTATTCTGTTTCATAAGGCCAAATCTAGTCTATTTAATATGTTCAGTCAAGACTGAACATATTAAATAGTAAAAACACCGCATGGTGAACAACAAAAAATAAAGGGGAAAATTACTAAATTAATACAGTGAGCCTATGTTGGAGTCCTACCATAAGAAACTTGCCCTGTGCGGCACCAGAATGGGTAGAGCGCATGTCGCTCCAGGCTTCTTGGATGGCAATACGCTCAGCCTGGGTTAAACTTACACTATCAATCACTTAGGCACACTAAAGGCCAGAGATGTTACCCGTCCGGGGCTATTGGTTGACGGTGTATCTCAAACGCCAGTAACAGAGGCATTTATTCATGAGCGAGTTCATCGAATATCTTGAAGAAGTATTTGATCAGTTTGGACAGATTCGCGCTCGCAAAATGTTCGGTGGATACGGCATTTATCACGATGGCGTCATGTTTGGACTGGTGGCGGATGAGACCCTCTATCTCAAAGCCGATGAAAACACCGCCAATTACTTTGTTTCAAAAGGTCTCGGTCAGTTTGAATATGACAAAGGCGGAAAGACGGTAAAAATGTCTTATTACATGGCGCCGGCAGAAATTTATGACGACCCTGAAGAAGCGGCTCTTTGGGCCAGGCGTGCCTATGAAGTAGCTACACTGGCGAAAACAACGGGTAAAAGGTAAACGTCCTTCTCTCTGGAAGGCCGTTGCAGCAAAGCCGGCTGAACCACATAATCAACCAATCCTGGTTTACACCCTTACATTTCCATGCATAGAAAGGTGCCTAGCTGCATATCGGCGGAAAGAATATGTCCGGTTAACCAGTGCTCCAGAAACTTGATATCGTCACTCGATAACGATTTACCCTCCTGCAGGGTTTTAATCTGTAGTTCCTTGGCGCTCTCGATCAACTCCTGATGCTCGGTCTTATGTTCCAGAAAACCATCATAACCATATTTCAGCATCAAGCGTTCTTCGTGCCTGAAATGCCAAACTGTACAACTTATCAACTCTTCCATTACTGCTTCGATATAGTCCGGCGCATCTCCGTCTGCCACAGAGTGGTTGAGAATATTAAACAGATCCACAAGTCTGCGGTGATCCTCATCGATTTCATCCACTTGGACACTCAGCGTGTTGTCCCAAATTAAATCTTTCATAAATGCCTTCCCCGATTAGGTTATAAAATTCTACCCGGTGATAGTAATCCCTTACTTATAGCTTTTCTTTGATAATTCTCATGAACTGCATGACCGAGGGGTAACAGGCGGAAACTGTCAGGCTGCCATTCATTACCATACCTTCAATGCACTCGCGATCATCAAAAACCTGCGTCTTCCCAGTGCTGAATTAAAACCGAAATTCATCTCATCACATTTACAGTCTAGAGTTATATTAATGCTCTGCCACGGCCAATTTTACTGCGAATACTGATAATACCCCAGAGAACGCTCTTTGTAATAATTTTGGCTGAAATAGATATCAATCTATTGGGTTGACTTCAAACTCAGTTCATAGGTATGCGCTGTTTTACACATAGAAAAACCCATTCTGGGATAGAAAATATGTGCGGCTGTTCTTTGAATATTGGAGCGCACAACAAGCTTATACAGATTATTCTGTCTCGACCACTCCATAGCCGCCTCAACAAGACCCCTCCCGATTCCACGGCGCTGGAAGTCTTTTTTTACGACAAGACCGCTGATTTCCGCTTTATATCCGGTCTCAAGTGAAATCCGTTTTTCAACCACGAGCCAACCGGATAAATCATTGCCTGCTGAAGAGGCGACAAAAACAGCATGGCTGGCAGATTTTAACAATATCTCCAGCCACTCTATCGTTTCAGCATTTTCAGTAAAATAACCAAGCTCGTGAGTTAGCGAGACTATCTGTACGGCATCTTCAAGCTCGGCTCTTCGAATTGCAACACTCATAGACATTGAGAGTTAACGCCGCTAACCAGTGTTGGAAAAATGCCATGCAGAGATTGCCCGCCTGAGGGAATTGTCTTTCCTGCTAATATATTACGAAGTTGCATACCTATCTTTTCTTCTTCTTTCCTGATCCTCGGCATGATTCACCTGACAAGTTTCTCTTCGCATTTTATACCTTTCACTAAAAGCCACAGACAAAATGATAGCTCAGCTAGTAATGGCACGATATAGAATGGCTCAACCATCGAAACATAGGCAGGGAGTATAAACCGCGTCAAACTCCCTATCAGATAAACTACCGCAGCAGCCTGTAATCCGTACCCCAAAACAGCGGGAAAGCGGGTTGAGCTTATAATCAGATATCCAAGAATAAAATTGGAAACTGCAAAGAACAATAATCCCAGATCGTAACCGTAGCTATGCATGTTAAGGAGCAGCATGACCAGTCCATTAATCTGAGCACCATCAAAAAGCGAAAGAGAACTATCGCCGTTCAACAAAAGCAGCACTGCATAAAGAAAGATTAAATTTACCCCCAGTACAGCGGCTTGGGTTAGACGGAAAGCGCACGCCATGAGGGACAGTGTTTTGTTGACGGGCTTCAGTAGAACATAGAACAGTATGGCAATGGCAACGTCGCTCAACAGCATGATTGAGTCTGCCAGAAAACCTATTTTAAATAGCGATTTTGATGCCAGTATATTTTCTGCTGTTGCAACGGCATCGCCATGCACGACCAAGTTTGCACGGACATACACTTCACTGAAAATGCCAAAGACAATGATGACGAGATATAAAAATCCTGCAACTCTTGCATGCAGCAATAGTGCTGTACTGATTTGGCCTGTCAACTATAAGGCTCCTATCACATTGGCTTTCCACTAATATCGCTTTCAGCATATCTGGCCAGAGGGACAACTCCACGCCTCATGTAATAGAAAAAGGGCGAAAAGTTGAACGGGATAATCATTGTGTATTTTAAGACTCAAGCAAGCACTTTGAAGAATTCTCATGTCCTTCATAGTGCCGCGCCTCTATCAGGTTTCCTTCAGGGTCACGAAAATAGATGGACGTTCTCGCTCCACGCGCACCCCAGCGTTGAACAGGTCCTTCTTCTATAGCGATATTATTGATCTTTAAACGATCAACAAGTGCTGTCCATAGTTCTTTACTCATCGAAATACAAAGATGGTTTAAATGATCACCGCCTCCACCAGTTGCAGCACTCTTCCGCCACATCTCTTTTGGAAACAGATCAATTACCGTATCCGGATTTAGGCGCACAGACGGGAAGGGTACAGTTCCAGCGCGATACTCCTCTAAACGCTCAGGTGCAAGCATGAGTATCTTGGAATAAAAGTTGATTATTGCCTCATCGTCTTCCACATTTAAAACGAGATGATCCATCAAGCATTGCATATGCAGGCCCTCCCAGTATCGTGATTAGTGGAACCCAACATAAAGCACCGGTCGTGCAGAACGCTATAGACAGGCGCGAAAGTATGCTGAGTGTCCGAGTGAGCGTAGCAATAAGCCTGTCCGTATAGTAAAGCATAATCTTTGCTTCTTTACCGAACACAGACTATTGAATCGAATCACTCGGGACTTCCAGTCCGGCAACCCTACAGCCTACAAATAGTAAGTCCTGTTTTTTCTATAAAGGGCGTAATACCCGCTCATTCTTGATCAGTCGATGTGCTAGTTAAACTTGTCGAAAAGCACATCAACAATGTTGCTGGGCTGCCGCTTCGTATTGGTGCGATCTGCACCCGCCTAGTGCAAATCAGATTCTCAATCTTGACCAGTCAATTCTAATTTATTGATAGATAACAATAATCTCAATATGGCACAAGCCTTGCAGAATTCTCTGCAAATCAGATCAATGTTGCGGCAATAGGGCTCTTAGCGCCAGGCCAGTTCAGCGGCAACACTCAGGGCTTATTGAGGTACTTCTCAAATGCAGAAACAAAAACTAGTACTTATCGGCAATGGTATGGCCGGGGTGCGCACACTGGAAGAGCTGCTCAAGCTCGAGCCAGAAAAATACGCTATCACCGTGTTCGGCGACTAACCGCACCCGAACTACAACCGCATCATGCTCTCGCCGGTCCTGGGGGGTGAAAAGCAGTTCGACGACATTATTCTCAACACTCCAGAATGGTATACCGAGCATAATATTCTGCTGCACACAGGATCACCGGTAGTACGCATCGACCGTATCGCACGTAAGGTCCATGCCGCTGACGGCAGCGAGGCTGAGTACGATCGTCTGTTGCTGGCCACTGGCTCACTGCCGTTCATTCTGCCCGTACCAGGCCATGATCTGGAGGGAGTAGTCGGTTTCCGTACCATAGCCGACGTCGAAACCATGCTCACCGCAGCCAAATCCTATAAGAATGCGGTAGTCATCGGAGGAGGTCTGCTTGGTCTTGAAGCGGCCAATGGCCTGCTGAATCACGGTATGAATGTCACCGTACTCCACCTGCCAGATGTATTGATGGAGCGCCAACTCGACGAGGAGGCAGCGAAGATACTGCAGAGCGAGCTAGAGGATCGCGGGCTCAATATCCTAACCGGTGCCAATACCGAGAGACTGCTCGGTGAAGGACGCGTGCAAGCCCTACGCCTGAACGACGGACTCGAGATCCCCGCCGACCTGGTAGTGATGGCCGTGGGCATCCGCCCCAATATCCAGTTGGCAAAGGAAGCCGGCCTGCATTGCGAACGTGGCGTTGTAGTGAACGATACCATGCAAACCTTCGACCCTGCGATCTACGCTGTGGGCGAGTGTGTTCAGCATCGCGGCACCACTTATGGGCTGGTCGCACCGCTGTTCGAACAAGGCAAGGTGTGCGCCAATCACCTCGCTCACCTTGGCTATGGCCGCTACGAAGGCACAACTCTGGCCACCCGGCTGAAGATTACCGGTATCGAACTCTTCTCTGCCGGTAATTTCATAGGCGGCGAGGATACCGAATCGATTGTACTCAAGGATGCCGCCCGCGGTGTCTACAAGAAACTGGTCATTCGCGACGAACGCATCGAAGGAGCCTTGCTATACGGTGATACCGTTGACGGCTCCTGGTACTACGAACTGATGCGCGAGGGTTCCGATATCAGCGCCCATCGCGACCAGTTGATGTTTGGCCGTTCTCATCTGGCAGATTCCGGGCATGGCGGTGAAAACAGCGCGGACCACATGGCCGATAGCGCCCAGGTCTGTGACTGTAACGGCGTATGTAAGGGCGACATCATCAATGCGATTCGCGAGAAGGGACTGTTCACCCTTGATGAGGTGAAGAAACACACCAAGGCAGCCGCATCCTGTGGCGGCTGTACCGGCCTGGTCGAACAGATCCTTGCCGTCACTGTCGGTGGCGAGTACACATCACCGGACAAGAAACCGCTGTGCGGCTGTACAGACATGACCCACGACGGCGTGCGCGAGGCTGTCAGAACCCAGCATCTGATAGATCGAGAGATGGCAATGTCGGCGCTTAAGTGGCGCACGCCCGATGGCTGTCCCACCTGCCGCCCGGCGCTCAACTACTACATGCTGTCAACCTGGCACAACGAAGCTATTGATGATCCGCATTCGCGTTTCATCAACGAGCGCAGTCACGCCAACATCCAGAAGGACCGCAGCTACACAGTGGTACCGCGTATCTGGGGTGGCGTCACTACCCCAGCCGAATTGCATGCCATCGCCAACGCGGCCGAGAAGTACGCCGTGCCCATGGTAAAGATCACCGGTGGCCAGCGCATCGACCTGGTCGGGGTTAAGAAGGAACAACTGCCCGATATCTGGGCCGATCTTAACAATGCCGGCATGGTTTCCGGTCACGCCTATGGCAAGGCCCTGCGCACAGTCAAGACCTGCATCGGTTCGCAGTTCTGCCGCTTTGGCACCCAGGACTCGATTCAGATGGGAATAGATCTGGAGAAGATGACCTGGGGCTCTTGGACTCCCCATAAATACAAGATGGCGGTCTCTGCCTGCCCACGTAACTGTGCTGAAGCGACGATCAAGGATTTCGGCGTGGTAGGCATTGATGGTGCCTGGGAACTGCATATCGGAGGTAACGGCGGTCTGAAAGTGCGCGTCACTGATCTGCTTGCCCGCGTCACCACCGATGCCGAGGTGCTCGAGTATGCCGGTGCTTTCATGCAGCTCTACCGGGAGAATGCCCGCTACCTCGAACGCACCGCACCCTGGATCGAACGTGTCGGCCTGCCGTATGTAAAGAAACACATTGTAGAAGATGCTGCCGGGCGAAGGGCGCTCTATGAACGCTTCATCGATTCACAGCGTATTTCGCAAAACGATCCCTGGGCTGAACACAGCAAACCCGAACACCGCCTGGAGTTCGTCGCCATGGATGGCAGTACAAGTTTGCCACTGGTGGCTCAACAAAAGCTAAACATCACTACCCAATCCACGCAGCTGACGAATAGTCATAACCCGGAGTAAAAACCATGTCCGACTGGATCACTGTAGGCAACATTGCTGATATCCCTCGCCTCGGCACGCGCGTGGTCAATACCGACTCGGGTGAGGTAGCTGTCTTTCGCACCTCCGACGACAAAATTTTTGCTCTGCGCGACCACTGTCCGCACAAAGGCGGACCGCTTTCCCAGGGCATCATCTACGGCAACACCGTGGCCTGCCCGCTGCACAACTGGAGCATTAATCTCGAGACTGGAGAGGCGCTTGCCCCCGACGAAGGGTGCAGCCATAGCTATCCGGTCAAGGTTGAGAACGGTGTGATCCTGCTGGGTGTTTGAAGTACGGGCACACAAGCGGAATAGATCAATTCGCACAGCATCAATGAACATCTGTTTTGCGGCATCAGAGCAGCGCTGAAATTTGTAACCATTTTTTATTACACAAGAGGAACTAACCATGTCGTATCTAGAGCCCAGTGAGTTTGTATCGAAGATGGTCGATCAGGGGGAATCGAAAGTTTACATGTCCACCAAGGACACCCTGATTCGCGCTTTTATGGCAGGTGCGATTTTGGGACTTGCCGCCGTGTTCGCCATCACCGTTGCCACAAAGACCGGATCACCCCTGGTCGGCGCATTACTCTTCCCGGTCGGTTTCATCATGCTCTATCTGATGAAGTTCGACCTTCTGACCGGTGTCTTCACCCTCGTACCCTTGGCACTTATCGACAAGCGACCCGGTGTGACTTTAGGTCAGGTCATGCGTAACTGGGGGCTCGTCTTTATTGGTAACTTTGCTGGCGCACTTACTGTTGCCTTCATGATGTCGTTCATTTTGACCTATGGCTACAGCACGGATGGTGGTGCGCTTGCAGAGAAAGTCAGCACAATCGGCGAATCGCGTACCCTGGGTTATATGGCGCACGGTGTGGACGGCTGGTTGACCATCTTCATCCGCGGCATGCTGTGCAACTGGATGGTCTCCATGGGTGTTGTCGGGGCCATGATCTCCACCTCTGCAAGCGGCAAGATGATGGCGATGTGGATGCCGGTCATGCTGTTCTTCTTCATGGGTTTCGAACACTCCATCGTTAACATGTTCCTGTTCCCGTTCTCCATGATCATGGGTGGCAACTTCACCTTCATGGAATACATTGTCTGGAATGAACTACCCACGGCCCTGGGCAACCTGGTCGGAGGCTTCGTACTGGTTGGTCTGCCACTCTACTACACGCATGTGAGAACCAGTCCTGAACGCATCCTGAAGAACAAGGCCTAATTTAGTGAGGAATGGAGAGTCTCGGCCCCAAGGGGCTGGGACTTTTTTATATTCATGACGACACAGTTACATATTGCCGTCGGTCAACATTCCGACAAAGGTCGCAAACCACTCAACCAGGATTTTCATGCGGTGATGATTCCGCAAGAACCAATGTTGAGCGCGAAGGGTATCGCGGTGGCCCTTGCCGATGGAATCAGCAGTAGTTCGGTCAGCCAGATCGCCAGCGAAACCTCGGTCAAGGGCTTTCTGGATGATTACTACTCCACCTCGGAATCCTGGTCGGTAAAGACCTCGGTACAGCGCGTATTGCATGCCACCAACTCGTGGCTCTATGCACAGACCCGTAGTAGCCCCTACCGCTATGACATTGACCGTGGGTATGTCTGCACCTTAAGCGCATTGGTGATCAAATCCACCACCGCGCACATCTTTCATGCTGGCGACTCGCGGGTCTATCGTCTCATTGACAATCATCTGGAACAGTTGACTGCTGACCATCGTCTGTGGGTGTCACGCGACAAGAGCTATCTCAGTCGCGCTATGGGCATGCGCGATCGATTGGAGATTGATTACCAGGCACATGTCATAGAGGTTGGCGACATCTTTGTTCTGGCAACAGATGGCGTCTATGAATTTATCGAGGACTCCTTCGCTGTTGCCATGATCAGGAAACACCATGACGATCTCGACCTGGCAGCCAGATTGATTGTGGATAAAGCCCTGGAGAGAGGAAGCACGGACAACCTGACAATCCAGATTGTACGCATCGATCAATTGCCGCATCGCGATATCGACGAACTGTATCAGCAGGTATCAGCCCTGCCTTTTCCACCGGAACTCCAGCCGCGGATGGAGTTCGATGGCTACCAGATCATACGCGCCATTCATAACAGCAGCCGAAGCCATGTCTATCTGGCAGTTGATATGGAATCAAAGCAAAAGGTCATACTCAAAGTTCCATCTGTCGATCTGCGCGATGACTCCGCTTATCTGGAGCGTTTTTTAATGGAGGAATGGGTGGCGCGGCGCATTGACAATGTCCATGTGTTGAAACCCTGCAAACAGACACGCAAACGCAACTACCTCTACATCGTCACCGAGTATATAGAAGGTCAGACCTTAACCCAGTGGATGACCGACAATCCAAATCCTGATCTGGAAACGGTGCGCAACATCGTCGAGCAGATCGCCAAGGGATTGTACGCGCTGCACCACCAGGAGATGCTGCACCAGGATTTAAGACCCAACAACATCATGATCGACACAACGGGTACAGTGAAACTCATCGACTTTGGTTCTGTGAAGGTTTCCGGCATAGCCGAGATTGGTAACTCCGGGCAGCAACACATTCTAGGAACGGCGCAGTACACCGCGCCTGAATATTTTCTGGGTGAAGCAGGAACGGTCCGCGCGGATCTGTTCTCGCTCGGCGTGATCGCTTATCAAATGTTATCGGGGCGTCTGCCCTATGGAACACAGGTTGCCAAGGCCACCAGCAGAGCAGCACAACGCAGGTTGCTTTATCAATCGGCGCTTGATGATGAACGCACCATTCCTGCATGGATCGATGAAACGATACGCAAGGCCGTCCACCCCGACCCTTACAAACGCTACGACGAGATATCGGAATTTGTACATGACCTGCGCCAGCCCAACCGCAGATTTGTCTATAAGAACCGTCTACCATTGCTTGAGCGTAACCCAATCATGTTTTGGAAAGGGCTGTCGTCAATCCTATTTTTCCTGATTGTAATTTTGCTGAGTACTCATCCCGTGTTTACTCAATAGCACGAGTTTTATTATTAAATGAACCAATAGGGAGTTTCAAAATGCAAAAGATAGAGATGACTGAAACCATTGTTACCGCGAAGACCAAGTCCGGGCTCGGCTGGGAAGATATTGCAGCCAAGGTCGGACTGGCCCCGGTATTTCTTACCTCCGCCTGCCTCGGCATGAACAGTCTCAAAGCGGAATACGCCAACAAGCTGTGTGAAGTACTTGGGCTGCTACCTGAGGTTGGCGAAGCACTTCAACAGTTTCCCCACAAACACTGGGACAAGGCTGTGCCCACTGACCCGGTTATTTACCGCTGGTATGAAATTGTCGGGGTTTATGGTGACACCATCAAAGAACTGATTCATGAAAAATTCGGTGATGGAATCATGAGCGCCATCGATTTCTCCATGCATATAGACAAGGAAGAAAACCCGGCTGGTGATCGTGTTCTGGTTACAATGAGTGGAAAGTTTCTTCCGTATAAAAGCTGGTAAAACTCTTTTACAGCCTGCCGGGCCGCAATCACAAACCCATAGGGATTTGAATCAATATGGCCCGGCAGGTCAGGTTCGTATGGGTGCTTACTCCAGCATGTCGTTAATGACGTTTTTGAACCAACTGTGGGCGTAACTCACTTCACGCTTGCGTATTTCGGGGCTGGCATTGGCCGGCGACACGCCACCGGAGTTCGGTACGGGTTCAATGGTGTTGGTACCGGCATCGAGACCATAGACCGCAGCCACCGAGATGCCAAACTCTTCACCCACCACGCTGTAGCAGGTATTGACGAAGGTAGGATCGCCCGGCTCCAAGCCATGAAAACGACTCACTATCGCCGCCGCAGCCACTTTTGCCTGGGAATTGGCGGCATAGGCCGATTTAGGCATCTTGGCGGCGCTGGAGGCGTCACCAAGCACATAGATATCCTTATGCCGTAGAGACTCGAAGGTGCGTTTGTCCACCGGACACCAGTCGCCGTCAACCAGATCAGCAGCAAAGGCGATGGCGCCTGCCTTTTGTGGCGGAATGATATTCACCACATCACCCTGAAACTCCTCGATCTCTGCCTGAATGGTGAGCGTTGACGGGTCAAGTGATTCGACCTTGCCACCGCCGGCGGCCCCCACCCATTCAATCATGCTGTTGTCGGTGCCGTAGCCGTAGAGTTTGGTCCAGCCCTCGACATAGAGGCCCTGCTTGGAGAAGGCATCCTTGGGATCGAGGATGATGATCTTGGCGCCTGGCTTGTGATGCTTGCAGTACATGGCGATCTGCGAGGCGCGCTCATAAGGACCAGGCGGGCATTTGAATGGATTGGGCGGTGCGACAATGATCACTCGACCGCCTTCGGGCATAGCCTCGATCTGGCTACGCAGCATCTGGGTTTGAGGACCGGCATTCCAGGCATGAGGGACAGTCTCCGCGACCTCCTCGTCATACCCCTCGATTGCCCCCCACTTGAAACCTATGCCGGGGGAAACCACGCAGGCGTCATAATCGAAACCCTTGCCGCCAGCCGTTTGAACCGTCTTTTTCACCGGATCGATACCGACTGCAGTATCTCTGACCACCTCCACGCCATAACGGCGCAGACCATCGTAGCCAAAGGTGAGTGACTCAAGTGTGCGCTCGCCACTCAGCACCTCGTTGCTCATTAAGCAGGCGGTGTAGCTAGGCTTGGTTTCGATCAGGGTCACGGCGACGGTCGGGTCCAGTTTGCGCAGGTACTTGGCAATGGTGCTGCCGCCGACGCCGCCACCGACCACGACGACGCGTCGCGCCGCCCCCAGGGCCAGAGAGGGAAAGCCAATGGTTGCACCGAGTGCGGCTACGCCACCGGCTGCACGGATAAATGCTCTGCGATGAATATTAGTCATGGTTCTATTCCTCAACGCCGGTTTCAATGCTGGCTGCCGTAGTAATTGATGAGGGCGGGGATAGATTCCTGGCCCTCGTCTGCAATAGCCGCGTCGACCTTACGCTTCATTTTACGCGGCCACTCGCGCTTTCCATTGAGGAAGTCATCCATAGTGTATTCCAGGTAGGGCATCCACTGGCCTGCCAGGGTACCGGCGTCACTGGCGCGGCCGCCGTTCTCATGGCACTTCTCGCAGTGTTTCTTGTGTAACTCCGCGCCCCGCGCAGCCAATGCCGCGTTGAAAACCTGAGGCTTCAGGTACAGTCGCTGGCTGGCGAAGAACCAGGCCATGTCCTTTATTTGTTCATCACTGTAGCCTTTGGCGATGCGGTTCATGATGGTGGCATTTCGCAGATCCATCTTGTAGTCCTGCATCGCGTCAATGAAGACCTCGGGGTCCATGCCGGCGATAGCGGGCATCGAAGGCCCCGCGCTGGAGCCGTCGGTGCCATGACAACCGGCACAAGTGAAGGAAAGCGCCTGTCCGGATGGTCCCGCCAAAACGGTCGCCGGAAGCAGCACCAGCATGGCCAGGAGTAGATAGCGAACGCTCTTGATCATAGTGTCGTCTCTCTGCATGTTCTGTCCTCCATCAGGCCGGTGAAGTCATCAGGCCGATTAACACCAGGGTGAGCAGGGCCAGACCGGCCATGATCAACACACTGGTGATAAAGGAGGCCGCCAGGTCGGCACGCCGCGAAGGACGCTTGACCAAACATTTTTCCAATTCACCACTGGCAAGAAGCCGCTCATATTGCATACGGTGATCGTGCTTGAACTCCTCTATGGGGATAGCTCCGGTGAAGATGGTAGTACTCATCGGGAAACGCTCTGGTCGGAAATGCACGTTAAAGAAGTGCACCGAGTTGAGGAAGATCGCTGCCAGTAGAGCCTCTTCAGCATGGACCAGGGTTGCGATATTGAACATCCAGCCCGGCAGAATGAGAGCGGTCTTCTCCGGCATGAACAGCATAAGTCCGGATGTTCCAATGATTGCTGCACCCCAGAATGGCGCCCAGTAATCAAACTTCTGCCAATAGGTCCAGTAGGAGAATTCCGGGCGCGGACCGCGACCAAGGAACCACTTGAACATACCGCGCAGATCCTGCCAGTCCTTCCAGTTGGGTAACATGGACGTGCAGCCAAACCATTCGAAGGTTTTACGCTTGCGCCATATGTTGCTGAGGGCAATGATCAGGTGGGTAATGAAGATGCCCAGCCAGATCACGGCTGCAGTACGGTGGATGATGCCTTCCATCTCCACACCGCCAAGGAACAACACCACCGCTTTGGCCCAATCGGTATGCGCGAACAGCAAAGTGGTACCGGTCAGGATCAGGGTCATGGTGGAGATGGCAAACAGGCCATGGATCCAACGCCAGACGGCGGGGAAGCGGCGGAAGTAAACCACATCGGGCTTATCCAGGTCCTCATTGAAGCCCTTGCCCTGAATACGATCCATCACCTCGCGGTAGAGCCACAGCATCACATGGACCCAGAAGAAGGCCATCACGCTGAAGATCAGTATCTGCATGAAGATTTTGAAAGCCCACAGACCAGGGTAGTTTTCCCTGTCGTCTGCATCGCCGTGCGGCCAGAAGGTCAGGAAATTCTCGTTCGCCTCGGCGTGACAGACCCGGCAATTCTCCAGGCGATTATTGGCATGGATCTCCGATGTCGGATCATCCTCGCCCTTGATCTCGTGGCTGCCGTGGCAGTCATGACACTTGGCCGTGTTGGTGTAACCCAAACGATGCACCTGACCATGATAGGAGTCAAAATAGGTGCGCTGTTCTTCCTTGTGACAATCACCGCAATTCTTGGTGATCGCCAGCTTGGCCTTGTCGGTCTCCGGGGAGTCGATAGCATGGGTGGTGTGGCAGTCGGAGCACACGGCCGATTCGCTGTTCTTCTCTTCCAGGACCGCCTTGCCATGATCGGATGTGCTGTACACCTCCAGTTGTTTTTCATGACAGCGCCCACAAACCTCGGGGTTTTTCAGCCGTTTCTCGGCGCGCTGAATGCTGCCGAGTTCGCCGACATTGTGCGCTTCGTGGCAGTCGTAACAGGTAGCATTGGTGCGGGATTGATCCAGCGCGTTGGGCTGGGCATGGATCGACTGCATGTAGCTGCCGATCGACTCATTGACCACCTTGAGCCGCTCATGCTTGCCTGTCGGGTCTTCCTTGAACTCGTCCCAGGTATCCCTGTGACATTCGATGCAGCCAACGATTACTTCAGGCGCCTCGCGGTGCGGCACTCGGTCGATAGTGACATGGCAGCTGTTGCAGCTCTGCTCGCCGTGCACGCTCGCCTCGATCTCCTCCTTATGGACAAAGATCTTTACCGGACTACCATCATCGCGGACATCCGTCTTTTCATTCTCATCGCCATGACAGGTCAGGCAACGCTCGTTGGGAATGATTCGTTTACCGGTTTCGGGATCGAAGTTGTGAATCATCAGCTCGCCGTCCGGCTCCGCCGATTCGGCGTAGACCGCAGGCATGATGAATAGGCTGAGGAGTACCACCCAAAGGCAGGCTACTCGTGTAGATGCTATTCGTCTTGGCATCGTTCCCCTCCAGTTATCTTTATTATTTAAATAATTCTGGGCAAACAGTCACCTGACAAAGGAGACATATCAGCTCATCTGGGATGATTTCGCGGTTTGTGTAAGTACATGGACTGTCTAGCAATACATCCCCAGATTGCTAACCCTGTCCTTGAATTCACTGCCCTCACTTTGGTTTTCGATTGCCATAGAAAGCTGATATGAAACAAATGGATGGCAAATCTTCAGGATTCCCCAACCCAGCCCAATGCAGACAAACGACAGGCTAGCTATCAAAAAGAATCTCTGACCTGCATAGCCGCTTTTATTATTTTTAGCCCGACTTTGTCGGGTTTACGGGGTCTTAATCTGTCCAATAACCCTATGAAAACCCATTTTTTAACTAACTACAATTACTTACATTGACTAATATCAAAATCAAGATTAATTGTTTGACAAATATTTACTTATACATGCCGATCAGTAATCGGCGTAAAACTCTTCATTTTTCTCCATTCCATGTCTTCACAATATCCTGTAGTATTATTGTGGTTAATCTAGGTTGCTGCAGAAGAACATCGCCGTTTCATTGCCCCACCTTAAAAGACGGTGTCCGCTGTTGCTCGTGATACATGGCTCTGTGTAATGCACTGGCCAAGTAACTCATGATTCCATGCGTACTTTGATGATGAAGGGAATGTAGCGGCCATGAACTTGAGGCTGGAGATAAGAAAAGGATACTTCTTTTCTCTCAAGACATTGTTCATGCACGTATGCTCTCTGTTTTGGCCATCAGACAAAATCACCAACGCCCTGAGCGATACCCTGCGATTTTCTTTCTGGGTATTGCCAATAGTCGCGGCGGCTCTGTTTTTCATACCCTATCAATCCGTACTTGCCCAGATCATCGTTAATACCCCACTGTCATTTTCAACTACAGACGACAATATGTGGGGGGATCAGAACACAGGATTGACCCAGTCTTTCAGCTACACGCTTATAGATGAGCACTTTCCTGATCACAGTCTCGATGCTTTAGGTACGACAACGATAATTAATCCACTCTGGTCAGCCTGGAATGAAGCGCTTACTGTCTGTATGAATCTTGGCGTTTCAAGAGACACATGTATTAACAGCGGTACTGTTACCGTTCCGAATCCTGAATGGCTGACCTGGAAAACGGCATACGACAGCTGCCGATTGCTGGGATTTAGTAGTAGTCAGTGCATCAATGGTGGCGCCACACTGCCTAATCCGTTGTGGACAACCTGGAATTCCTGCATGAATGTGTGCAGGGCACTTCCTGCTGATTTCTCAGAGGCTGAGTGCAGAAATGGTAAGAAGATTTATGGCATACGCGCAGCTTGGTTGGTATGGAAAGCATGCAAAGATACCATCAACATAGGTTGTGGATCTGAACCCAAGAAATACTATGTAATCACTTCAACGCCAGGATGTGGCGCTCAGCCTGAGCAGTACTTCAGCACTGGGGAAGGACTAGGGCCGGAACCAGCGGAAACTATTACAGTCAATGTAGGCGCAGAGCCTTATCCGAAGGAGCTGTCGCTGGAAAACGGTGCAAAGCTGGATTTCTCCAATGCCTATCTATATGGCGGATTTAAAGGTGAATTCTCTCTCGCAAACGGTTCTGTAAACTCTACCTATAACACCCAGGCCCAGATCACCATGACAGCATCCGGGGATTTGATTGGGGTCTCCACGGCACAGATGCGAGGGGCAACCACTTCGCCGACACTGAGCACAGATTTGTCCGGCCTTGAAGCGAAGCTTTCGACATTCATGCGCAGCAGCGGCAAGGTACATCTCAAGGCGGTTGCTGCAGGGGAATCAGTTGTAGACGAAGACATTGTCGACTTCGATACTGGTCTCCTGAACCAGGATTTGGCAGAGTTGCGAATCGGCGGTACAGCCGAAAATCTAGAGATGAAGATCTTTGGTGAAACCTTGTTTGAAACCCAGCTGCCCGGTATTGGAACCAACATCAAGGCCCCTGGCATTATTCCACCTCCGTACAGCACGTATGCCGGTTTTCCGATGGCGGACGTTGCCGTCTATCTTCCCGATTTGCGTACCCCGCCAAATAGTGAGGTGGATGCTGGAAATCCGGACAAAGTGAACAATACCCAGCTTCCTGTCGAACGCTGGTCACTCTGTACTATCACCAATTGCCCGGAAGGCACCCGCATAGACTTTGCCAAGCTTGATGCGGACTTCGATGTTCTAACCGTCGTGGCAGGGATCCCCGCTGGCGGCACTTCCCTCCCATTGGGCGGAGTGGCAGGTATTCCACTGGTGGCTAGTGTGGAACTCAATGTGCTTGACTGGGATGCAGGCACTTTTTTCAGTCTTGCTCAGGACATGAGTTTGACCGTAAACACGATCAGTGTCAGGTTCAGTTTTGACAAGCCTGTCGAAATCGAAACCAGTACTGGTGTGTTCGAGCAGAAAACTGAATTTACGGTTAATCTGGGTGATGATTTTACTTTCCGGCACCCGGGCGGCATTTTGGGGATCACCCCAAGTTACGTGCTGGACAATGATTTTCACAACAAGACCACGCTCTACCTGCAGCCGACTAAGACCACAACTTTCCTGCAAGCCAAGCTGGGCGGGATACTGTTTGCTGCAATTGGTGCCTCGGCTGATACCACCCTTGATTGGTCAGTATATAAAGGTGCCTTCCCGTTATGGCCGGAGATCATTCCCATCGCCACCCTGTTTGATGATACCTATCCACTTCAGGGCTTCAATAGCATACAAGGCAATACAATTACCCTCGAAAGCACTGGAGTCAATCTGGTGTATAGCACGACAACCCAACTTAGCGCTTCGACCAACCCAACTCTCTTCGGGCAGGACGTAACCTTTACGGCGACAGTGACAGGAGGGGCAACAGGTACAGTGACGTTTACTGAAGATACGAACACCCTCTGTGCCGATGTTGCACTCACTGCTGGCACCGCAACCTGTACGGTGAACACCCCCAGCATGGGTGCGCATACCATTGTCGCAACCTACAGCGGTGATTCTACACATACTACCTCGAACGACAGCTTGGTACATACAGTCAAAATCGGTACAGGAACAAACATTACGGCAACATCATCCGGGACAAGCGTTGCAGGTGAGAATGTTACTGTAAATTATGAGGTCGCAGTGATCCCACCAGGAACTGGCACTCCCACCGGCGAAGTGACGGTCAGCGATGGCGTAAGCAGTTGCGTAGGCACTGTAGCCGTTGGTAATTGCAGTTTGGTCCTAATCACTCCTGGATCACGAAGCCTGACGGCAAGCTATGCCGGGGACGCGATCTTTGCGGCAAGCAGCAGTGCACCGGTCGCACATGAGGTAACTGTCAGCAATCTGCTTAGCATTACAAAAAATGGGCAGGGCAAGGGTACAGTTGTCGCAGATGTTGCGGGTGATGAAGGCAATGGAATCGACTGCGGTACGGATTGCACTGAAACCTATGCCCAAGGTGCCGACGTATCGTTAACCGCAACGGCGTCCGACGGGTCATATTTCGTTGGGTGGTCCGGAAATCCGGACTGCTCAGATGGACAAGTGACCATGAATGCAGCAACGTCTTGTGACGCTAGATTCGATCCAATTGCGTCAATGACCGTACCTGCTGCAACCGGAACCGGTAATATTCTTCTTGAGACTAACTCACCCGGTTGCGGACTTTATGATGTCTCTACCATAAGGGAACAGGATATTACTGACGATCCGGGATATGAATATCCTGATGGGTTAGTGCAATTCAGTATCAGTTGTGCGGCTGAGGATTTAACCATCACCTGGCCCAGTGGTGCAAAAAGCACACCTTACCGTAAATATGGCCCGACAACGCCCGGTGTCAGCGATACTACAGCATGGTATGACTTTAACAATGTGACCACAGACGGCAGCAATTCCATCACCCTGCATCTTGTAGATGGGCAACTGGGAGACGACACCGGTGTTGACGGCAAGATAGTCGATGCGGGAGGCCCGGGTCTGCGGATACAAGTGGGGGTTGTCACGATTCCTGTCCTGAATAATTTTGGACGGATGTTGCTCGTTGTACTAATTATTTTGGTTGGAGGCTTTAGTCTAAAACGAAAAATACTGAAATCTGCCGAAGAAGTATGAAAAACGCTCTGCTTTTTATTTTAATACTCATTTTAACTGTCCTCGCGGCTATTTCTGGCTGGGCTGTTGGAAAGTTGTCCAATAGCAGTAGTGAATTAAGCCTTACGCAACGAGAAAAAGAATTAAGCGTTGCAGTGGAAAATTATTCACCCACCTGCGAGCAGTTAAGTAGTGAGGGTGTTCATGGGCCTGTTAACATAAACAACAATTTACTTATCGTAAAAGTGGAAAAAGACTATTTTCATGTGCTTGGTTTCAATACAGACCCCGGGTTGCCGCCGGTATCATGGTGGTGGGGTGCATCCAGGGAGGCCGCAGTTGCACAGGCATGTGATAAGTCCTAGTAATTTGATTTCACAGCGTTATGGATTGCACTCCCTTTAACTTCGGTTATAAATGGGGTGATTACAGCTGCATTCCACTGCTTGATATCGTCCGGTGTCGTGTATGCACTCCAAACGTCTTCGATGTGTGTAGCAACTGTGCTCTCAACTGTAATTTTCATGGCTTGTTTCCATTCTTTTATTACAGCTGATACAACCGTTTTAGTGCGGCTGTGAGCTGTCGCACGAATCGGCTTGATGGTTAATCTCTCCATCAAATGGCCAGAAATATGTGTGCGAAGTCTGGTATCACATCTTGCCAGGTCGCTCCCAGTCATCTTCCAATTCTATTAAAACCGTCACGCCTTCCTGAGTCACTAGGTTCAGTTGCAGGTACGCAATCAGGAATTTACCGTCAGGACTCAAACTGGCATCTGCCGCTACTGCCGCCTTGTTCCTGAAAGTCGGTAGATCGGGATTGCTGAAATCGGTGGCTCCTTTGCGGTTGTCCCAGCCGCTCATCCAGATGATTCGTTTCCAGCTGGGGGAGTACAGGGCGTGCTCGTTCCACTTTTGGTCTGCCAAGCGATCCAGCCGATCCTGGTCGATGTTGTAACGATACACGCTCGAATGAAATGCCTTGTCATATTCAAAGGTCGAGGTGAACAACAGGGTGCCCTTGTCCAGGGAAAGGCCGTGATTTTCGTACCACCCGGCCTTCCCGGGAACATACGACTTCACATTAGACAGAACCGGACTACCGTTCTTGAAACTGAAGTCCCCAACTTGGAGCTTCCACTCACCGTAACCATTGAGGAACATTGGCGCCTTATACATCTCGCTCCAAGTCAGCTTGTTGCCGTCGTGAGAGAAATGAGGGTGCAACACGCCACTGGTATCATCCTCCGGCGTGTCGGTCAGGCGAAAGCAACGCCGCGTCGCCATTTCCATCAACCACAGATCTGAATGTCTCCCGAATCCAGGCGTGGCTGCCAGATCCCGGCCCCACCTCCCTTGCCTGAACTTCTTTTGGGCCTGAAAGACCATCTACTTACCGGACGGATGCCATTCCGGCTGGCCGATATGCCCCTTGCCCAGCACCGCCTGCTGGTCGCAAGTGAGGCAGGTTTCATCGCTCCCGTCTGGACGAATCCGGTAGATGTCGTAATAGCCGTCTTCGCCCTTTCGGTCCATCAGAATGTATTCGCCGTCGTGGGACCAACTAACCCGTCCACCACTTGCCCTGATTGGCGTGATCTTCTTCACCCGTCCGTGCGGTGACCGGGCTGATCCGACGATTTGAGTCAACTCCGGCGTTGTAGTTATCGACGAATCCACTTCTCCTGCATGTGTCGCACCGACCAAACCAACCATTGCGGAAATAATCAGTAACGGGATTCTCATCCTAATTCCTTTATCAACTTTATGCTGATGCCCAAAGCAGCGATGCTGCATTTGCGCGTCCAGCCCGTAGAGCGATACTGCCTTCGCTTGTTACACGTTTACTTGACAGTGTGATCAATAAACAGAACCTCCAAACCAGGCTGCCTAGTACTAATTTTTGGCTGGTATAAATAACAACTGATTCTGGCGTAGTTATCCAAATCACTACCTACCATACAGGTTTCTTCATAGTCGGTTTTGTCTTCGGTAAACCTTATGCGCAGAACCTTTACATCGCCGCCTGCCGCAGACTCTATGGCAGCAGTGCCTGTAATAATTTGGCCGTTGATACTCCGTAAAACAGTAAGGCTGCCATCGTTATCTTTGATTTGTACCTTTCCATGATAGGTTGCATCAGAATTTAGAGCCTTTCCTACCAATAGATAATTACCCTGAACCATCATGTGCAGAAAATTATCTTCCGCGACACAGAATATTGGAAATATTGTTAGCAGTAATCCGATTGTTTTTTTCATGGCGTGTAACATCGAAAATCAGCGACGCCTACCTTTGACGGTGCGGCGAGTTGTTATGCATATATTTATTGAACATAAAACAAAGCGAGCTTGCGACCGGCTTGAACGATTGTATGGCTATGACGTAAAAATTTCATAAACTGCAGACGCTCCGCCTTCCAGAAAGGTGGTCAAGATAAAAGGAACAAGAGTTCCTATTATTAAGCCCCAGAATAATGAGAATACCAGTGAGTTTTCCTTCCTCGATTGTGTTGGCCAGATAGATTCCATATGCATCGCGACAATGATCATTACTAGCGCTGACAGCGCGAAAACATAACCAATGACTGCAGAGGCCTGAGATCCGAGGAAAACCAAAACAATGACGGCTAACGTTCCGACCAGAGAATTAATTTGGGGCCTTGCAAGGCGTTGGCCTCTAAACATATTCGCATTCACACCATGTCAAAGTGCCATAACGATGCGGATCAGGGCGGCTATTTACCGTCGCCTGCATCCGTCTTGTTCTGTGATTCCTGTTTCCTGATTGCTTGTTGTTGCCGGTTGCCGTAGATGATGCCCAAAGGGAGCAGGATGCCGTATGGAATCCACATGAAGTACCGGTAAGGATTGGGTAAGCCTACAAGCAACCCGAGAAAAATAAAAATCGCAATCCAGCATATGACCGCCGACTTGATCATGAAGGAACGTTCAAGCGGACCGTTGGTGTTTTTTATACTGAGATACGTTCCGATGATCCCGCCAGCGAGACCAAGAACGCCACCAACAATTCCGCCGATCCATCCCCACATGACTCCTGAGCTCATTTCGTTAACCTTTCTGCAGAACTGCTGTATATGTTACCCGCACCTATTATCGTGTTATGCCGCCAATTGCTCCATGTATGTTCTCTGTAATCAAGCATCACAGGAGGCGGTCTTTTTCATGGAAACCAGAGAACACCCAAAGACCATAGAATTGAAACTTTCTGGGCAACAACATTTCCACTCTAAAAACTATTCCACAGTCACCGATTTTGCCAAATTTCTTGGTTGGTCCACATCAGTGCCTTTAATCACCGCAACGTGATATGCAAGCAGTTGTAGGGGTATGCTGTAGACAATCGGAGCAGTGCCGGGATAGATATCCGACAGTGTCAGATTCTGGTAGTGGTCCAGTTCTATGTTGACGCTATGATCACTGAACAGAAACAGTTCGCCACCGCGCGCACGTACTTCCTGTAGATTGGAAAGTACCTTGTCCAGCAAAGGATCATCGGGCAGGGCACAGACCACCGGCATCTCCGCATCGACAAGCGCCAGGGGACCATGTTTGAGTTCGCCCGCTGGATAAGCCTCGGCATGGATATAGGATATCTCCTTGAGCTTCAGGGCTCCTTCCAGGGCGATGGGATAGAAGGTGCCGCGCCCCAGAAACAGGGCATTGCGTTTATCGGAAAAGGCATTGGCCATGGTTTCGATGGCATCGCTGAGTGACAGCACCACCTCCACCTGGCGGGGCAGGGCGTGCAACTCATTGACCAGCCGCTCTTCCTCCTCCGCAGTCAGTCCCATGCGGCGCGCCAGCGCGATGGTCAACAATCGCAGCGCAACCAGTTGGGTGGTGAAGGCCTTGGTCGAGGCAACGCCGATTTCCGGGCCGGCGCGGGTCATCAGGCTGACATCGGACTCGCGCACCAGTGAGCTCTCCGCAACATTGCAGATGCACAGGCTGCCGATATAGCCCTTATCTTTAATGCCGCGCAATGCAGCCAGGTAATCTGCTGTCTCACCGGATTGGGAGACTGTAAGAAACAGCGAATCCTTGGGCACCACCACATTGCGGTAACGGTACTCACTGGCCACCTCGATGCTGCAGGGTATGCCCACCTCTTCCAGCCAGTATTTTGCCACCAATCCGGCATGGTAGCTGGTGCCGCAGGCAACGATCTGCACGTGGCGGGTCTTGTCCAATAGCGCCTTGGTCTCGTGGCCGAAGCTCTCTTCCAGCAACCGCCCCTGATGAATACGTCCCTCCAGGGTTTCGGAAATCACCCCGGGTTGCTCGAAGATCTACTTGAGCATGTAGTGGCGGTATGGACCCTTGTCGACGTTGGCATCGGACATGGTCGACTGTTTGATCTCGCGTTCGACAAGTTTTCCCGCTGAGTTGTAGATAGTTACGCCATCGCGCCGCACCTCGGCGATATCGCCCTCCTCAAGGAAGATGAAGCTGCGTGTCACAGGCAGCAGGGCGGTGACATCGGAGGCGATGAAATTTTCGCCCTCGCCCAGACCTATTACCAGTGGACTGCCGGCGCGGGTAACGACGATTCTGTCGCCATCTTCCGGGCTGGCGACGGCCAGGGCGTAGGCGCCAGTAAGTTCCTGACTCGCTTCCAGTACGGCGGAAAAGAGATCCCTGCCGGACTCCAGTTTATGGGCCAGCAGATGGGCGATCACCTCGGTGTCGGTTTCCGAGGTGAAGCTGTAGCCCTGTTCCAGCAGGCGATCACGCAATGTATTGTGATTCTCGACAATGCCGTTATGCACCACTGCCACGCGTACGCCGCTCATGTGGGGATGGGCATTGCGTTCGGCGGGGACTCCGTGGGTTGCCCAGCGGGTATGGGCGATACCCAGGTCGCCGGTCACATCGGAACTATCGACCAGTTGCTTGAGATTCCCGACCTTTCCCAGGGAACGGAAACGCTTCAGTGCTCCGCTCGCTTCCCGTATCGCTACGCCTGCCGAATCATAGCCACGGTACTCCATCCGTTGCAGGCCATCCATGAGAATCGGGAGTACATTTCTGTCTGCAATAGCACCGACAATACCGCACATGCTGGTTCAATCCTTGGGTTGTTTGACGGGCCGCTTCCAGCTTTTCAGGCTCAGCTGTTTGGAGCGGCTCAGGGTTAGGGTCTCTGGCGGGGCTTCCCGGGTGATGGTCGAACCGGCGCCGATGGTCGCGCCCTTACCCACCTCGACCGGGGCTACCAGCTGGGTATCCGAACCGATGAAGGCGTTGTCGCCGATCACTGTCTGGTACTTGTTGGCGCCATCGTAATTGCAGGTAATAGTGCCCGCGCCGATATTCACCGTCTTGCCGACAATCGCATCGCCAACGTAGCTGAGGTGGTTGATCTTGCTGCCTTCATCCACCGATGATTTTTTGATCTCGACAAAGTTGCCGACATGGACATGCGCCGCCAGCCGGGTTTCCGGGCGCAGCCGGGAGAAGGGACCGATGATGCAGCCTTCGCCAATCACTGCCTCTTCGATCACACAGTTCTCTTTGATCTGCACCCCGGCGGCGACTTTGACATTGCGCAGCACCGTGTTGGCGCCTATACGCACGCCATCACCGAGCACCACGCGGCCTTCGATCAACACGTTGATATCGATCTCGACATCCTGGCCGGCCTCGAGACTTCCTCGCAGATCGAAGCGTGCCGGGTCGCGCAGGGTTACACCATCACGCATCAGCCGCTGGGCCTGGGTCTGCTGATAGTGGCGTTCCAGCTCGGCCAGTTGCAGCCGGTCATTCACGCCGATCACTTCATACAGATCTTTTGGTTTGGCGCTGAGCACGTTGATGCCCTCGGCGACCGCCAGGGCAACGATATCGGTCAGGTAGAACTCACCCTGGGCATTGCTGTTTTCCAGGCGCGCTATCCACTGATGCAGGCGTGCGCTGTCGGCGATCAGGATACCGGTGTTGACCTCGCAGATTGTCAGCTCCTCCTCGGAGGCATCTTTCTGCTCGACGATCCGTTCAATCCGGCCCTCGGCATTACGCACGATGCGGCCATAGCCGGTCGGGTTATCCAGTTCGACGGTGAGCAACACCAGGTCACTCTCGCTGGCCTTCGCCGTCAGCGATTCGAGCGTTGCCAGGCTGGTAAGGGGGACATCGCCATAGAGCACCATGATGCGTTCAACACCCGCGAGCGCGGGCAGCGCCTGCTCGACTGCATGGCCGGTGCCCAGCTGCTGTTTCTGTTCCACCCAGGCGAGGCTGTCTACGGCAATCCGCTTCGGCACCTGATCGCCGCCATGGCCATAGACCACGGCGATCTTATCGGCGTTGAGGGATTTGGCAGTATCTATAACATGTGCGACCAGCGGTTTGCCGGCCAGTGTATGGAGCACCTTGGGCAGGGCTGATTTCATCCGTGTGCCCTGGCCTGCAGCAAGAATCACTACACCCAAGTTCATAGTTTCCTTCTCTCCAGATAGTGGGGCCGGCCGATCCGTAGCCCGTCAGTTAATCGAGCAGCTGCCGCCGGACGGCGCCATATCTTCGGGCGTGGCTTCGCGTACCTCGAGGATTGTGACATTGACCTTGAGGTTCTTGCCTGCGAGAGGGTGGTTGCCATCGACGGTCAGCTTGCCATCCTCGATGCGGGTGACATAGAAGCTCTTCACATCACCCTCGGAATTCTGCATCTGCACCTCTGCGCCAAGATACCTGAACTGCTCCGGTACATTCGCAATATCATCGGTGAAGGTCAGATTCGGATCATGCGCGCCAAAGCCATCGTCCGGCTCCACGATCACCTCGACCTGATCTCCCACGGACTTGCCTGCCACGGCCTTGTCCATGCTGCCGATCAGCTCGGTCTCACCGCCGTGGACATAACTGACCGGAATATCGTTCTGTTCCAGAATATTGCCATCCATGTCGCTGATGGAATAGGTGAGTGAGACGAATTTTCCGGGCTTGATCACTTCTCGGGTCATAATCAGTTAACTCCACAAACAAAAAAAAGGCCCTCCCGTGGAGGGGAGGACCCGTTATTGTACCAGTTTATCGACGATTTTCTGCTGTGGATTGCCTCCCCGCGATCAGTGGGAACGCACTGCCGCCACCGCCGTCATGTTGAGCAGGCCACGCACGGTGATGCTCGGCGTAACGATGTGCGCCGACTCGGCTGCGCCCACCAGAATCGGGCCGATCGGGGTACCGTCGGCCAGGGTCTGCAGCAGGTTGAAGGAGATGTTGGCGGCATCCTGGTTGGGCATCACCAGCAGATTGGCCGATTCTGTCAGCTGGGTGTCAGGGAAACGGGTCTTGAGACCGGTCAGCTTCAGTGCCATATCCGCATGCATTTCACCCTCGATCATCAGATCCGGCTGCCGGGCGCGGATGATCTGCAACGCCTCGCGCATTTTCTTTGCGGCGGGGGTGTTGCGGGTCCCGAAATTGGATGAAGAGAGCAGCGCCGCGCGAGGTTTCTCGCCAAACCACTTCACCTCCTGAGAACAGAGCCGGACGATCTCGGCGATATCCGCAGCATCCGGATCATCCTGGACATAGGCGTCAGTGATAAACAGCGTGCCGGCGTGCATCACAATTGCGTTCAGCGAAGTCATCTTGCTGACTCCGGGCGACAGACCGATCACCTCCTGAATGTGGCGCAGATGATCGGCATAGCGGCCGCGGGTGCCGCAGATCATGGCGTCGGCGCGGTGGTTGCTGATCATCAGCGAGGCGAGCACCGTTGAGTTGGTACGCACGAAGTAGCGCGCCTCTATCGGCGAGTAACCCATGCGGGATACTTTGTTGTAGTAGGCCTCGGCGTATTCAAAATAATCATCATGATCCTGGGGATCAACCAGATCGAAATCTTCATCGATCTCGACATTCAGGCTCAGGCTCTGGATGCGCCGCTCGATCACCGCACGCCGACCAATGAGAATGGGCCTGGCAATCGCCTGTTCCACCACCTGCTGCACCACCTGCAGCACCTTCTCATCTTCACCCTCGGCATAGACCACACGCCGCGCCTTGGCGCGGGCGCTGTCAAATACCGGGCGCATGGTCATGCCGGTTTTGAATACCGAGTGGTGCAGTTTCTCGCGGTAGGCCTTGATGCTCTCCAGCGGCCGCTGGGCCACCCCGGAGTCCATCGCCGCCTTGGCAACCGCTGGGGCGACATACGCCATCAGCCGCTGGTCAAAGGGCTTGGGGATCAGGTATTCACGGCCAAAGACAATATTCTGTCCGCCATAGGCAGAACGCACAATGTCGGAGGGTTCGGCCATCGCCAGATCGGCAATGGCACGCACGGCCGCCATTTTCATTGCCTCGTTGATCTGGGTGGCGCCCACATCCAGCGCGCCCCGAAACAGAAAGGGAAAACAGAGGACATTGTTGACCTGGTTGGGGTAATCGGAACGACCCGTGGCGATGATCGCATCCGGACGGGCCTCTATGGCCAGGTCCGGCATAATCTCCGGCGTGGGATTGGCGAGCGCCATGATCAGCGGGTTTTCCGCCATCTCCTTGAGATATTCCGGCTTGAGCACACCGGCCGCTGAGAGGCCGAGGAAGATGTCCGCTCCAGGCAATACCTCCTGCAGGGTGCGTTTGTCGGTATCGATTGCATAGCGCGCCTTGTAGGGGTCCATCTCCTCCTTGCGCCCCGTGTACACCACCCCGGCGATATCCGTCACTGTGATGTTCTCTTTTTTCAGGCCCATCTCCACCAGCAGATCGAGGCAGGCGAGGGCGGCGGCACCCGCGCCGGAGGCCACCAGCCTAACCTGGTCGAAGGATTTGTTGACCACCCGCAGACCATTGTAGATCGCTGCGGCAACCACGATGGCGGTGCCGTGCTGGTCATCATGGAACACCGGGATACCCATCCGTTCCTTGAGTCCCTTCTCGATGATGAAGCACTCAGGGGCCTTGATGTCTTCCAGGTTGATACCGCCGAACGGGGGTTCGAGGCGGGCTACCGTTTCGATGAATTTTTCCGGGTCGAGCTCGTCCACTTCAATATCGAAGACATCGATGTTGGCGAACTCCTTGAACAGAACCGCCTTACCCTCCATCACCGGTTTGGAGGCCAGACTGCCGATCGCGCCCAACCCCAGAACGGCGGTGCCGTTGGTGATCACCGCCACCAGATTGCCCCGCGCGGTGTAATCGGCCGCCGTGACCGGGTTGGCCTCGATCTCCTTGCAGGCATAGGCAACACCGGGAGAGTAAGCCAGCGCCAGATCGCGGGAGTTGGCCAGCGGTTTGGTCGCCTTGATCTCCAGCTTGCCCGGCTTCGGGTAACGGTGGTAGTCGAGGGCGCTTTTTTGCAGATCATCTGACATTGCAGCAGATTCCTATCGGTTCTGGTGGAATAGTCCGGTAAACGGAGGACAGGCCTTCGAGTCGGCCTGTCTGTTCACCAAAAAACATCGCAGTCCATAAGTAAAGTATGCGATATCCATAGATATTACTAATAATTAATTTGCAAAGGCAGCCTCAAAATAGCGCGCCACTTGTGAATTTTTTTATTTTTCGCCCGTTTCAATCCATGTTGACCGGAATCACCAGCACCGGCGTCTTGATGATATGGGTCAGTTTTCGTGCGGTCGAGCCCAACAGTCCGTGGGTGATGACCTCTTTGGTGTGGGTGCCCATGACGATCAGATCAACGCTGTTTTGATCTGCAAATTTGCGAATCTCTTCTGCCGCGTGGCCGTTGACAACCACTATGTCAGATACACATTTAGGATTTACATCGGGCAGAGAATCAGCCAGTTCATCCTTATAGAACCGTTCCAGACGGTCTTTCATCTTGGCGAGTACTTTTTTCAGTTCGCCCTCTTCACCGATCATATCGGACTTTTTCGACAGATAGGCCTCGAGTACCCACTGACCCGCTGAGCTTAATGGTTCAACGGCGTGAAACATGATGATCTTGGCATCGTAGTGTTTGGCCAGGCTGATCGCATGGCGCAGCACCGGGCGCATGTTGTCACCCAGGTCGGTGGCATACAGGATGGTCTTATATTTTGGAAAACTCATGGGCGTAATGTCTCTCTGTCAAACGGTTGGACCATGACACTGCGCGCGAATCTGTCAGTGTCCACCAATAGAAGCGGTGAGCCCTGCGGTGCAGGTGGCTATCATTCGAAATCCGGCCGCCACCCCGATCCTGGGCGGCGGCCTGACGCACTATTTGTACCCCTTGAGGTTATCGATATATTCCGGCAGGAATAGCGATATCTGGGGTATGTAGGTAATCAGGATCAGGAAGAACAGCAGCAGCACAAGCCAGGGCAAGGCAGCCTTGATCACCCAGCCCATACTGTTGCCGGTGATACCCGCCGTCACGAACAGATTCAGTCCCACCGGCGGGGTCAACATGCCTATCTCCATGTTAACCACCATGATGATACCCAGATGAATCGGATCAATGCCCAGTTGCGTGGCAATGGGGAACAGGATCGGGGCCATGATCAGCAGAATAGCCGAGGGTTCCATGAAATTACCCGCGGCTAGGAGCAGCAGGTTGACCACTATCAGGAACATCCAGGGCGCGAGTCCCCAGGCTACGATGGTTTCCGCAATGGCGTGGGGTATGCGCTCTGTTGTCAGGACATGGGCGAACAGCATCGCGTTGGCGATGATGAACAGCAGCATGATGCTGACCTTGACCGCATCCATGATGGTCTTGTTGATCTCCTTGTCAGTGATGCACTTCGGGAACGCCCAGGCGATCTGCATGGCATTGCGCACCAGCATTCTGCCGATCGACTCACCCTTATGACGCCAGGGCTTGCCCTTGAGAGGCCCCATGTCGCGGTAGCCGAAAACCGAAACCAGAAAGGCATACACGGCCGACACCGCTGCCGCTTCTGTAGGGCTAGCGATACCGCCATAGATGGAACCCAGAACGATGAAGATCAGCATCAGGCCGCCGGAGGCGCTGAATCCGGAAGCGAGCAACTCCCTGAAACAAGGCCAGGGTTGCGCCGGCAGTTTTTTGATGCGCGCTGCGATATAGATGGCGATCATCAATATCAGGCCCATCATGATGCCGGGGATAAAGCCCGCCATGAACATGCGCGCTGCGGAAACCTCCGTCGCCGCGGCATATACAAGCATCACGATCGAGGGTGGTATCAGGATACCCAGGGTGCCTGCATTGGCGATTACACCGGCAGCGAATTTCTCCGGATATCCCGCCCTTACCATTCCGGCAATCACGATGGTGCCGATGGCCGCTACCGTCGCTGGTGACGAACCCGATACTGCGGCGAACATCATACAGGCCATGACCGATGCCATCGCCAGACCACCGCGAATATGTCCGACGCAATCGATGGCAAAACGGATCAGCCGTTTCGCCACACCACCGGTGGAGAGAAACGCGGATGAGACAATAAAGAAGGGAATCGCCAGCAGTGTGTAGTGCTCAGACAACGCCTCGAACAGCTTCAGGGCCACCGAGGCCAGCGAGTCGTTGGAAAACATCAGGATGGTGGCAATACTCGACAAACCTAGAGCGATTGCAATCGGCATGCTGAGAAACATGCAGCCGAAAAGGAGTATAAAGAGAGCGGCCGTTGTCATGATTTGCGCTCCTCTTTATTCGATTCCGAGACATCTGAGCCCGCCAACTCTTCGGCCAGATGCATACTCTCCTTGGCCTCATCGGCATGGCGAAAACCTTCCGACTTGCCGGTTATCACGGCCCAAAGCAATTCCATCAGGCGTAGCACCAGCAGTCCAAAGCCGATCACCAGAATACTGTGCGCTATCCATGCCGGTATCGGGATGTCCTCCAACTCGATACCGATCTTCTTCATCTTGCTGAGATAGATCCACGAACCATAGATAAACAGTCCGCAATAAATAAGGCTGCCAACCACGGCCAAAACACTGGCCGAGCGGCGTAGCAGGGGCGGGAGCAGCTTGACGAAGGCATCGACACCGATATGCGCACCCACCTTCAGCCCGTAGGAAGCGCCGAACAGGACAAACCAGGCCGAGGTATGCAGGGTCAATTCCTGAACCCAGAGATAGCCGGCGCCAAACCCGAAGCGCATAACCACCTCAACGAACACCAGCAGGGTCATCGCCACCAGAAGAAAGGCAAGTATGCTCTCCTCCGCTTTATTCAAGACACGTATCAGCATCGGTAAAATCCTATCTGAGAGTTGCTTGATCTCCTCCGCAGGCCATCCATGGCATGCAGAAAAGCCCAGGGCCTGTAAACAGGCCCTGATACTTGCTTAGTTGTTGGAATTGTAAGCCGCGTCGATCAGTTCCTGACCAATCTCTTCTTCAAACTTTTTCCAGACCGGTTTCATCACTTCGACCCATTGGGCCCGCTCGGCTGCAGTCAGATTGATCACTTCGGAACGATTGGAGTCGATGATCTGCTGCTTGTCGGCAACGGATTTGTCCAGCGCCACCTTGTTACCCAGTGCAATGGCCTCATCCAACGCCTTCTTCACTTCACTGCGAATATCATCCGGCAGATCCATCCAGAATTCCGTTGAGGTCACCACCATGTAGTCGAGCACACCGTGGTTGGACTCGGTGATGTAGGGCTGAACTTCGTAGAATTTCTTCGAGTAGATATTCGACCAGGTATTTTCCTGACCATCGATGGCCTTGGTCTGCAACAGGGTGAATACCTCGGAGAAGGGTTTTTTCAGCGGCATGGCATCAACCGCTTCAAACTGTGCGGCGAGTACATCAGAGGTCATGATGCGGAACTTGAGATCCTTGGCATCCGCCGGAACCCGCAGTGGTTGGGAGGAGGAGAGTTGTTTCATGCCGTTATGCAGATATCCCAGGCCAACCAGGCCTTTCTTTTTGATGGCGCCGAGCAGTTCCTGACCGGCATCGCTCTGCTGAAAGCGGTCCACCGCGTCAATGTCATTGAACAGGAAGGGCAGATCAAACAACTGCAGGCTCTTGGTGTAGCGGTCGAACTTGGAGAGGGAAGGTGCAGCGATCTGCACATCACCCAACAGCATCGCTTCCAGTACCTTGTTGTCGCCAAATAGCTGAGAGTTGGGGTAGACCTCCACTTCAACCTTACCGGCCAGACGTTCTGCAACCAGTTCCTTGAACTTGTTGGCCATTTGACCTTTCGGGGTGTTCTCTGCCACTACATGAGAGAATTTGATTACAATCGGTTCTGCAACTGCAGCCCCAGCCATGACCATGGCCGACAGGGCGGCAGCGGTGAGTAGACGAATACGCATGTAAATCCTCCAGACTATTGATGTTGTGCAAACATTCCGGTCAAACGCCGAATGTTCAGTTACAAGAGCAATAGCCGGGCCATCCTCCGTCATTTCCCTTAAATCAAGGGTATTCCTTTGTTTACAATGATTTTTTTCGCCTTCGGCACAAGATTGCCCGGCTGGCAAAATGGGTGGATTTCCGCCTATTTGCATCTCATAGAGGGTGGGATATCGGCCAGTTTCCGCCCTTGTCTCCGCCTTTAATAGTTGAGTGTAGCAGAAGGTTATTTATAGTTTTGCTTGTCCAGGCCGAACTTGCGCATCTTGTCGTAAAGGGTTTTGCGCGGCACGCCCAGTGACTCCATGGTATTTTTGATGTTGCCTTTATGCGCTTCAAGCGCCTGTTCGATCACGCTTTTCTCGAAGCACTCCATCTGTTGCGGCAGGGTGATCGCCACCTCTCCCTCGCTATTACCGTGCACCAGCTGTTCAAGGTCATAGCCGCAACTCTGCCCGAGTAGTACATAGCGCTCGGCGACATTCCGCAACTCCCTGACATTCCCTGGCCAGGCGTGGGCCAGCAGGGTCCGGATCTGATCCGCGCTGGGTGGCGGACCCTCCATCTGGTAGCGCGCATTCGCCACCAGCAGAAAATGGTGGAACAGCAACGGAATATCCTCCCGCCGCTCTCGCAGAGGGGGTATCTCCAGGGTCACCACATTCAGCCGGTAATAGAGATCCTCTCGGAAGTGGCCCTCCTGTGCCGCCTGTTTCAGATCGACCTTGGTTGCCGCAACCACCCGGAGATCCAGAGGAATCAACTCATTGGAGCCGAGACGCTCGACCTGCCGCTCCTGGAGTACCCGTAGCAGCCGCACCTGAACCGGCATGGGCATGCTCTCGATCTCATCGAGGAACAGGGTGCCGCCGTTGGCATGTTCAAACTTGCCGATCCGCCGCCCCTGGGCACCGGTGAAGGCGCCGGACTCGTGACCAAAGAGCTCGCTTTCGATCAGGTTCTCCGGGACCGCCCCGCAGTTGACCGCGACAAAGTTTTTGTCACGGCGCAGCGAGTGCTCATGTAGCGAACGGGCCACCAACTCTTTTCCGGTGCCGGTTTCCCCCTGGACCAGCACATCGGCGCCGGTATCGGCGATCTGGGCAATGGTGGCCCGCAGTCGCTGGATCGCCTGTGTTTTACCGATAATGCGTGGGCCGGGTGCGCTCTGCGCCTCCAGTTCCAGGCGTAGATTCCTGTTTTCCAGGGTCAGGGAGCGTTTTTCCAGGGCACGGCGCACGGTTTCGATCAAGGTCTCAGCGGCAAAGGGTTTCTCGATAAAATCATAGGCGCCGTCGCGGATGGCATTAACCGCCATGGATATATCGCCATGTCCGGTCACCAGTATCACCGGCAGATCGCTGTCGATAGCCATCACCTTTTCCAGGAAGGCCAGGCCATCCATGCCCGGCATCTTGATATCGCTGACGACCACGCCCGGCCAGTTAAAAGTCAGTAGCGGCAGCGCCTTTTCCGCACTGCTGAAACATTCAACATTGAAACCGGCCAGTTCGAGCGTCTGCTGATTGGCCATGCGAATATGTTTTTCATCATCAATGAAAAAGACCGTCTGTTTCATAGTTCTGGCTCTTCTACTGTCATTCGTCGCTGGTTTCCGGTGTCTCGGCCCTGTCCAGCTCAAGGGTGAATACAGCGCCACCCCGTGGATCATTATCGACCTGGAGTGTGCCGTTCATCCCCTCGACAATCCGATGGGATATCGATAACCCCAGGCCCAGCCCACGACCTTCCTCTTTGGTGGTAAAAAAGGGATCGAAGATGCGACTGAAATTTTCCTGATCCACGCCTGCCCCACTGTCACGTATGCGGGTGATCACCCGGCCCTCACGCTCGCTGGCGGCGACTTCGATGGTCTTTATCTGCTCTCCCTCTACCGCATGGATCGCATTGCCGATCAGATTGACCAGCACCTGCTCCAGTTGCACCATGTCGGCCATGACATACAGCTCCGTGCCGGGCAGGGCGATGTCGATGCTTGCACCGCTCTCTTTGATGCGTGGCGCAAGGATCTGTACCGAGGTATCGACCGCGGCGGTCAGCGAAACCCTGACCAGCTGTCCCGTGGTCTTTCTGGCAAACGCCTTCAATTGCGCGCTGATTTGCGCCATGCGCTCGGTGAGTTCGGAGATCTGTTGCATATTCCAATAGGCATCCTCCAGACGGTTATTGTCCACCAGCGCCCGGGCATTATCGGCATAGGAGCGGATCGCCGCCAGGGGTTGATTGAGCTCATGGCTGATACCCGTTGACATCTGACCGAGCGCCGCCAGTTTTGCCGCCTGAATCAACTGATCCTGGGTCTCGCGCAATGCCTTCTCGGTCTGGCGGTGCTCGTCGATCTCCTGGCTCAGGCGGATATTACTGGTGGTCAGATCCCGGGTACGCGCCTCGACCCGGGCTTCCAGCTGGTCATGGGCATGCTGCAGGGCCTCTTCCTGTGCAACCCGATAGCTGATGTCATGCACCGTGGCGATACGCTTCTCCTCACCCGAGAGACGCAGGAGGCCAACCGACAACTCCACCGGGAAGACATCCTGCTTCTGGCGTCTGGCCAGGGTCTCTATAGTTGACACCTGGGGGTGATCAGAGGCGAAGATGCGCCTGATCTGCTGCTGACTCTCATCCGGAAAACAGGCGAGAAAGGATTCGCCATCCATCTCGCCGTTTTTGTAGCCAAACAATTCATGGGCCTTGCTGTTGGCCAGCTCAATGGTGCCGGCCATATTCATCTGTAACAGACCGGCCTGGGTATTTTCCAGAATGGCCCGGATCTTCGACTCGTTCGCCTCGAGATTTTTCTTCACCTGCTGCTCGAAACGCACCCGGTCGAGCTGTCGCCGGCGGCGCTGATGCAGAATCAGCAGCACCAGTATGGCAACACCGAACAACACCAGGGAGAGCAATACCGCGCGCCACATCTGAATATAGACGGCATTCATCCGGGCCAGTATGTGGACCTTCCAGCCGGCCTCGGGCATGGCCTGCTCCAGGACCAGAAATTTTACCGGTTTCGGGACATACACCTGGAGGATCTGCTTGTCCGACAGGGTGCTATCAAACCTGGCCGCCAATGGCGTCAATTGCGCATCTCGATAACGCTTACTCTCAATGATCCGCCGGTGCACCTCGGGGGGCAACTGGCGAATGGTTTTAAAGCGCCAGTCGGGATTGGTGGTGATAAAGATAACGCCGTCCGGATCGGTGACAATGAAATCCGAGTCCGGACGCTTCCAGCTGCTATCGATGTTGCTCATGGTGATTTTCATCACCACCGCGCCAAGTATCTGTTCCTGATGCCTTACCGGATAGGCAAAATAGTAGCCACGCTTGTTGGATGTTGTCCCCAGCGCGAAATAGCGCCCGAGGTTACCCTTCATCGCCTCCTTGAAGTAGGGCCGGTAAGAAAAATTCCTGCCCACAAAGGGGCGTTCGGACTGCCAGTTGGAGGCGGCGATGGTCAAGCCGTCTGCGTCCATGAGATAGGTATCTGAGGCATCGGCAATGTCATTGATCGTTGCAAGATAACGATTGAGGGCATCGATGCGTTCAGGGTCTGCGGGGTTATTCAATAGCTGCACCAGGCGGGTATTGGTGGCGAGCAGCTCGGGCAGGAACCGGTATTTTTCCAGCTGTCCCTGGAGACTGGCGACATACAGATTGAGTTGCTGGCGGCTCTCCTCCTCGAGCAACTGGATCGCCCGGTCACGCGTAAGCAACGCCACCTGCCAGGCGAACACCAGCATACCCAGTACGATCAGTAGCATGGCAGGGCGGGATAGGCCTGTTTTGTTGTCCAGCGAAACGGGTATTTGATTCATGGTGACCGGGTCAGTCTGTTATTTTCAGAATCTCACTGCCTGTCTGACCGCCCAGTGTAAGACATACTGCCGACTCCGTCGATTTCCCCCGGCCAGAAACAAGAAACCCCGCACTGTGGCGGGGTTCTCATGCAGAGGCGGGCTGATGTCCGATCAGCCCTTTTTAATCTTCCGCAGTTTTTCAATCGCGCGCAGCTGGGCCACTGCCTCGGCCAGTTCGGCCTGGGCCTTGGCATATTCAAACTCTGCCTGCTTACCGGCGAGCGCATCCTCAGCCCGGCGTTTCGCATCCAGGGCCGCGGCTTCATCAAGATCAGAGGCGCGCACCGCTGTATCCGCCAGTACAGTCACCACATGGGGCTGAACTTCGAGAATACCGCCAGAGACAAAGTAGTGCTCGATCGGCTTGCCGTCGCCCGGATCAACCCGGACATCCCCGGGTTTAAGGTGGGTAACCAGCGGCGTATGCCTTGGCGCGATACCGACCTCACCCATGACAGCGGGTGCGTAGACCATTTCGGCCTGGCCGGAGTGAATCTGGCCCTCTGCGCTTACGATGTCGACATGGATTTTCATGGACATACTCTATAACTCCCGAAGGGATTAGTCACCTGCACCGCGTTCAACCGCTTCCTCAATGCCACCCACCATGTAGAAAGCCTGCTCAGGAAGATGGTCATATTCACCTTCGACAATCGACTTGAAGCTGGCAATGGTGTCTTTCAGGGTGACGTATTTTCCAGGTGTTCCGGTAAACACCTCAGCAACGAAGAACGGCTGGGACAGGAAACGCTGAATCTTACGGGCGCGGGCCACAACCAGCTTGTCTTCTTCAGACAGCTCGTCCATACCCAGAATGGCGATAATGTCCTTCAACTCTTTGTAGCGCTGCAAGGTACCCTGAACCGCACGGGCGGTGTCATAGTGTTCTGCACCGACAACGTTCGGATCGAGAATTCGCGACGTTGAATCAAGCGGATCAACCGCCGGATAGATACCCAGCTCGGCAATCTGCCGGGAGAGTACCAGGGTCGCATCCAGATGCGCGAATGTGGTAGCAGGCGAGGGGTCGGTCAAGTCATCCGCTGGTACATAAACCGCCTGGAATGATGTGATAGAGCCGGTCTTGGTTGAGGTGATACGTTCCTGCAGAACACCCATCTCCTCGGCCAGTGTCGGCTGATAACCTACCGCAGAGGGCATACGCCCGAGCAGTGCCGATACCTCGGTTCCCGCCAGTGTGTAGCGGTAGATATTGTCGACGAACATCAGAACGTCACGGCCCTCGTCACGGAAGAATTCCGCCATGGTCAGACCGGTCAGTGCCACACGCAGACGGTTGCCAGGCGGCTCGTTCATCTGGCCGTATACCAGCGCGACCTTGTCGAGAACGCCACCCTCGGACATCTCATGATAGAAGTCGTTACCTTCACGGGTACGCTCACCCACACCGGCAAATACCGAGAAACCGGAGTGCGCCACCGCGATATTGCGGATCAGCTCCATCAGGGTAACCGTCTTGCCCACGCCGGCGCCGCCGAACAGTCCAACCTTACCACCCTTGGCGATCGGCATGATCAGGTCGATAACCTTGATGCCGGTTTCCAGAATCTCGGTGGTAGTCGCCTGATCTTCCAGTTTTGGCGCAATTCGATGAATAGGCGCACGCTCCTCTGTGGCGATATCGCCCAGATCGTCGATGGGGTTGCCCAGTACATCCATGATGCGGCCCAGAGTTGCCTGACCCACCGGCACACTGATCGGCGTACCCGTGTTGGATACCTCGACTCCGCGCCTCAAGCCATCGGTTGATCCCATGGCGATAGTACGTGCGACACCGTCACCCAGCTGCTGCTGGACTTCGAGAGTTAAACCGATTTCCTCTATTTTCAATGCGTCATAGACTTTCGGCATTGAGCCCATAGGGAACTGAACATCTACCACGGCACCGATGATTTCGACCACTTTACCCGAACTCATTTCTGGTTCCTCATGTCGCCGTTGACGACTTTCTAACGTTTAAAGACTAAATTCTTTGCTAACTGGGCCTAGACCGCAGCGGCGCCACCCACGATTTCCGATATTTCCTGGGTAATGGCTGCCTGGCGGGCCTTGTTGTATACCAATTGCAGTTCATCGATGAGATCACCGGCATTGTCTGTCGCCGATTTCATCGCAACCATTCGCGCAGACTGTTCACACGCCCCATTCTCTACCACGGCCTGGTAGGCTAGGGACTCGATGTAACGCGTCAGCAAGCCGCTCAGAACATCCTTGGAATCAGGCTCGTAGATGTAATCCCAGTGATGCTTCAGCTCTTCATTCGACTCACCGGCAATCGGCACCAATTGTTCAACTGTCGGCTCTTGCGTCATGGTATTGACGAAGCTGTTGTAGGCGATATTGATATGATCCAACTCGCCGTTCTCATAAGCGTCGAGCATCACCTTGACCGGACCGATCAGGTCCTCAATGTGAGCCGCATCACCCAGATGCGTGGCTTCCGCCATCACCTTGCCGCCAAAACGCTTGAAAAAGCCCAGGGCCTTGTTGCCAATTACACAGAACTGGACCTGCACACCGGCTTCCTGCTGCCCCTTGATATCCTTGACCAGCTTTCTGAACAGGTTGCTGTTCAGGCCGCCACACAGGCCTCGATCGGAGGAGACAACAATATAGCCCACACGCTTCACTTCACGCTCAACCATGAAGCTGTGGCGATATTCCGGATGCGCGTGATACAGGTGGCCAATCACTCGCTTCATCTTCTCTGCATAGGGGCGTGTGGACAGCATCCTGTCCTGAGCCTTACGCATCTTGGCAGCCGCCACCATCTCCATCGCAGATGTGATTTTCTGCGTATTCTTGATGCTGGCGATCTTCGTGCGAATTTCTTTTGCGCCTGCCATGATTAACCCTTATCTAAATGGATGTCCCAATGGATTCTTTGCTTACCAGGTATGGTTCGCTTTGAAATCCTTGAGCGCATCATGCAGTGCATTGGCGATCTCTTCATTGAAATCAGCAGTCTCGTTGATCTTGTCAACCAGTGCCTTCTGACTGCTCTTCATGTAGCCATGCACGGCCGCTTCGAAATCGACAATCTTGTTAGCGGGAACGTCGTCCAGATAACCTTCATTGGCTGCAAACAGAGACACCGCCATATCAGCAATGGATAGCGGGGTATACTGCTTCTGCTTCATCAGTTCGGTTACCCGCTCGCCACGCTGCAGCTGTTTGCGTGTCGCCTCGTCCAGATCGGAAGCGAACTGGGAAAAAGCAGCAAGCTCACGATACTGGGCAAGCGCCAGACGCACACCACCACCCAGTTTCTTGATGATTTTGGTCTGTGCCGCACCACCCACACGCGATACCGAGAGACCGGCGTTGATGGCCGGACGGATACCGGCATTGAACAGATCCGCCTCGAGGAAGATCTGGCCGTCGGTGATGGAAATCACGTTGGTCGGTACGAACGCTGATACGTCACCAGCCTGGGTTTCAATGATCGGCAGGGCAGTCAATGAACCTGTCTTGCCCTTGATCTCACCATTGGTGATTTTCTCTACGTGGTCGGCATTGACACGCGCCGCACGCTCCAGAAGGCGTGAATGCAGATAGAAAACGTCACCGGGGTAGGCCTCACGACCAGGCGGACGACGCAGCAGCAGAGATACCTGGCGATAGGCCCAGGCCTGCTTGGTTAGATCGTCATAGATGATCAGCGCATCTTCACCACGATCGCGGAAATACTCACCCATGGTGCAACCGGCATAGGGGGCGATGAACTGGAGCGCCGCAGACTCAGCAGCAGGCGCAGCAACGACGATGGTGTGTTCCATCGCGTCGTGCTCTTCCAGTTTACGCACCACCTGTGCAATGGTGGAGTTTTTCTGGCCGATGGCAACGTAGATACACTTGATGCCCGTGCCCTTCTGGTTGATGATCGCGTCGATCGCAATTGCAGACTTACCTGTCTGGCGGTCGCCGATGATCAGCTCGCGCTGGCCACGGCCGACCGGCACCATGGCATCGATCGCTTTCAATCCGGTCTGAACCGGCTGATCTACCGATTTACGTGCGATTACGCCTGGAGCAACCTTTTCGATGGGCGATGTGGCTGTCGCTTCAATCGGGCCTTTTCCATCCATTGGATTACCCAGAGAGTCGACCACCCGGCCCAGCAGGCCTTCGCCGACCGGCACCTCAAGAACGCGTCCGGTACACTTGACCGAATCGCCTTCCGTAAGATGGGTGTAGTCACCCAGTACGACCGCACCCACAGAGTCGCGCTCCAGGTTCAGGGCCAGTCCGTAGGTGTTGCCGGGAAACTCCAGCATCTCGTAGGACATGGCGCCTTCCAGACCGTGAATACGGGCGATGCCGTCGGTCAGGCTGATGATCGTGCCTTCGTTGTGGGCTTCGGTCTTAAGATCGAACTTTTCGATCTTGCTTTTGATCAGTTCGCTGATCTCTGATGGATTGAGTTGCATGTTGGCTTCTCGCTTAGATTCCTAATTCGTGCGCCAGTTGCTGCAGTTGCCCGCTGACTGAAGCGTCAATCACCATATCGCCTGCGCGAATATGGACCCCTCCGATCAACTCGGCATCCCGTTCGCTGGTAATGGTGATATCGCGTCCCAGCTTGGCCTTTAGCGCTTCGGCTATCTGCTTTTCCTGTTCGGGCTTTAAGGCGAAGGCCGATCGAACATGCACATTGAGCATGCGCTGATCTTCGGCCTTGAGTGCCTCGAACATCCGGGCAATCTCTCCGGCAATGGAGAGCCTGTCATTTTTCACCAGCAGCTTCGCCAGGTTTTGACCCTCTGCATTCAGGTGGTCGCCACTGACTTCCAGCACCAGATTGGTCAGGGTCTGCTGATCGAACTTGGGGTTGGCAATCGCCTTGCCCATGAGCGGATCTGCAACCATTGACGTCAGAAATGACAAGGCATCAGACCAGGCGGCGAGACTCTCTGTCTCCTTCGCCCGGGCAAATATCGCCTCTGCATAAGGACGGGCTATTGTGCTCGTTTCACCTGCCATAACAGTGCCTTAGATCTGTTTCGCCAAAGCTTCAACGATATCCTTATGTGCGGCAGCATTGATCTCCTTGCGGAGGATCTTTTCTGCACCGGATAGCGCCAGCTCACCCACCTTTTCACGCAGCTGCTCACGAGCACGGTTGACCTCCTGCTCGATCTCAGCCTGGGCAGCAGTAACCAAACGCTCCCCTTCAGTGCGGGCATTGACTTTAGCTTCGTCGACAATCTCGGAAGCACGTTTCTGTGCCTGTGCAACTATCTCGCCCGCCTGGGCTTTAGCCGCATGCAGCACATCTTTTGCGTGTTCTTTTGCCAGCTCTTTCTCGTGTAGTCCACGTTCCGCAGCGGCCAGGCCATCGGCGATCTCTTTACGCCGGGTATCCAGCGCGCCCATGATGGGTGTCCACACATATTTCATTGTTAACCACACGAATACCATGAAGGAGATCAGCTGACCTATAAGTGTCAGATTGATGTTCATCCCGGAAATACCTCGCTTCTAGACGAGATGAAAGTCAGTTTGCGGTTGTTGATTAACATTAACCTGCAACAGCAAACAGAACGTACATGGCCAGACCTACAGCAATCATAGGTACGGCATCTACCAGACCCATTACGATGAAGAACTGGGTACGTAGCATAGGAATGAGTTCTGGCTGACGAGCGGCACCTTCAAGAAAGCGTCCACCCAAAACACCGATACCGACAGCGGCACCAAGGGCACCCAGACCCATCATGATTGCGCCAGCAATGTACAGCAGTGCTTGTTCCATTTTGGTCTCCCGTTTTGGTGAGGTTGGATAGTAAAAATACTAAGGTTAAAAAAATCAGTGCTCGTGATGAGCCATATCCAGATAGACGATGGTCAGCGTCATGAAGATGAACGCTTGCAACGTAATAATCAGAATATGAAATATTGCCCAGCCCAGTTGCAGTACACCGCCGAACAGGCCCAGGACAATACCCGCGTTATACATGATGGCGATGAGGATGAAGATCATCTCGCCGGCATACATGTTTCCGAACAGACGCAGCGCCAGTGAGATCGGCTTGGCGATCAGGCTGACAAATTCGAGCACAAAATTAATCGGTATGAACAGGGTATTGACTACCGCGTTACTGGAAGAGAAGGGCTGCAGGGTGAGTTCTGCGGCAAAGCCTCCGACACCCTTCATCTTGATACTGTAGAAAATCACCAGCATGAAAACGCCGATCGCCATACCGAAGGTGGCGTTGGGATCGGTCGAGGGCACAACCTTCATGAAGTGGATGCCGAGCCAGCCGGAGACCAGCGGGATCAGATCCACCGGCACCAGATCCATCAGGTTCTGCAGGAATATCCAGACAAATATGGTCAAAGCAAGCGGCGCCACCATATTGTTCTTGGCGGTGAAGGAGCCGCGAACACTGCTATCGATAAACTCGACAATCCACTCGCAGAAGTTCTGCAGCATGCCAGGGACACCGGACGTGACCTGATCCGCTGCTTTTTTGAACATATACAGGAAGGCGACCCCGAGCAGGATCGACCAGAACATGGTATCCAGATGGACGGCCCAGAAACCCATCTCCTTGGCTTCAGCGGCACTATGGGCAACGCCCCAGCTACCGTCCGGGTGCTGACCAAAGGTGAGGTTTGTCAAATGGTGCTTGATATATTCGCTAGAAGTCAGGGTATCGCCAGCCATTTTATTCTTACAACCAAGACGTCGTTAAATGAAAAAATGTGAAATAAACATCGGCATCATTGCAACCAGCAGATAAGTGCCGAGCAGGGCGCCCATACTCAAGGCATCCAGCCAGAGTACCGCAGCCGCAAACAACAAACCGGTAACGACAAGCTTCAGAAGCTCCCCACCGTAAAACCGAGCCAGCAATTTCCCCGGCTCCTGCGCCTGATAATGCGCGAAAACTCTGTAGGCAAAAACACCGTTGGCCAGAGCGGCAATTACGCCACCAATGAAGCCGGAGTAGGCCTGCGACCAGCCAAAAACCAGCAAAATCAACCCAGCAATCAACGCCACGGCCAATTGCATCAAAACTATACGATAGGCTTGGCCTTTTTCCGCCAGATGTATCGACATCGCTACCGGAATCCCCAAAGCCAGACCATCTTAGAGGCGCGAAGTATAAGGGTTCCCAAATATAAGGTCAAACGATAGGCTAATAAAATTTCTTATGAGCTGGGCAAACTCGATCAATAATACTGACTGAACGGTTGTGGTCTGCCCACACTCAGAAAATCACCCGTCGTTACTGGATATGATCAAGAATCCCATCCAGCTCATCCAGACTATTATAGCTGATTACCAACTTACCTTTACCGCCCGATCCCTGCTGGATTTTTACCTGCGCCCCCAGTTTATCGGTCAGATCGGATTCCAGGCGCACCACGTTCGGATCCGCTTTCGGCTCCACCTTGGTCTCGGTTGCGGATACCGGCTCGATCCCCTGCAGGCGCCGGACCAGCTTTTCGGTTTCGCGTACCGACAGGCCCAGGGCCACCACCTGTCTGGCCGCCTTGCTCTGGACGTCATCTTTCAGGCCCAGCAGGGCACGCGCATGACCCATTTCCAGGCGGCGCTCTTCAATGAATTTTTTCACCTCTTCATTGAGATCGAGCAGCCGCAGCAGATTGGTCACGGTGGTGCGTGACTTGCCCACGGCCTGGGCAATCTGCTGATGGGTCAGTTCGAATTCGTTCAACAGACGGTGTAGAGCCGTTGCCTCTTCCAGGGGATTGAGATCGTCGCGCTGGATATTCTCGATCAGCCCCATCGCCATGGCGGTCTGATCAGGGACATCCCGGATCACTACCGGAATCTCATCCAGTCCGGCCTGTTGCGCGGCCCGCCAGCGGCGCTCGCCGGCGATGATCTCGTAGCGCTTGTCATCGATCGGTCGGACGATGATTGGCTGGACAACGCCTTGCGAGGCGATCGAATCGGCCAGTTCCTGCAGGCTGTCCGGATTGAAATCGCGGCGCGGTTGAAAACGGCCGCGCTGGATCAGATCCACGGGGAGTTTCGACAGTGAGCTACTATCGCTCGGGCCGGCAGAGTGCCCCGCCGTCTGCTCCTGCTCCTTATCGCCCCCACCAAGGAGGGCATCCAGACCGCGTCCAAGGCCACGTTTTTTTGCTGCCATATCTAGTTACCGATTCAGTTTAATGGGGTCACGACGGTTCGACACTGAGCACTACGCTGGAACCTGCAAGACACTGGCCCGCTCAATGCGTCTCAGAAACTCACTGGCCAGGGCCATGTAGGAGACTGCGCCGCGCGAGGATTTATCATACAGCAAAACCGGTAATCCATGGCTCGGCGCCTCGGCAACCCGGACGTTGCGAGGAATGATGGTGCGGAAAACCTGGTCGTTGAAATGCTTGATCAGTTGCGCCGACACCTCGTTGGCCAGGTTGTTGCGGGGATCATGCATGGTGCGGACTATGCCTTCAATGCGCAGCCGGGCATTGCGGCTGGACTGGATCTGCTTGATGGTGCTGACCAGGGCGGAAAGTCCCTCGAGGGCATAGTACTCGCACTGCAGCGGGATCAGTACGCTATCGGCGGCAACCAGCGCATTCAGGGTCAGCATGTTCAGCGAGGGCGGGCAGTCGATGACAATGAAATCGTAGCGCTCTTTCGCCCCGGCCAGGGCCAGACTCAGACGTTTCTCCTTGAGCGTGGCGTTCATCAGGCCCACTTCGGCAGCGGTGAGGTCGGAATTGGCGGGGAGCACATCGAAGCCCGCCTCGGGGGTCTTCATCACCACATCGGCAAATTGCGCATCGCCCAGCAGCACATCACAACTGGAGTTTTCCAGGCTGTGCTTGTCAACACCGCAGCCCATGGTTGCGTTGCCCTGGGGATCGATATCCACCAGCAGCACCTTGCGCTTGAGCGCGGCCAGTGCGGCGGAGAGATTCACCGCCGTGGTGGTCTTTCCAACCCCACCCTTTTGATTAGCAACGCAAACAATCTGGCCCATGGGTAAGTCCGGTATTTGATGAATAGTCCAATTCAGGCATTTTCATGGCGCCGGAATGGAAGGGAACTGCTGAGAATATCAGAACAGATGGTGATTAGGTAACCCTCTGGACTATCCCAGGAGTGAGAATCAGAGCTTGAACAGCGCTTCAGCCGCCTTCAGGGCATCATCGACACTGTTGCCGGCGCGATCCTGGACATCCTCCGTCGGCTCGAAAAACTCACAGTAATTGGCGCGCTCCTTCTCCTTCACCGGCTCGGCAACCGGCTCCAGACAATCATTGGTTCGACCCGGGGCATACCATCGGCAGTTCTTGCAGGATCGGGTGGGTTTGTTACAGCTCAGGCAGTTGCTTTCCCGGCCATAATCGTGATTGGCCAGCTCCGCGCCACAACTCCAGCATTTTCCTCCAAGCATAGCCCCTTCCCCCTGCAGCCAACACCGAACAAATGATCCGTATATTAACGGCTACACTAACATTAAACAGGGCATTCGCTGTAGCGCTAAAAATTAAAATCTATCCTGTGCCATACTAGATCCCAAGTTGCGCCATTTTATTCATCAGCTAGAAGATTCTGGAATACTGACTATGTACGAAACACTGAAGGATATGGGAATCACCGACTTCGAAGATATTGAGAAATACACCCTTCGCCAGGAGGGTGATGAAGATATTCTCAAGATCTACTTCAGGCGGAAACGGGGGGATCTGTTCGCCCACAGCACCAAATTCCGGCATGGACGATCCAAGAAGATGGTCCTGGTGGATAGTGGCAAGCATAAATACAAGGAGGTGAGCGAAATCTCACCCACCATGTTGCATGCGGTCGCGGAACTGGATCAGATCGTCAAGCACGACCAGAGTGTCCATGACGTCAGACAGCGGATACTCAATGACATCGACCATCTTGAAAAGGTGGTTCTAAGAAAGCTGGAGCAGTTACGCAAGGATGTGGAACAGATTGAATGACAGCCGCTGATCGGCTGGAGGGAGACACAGACCGTCCGCCAGTCTGTGATCCCATATCCAATGGCTACTTGCAGGGGCCCTTGCGTTGGCCGGTCAGTTTCATCTGCATCTGCATGCCCTGCGACGTAAACTGCATATCGCCTCGGGCGGTATTCCCGGAATAGTTCATCCTGCCCTGGCCGGTTGATACACCCGCCGGTGTGTTGCAGGTGATGCGCCAGCTGACATTGTCAGCCGTCATCTTTATATCGTGCACTTCGCACTCTTCGGTTGGATTGCGGTTGGTCGGCACCATGTTCTCCCGGGTGATGCACTCCGTATAAGTGGTGGCCGGCATCTGAAACGCCATCCCCGGCATCTCCATCTGTGATGTCCAGGTCCACATGCCCGGGTTCATATTGATATCCTCGGCGTGCACTGATCCAGTACAGGCGAGCAATCCCATACCAAGCAAAAGATATTTAGTGGTGTTCATCTCTTTAGTCCTTGTGACGAAAAGTGGTGGCAATTCGGGTTTGGTGTTTAAGGCCATCAAAACATAAAACAGAGTTCGCATGCATCAATGATAGCAGCGGCACTCAATGGAAGGGTGAGACAGGATTAGCGCTTTGCCTTGATTTTCCCGATCCACCCCAGCACGAACAGGAGAAAGGCGCTGAAGGTCAGCGCGATACCGGGCAAGGGGAAGAAATAGGTCAGCGGCACCGCGATCACCAACAACAGTAACCAAGCATAAACATTATCGCGAATCAGGCCCATGAGACATTACCCGCGCTGGCAGCGGGCCAGTATCCGATCGAGGTGATTGGCAAAGGCCTGGCGCTCGCCCTGGCTCAACGAGGGGGGACCTCCGGTATTGATACCGCTCGCCCGCATGGTATCCATAAAATCACGCATGGTCAGCTTGCCCCTGATAGAGTCTGCAGAATAGAGTTCACCCCGCGGGTTGAGCGCCTGTCCACCTTTTTCGATCACCTCCGCCGCCAGGGGAATATCGCTGGTGATCACCAGATCACCGGGTGATACGCGCTTGACGATTTCATTGTCCGCCACATCGAAACCGGCGGCTACCCTGAGGCTGTGGATATAGGGCGAGGGCGGGGTTTGCAACGACTGATTGGCGACCAGCGTAATGTGGATGCCGACCCGCTGCACCGCCCTGAACAGGGTCTCCTTGATCACCTTCGGGCAGGCGTCTGCATCCACCCAGATCTGCATCGCGGGTGTGGAGGTCAAATCCGCCACTCTCTGCTGTTCATCATTCATCATTCACCAGGCCATTATTGTTCAGCACGGTATAGATCTTTTTACTGGTTTTCACCAGTGCATTGAGATCACCGAAATCGGGTATCTCACCATCATCGAGGCGCCGCTCCCAGCTGTCCAGCTCGGATTCCAGGAACTCCAGCAGCTTCCTCGAACACCCCTGGCAACCATCCAGGCACATCTGCGCCTCGGGCATGCCAAAGGGGATGGTCGATCGCACCTGTGCGATCAGGTTACGCATCGCCGTTGCCGAATCGGGCTTCATGATATCCGGCTATTCCTATTCCCTGGCGCGCAGCCTTCGCACAATGAACAGTGTCACGGCACTGGATAGCACCATCGCCAGTGCAAACAGCGGCCATAACGCCGGTACAATCTCCCAGCCGAGGGCCAGGACGATTTCCAGCTCTCCCTCGGACTGGGCGGAAAGGGCCAATGATTCAATCACCGAATCACTGTAGATCAGCGCCAGCAGGGTCAAGGCAAGATAGATGGCAACACACATCGGCAAATTACAGCAGATGCAGACCGTCGAACAGATCTGCTTCCAGAGCCAGAGGATCTATGCCGTCGACACAACCGAGATTGACCCGGTAGTGACCCGCCTTACGCGCCGTTTCATGGAAGGTGTAGATGCCACAGTTTTTGCAGAAGAAGTGCCGGGCGGTTTTCGCCCCAAACTGGTAAAGCCCCAGCGCACCTTCATCAGCATCGATATTCAGATTCGCTTCCGGGATCATCTCCGGCGACATCATCGCCCCCTTGCGCGAGCAGATGGAGCAGTTACAACGCAGCCCCTTTTCGATCGGCTCACACTCCAGCGAGAAACGTACCGCGCCGCAATGGCAACTGCCCTGATAGTTTGTCATCTGCCTCTCCTCTCTCTGTCTTCTTGGTTACAGACGCTGAAGCCGAATCGCGTGGCGCTGGCCGTCTGTCTCGGGAACATACAGCTTTTCAACCTGGATTGCATAACCCGACTGTTCGACCGCGCGGATCTCATCCTCAGGCACTGTCCCTTTCATTGCCAACAACTGACCCCCATCGGCAATCAGACGGGCGGTCAGTTGTTCCATCCTGGGGAGTGGCGCAAACGCCCTGGCGGTGACGGTATCGAAGGGATACTCCGGCCTGAACTCCTCGACCCGGCCGCGCACCACCTCCACATTCGCCAACCCCAGTTCATGCACCGACTGCTGGACGAAGCGCGTTTTCTTGCCATTGGAATCGAGCAGGGTGAACCGGACATCCGGCAGGGCGATGGCCAGGGGTATGCCGGGCAGCCCCGGGCCGGTGCCGACATCCAAGACCGTTTTACCCTTGATCAGCCCAAGAATGGAGTAGCTGTCCAGCAATTGACGCTCCACCATCTGCTGCGGATCACGAATGGCGGTGAGATTGAATGCCTTGTTCCATTTCAGCAGCAGGGCCAGATAGTCCAGCGCCTTCTGCTGCTGTTTATCCGACAGGGCTATGCCCATCGCATCCAGCCCGTCGGCAAGCTGTTCTTTCCACAGCGGTATAGGGGCTTCCGTCTGCATCAGGCCGATTTACGTTTCAGATGAATCAGCAACAGCGAGATAGCCGCCGGGGTCATGCCGGGAATACGCCCCGCCTGGCCGATGGTGGCCGGACGGCTCTTGATCAGCTTTTCCCGCACCTCGGATGAGAGACCCCGCACCTTGTCATACTCGAAGCTGTCCGGGAGCTTGACCGACTCATTGGCGCGCTGGCGCTCGATTTCACCCTTCTGACGATCGATATAACCGGCGTACTTGGCCTGTATCTCCAGCTGCTCCGCCACTTTCGGGTCTTCCACCCCGGTGCCGAAATTGGGTAGTGCCTGCAAGGACGCATAGCTCACCTCGGGGCGTGCCAGCAGATCCAGCATGCGGATCTCGCGCGAAATCGAGGTACTCAGATCAGATGCGGCGCTGGCGCCTGCCTCGGTATTCGGGTGTATCCACAGATCACGCAAGCGCTGGCGTTCCTGCTCGATCGCCTCGCGCTTGGTCTCGAACAACTGCCAGCGGTGATCGGTCACCAGCCCGAGCCTGCGGCCCTGCTCGGTGAGACGCAGATCGGCGTTGTCCTCGCGCAGCAGCAGACGGAATTCAGCACGACTCGTAAACATACGGTAAGGCTCTTTGGTGCCGGTGGTGATCAGGTCATCCACCAGCACGCCGAGATAGGCCTCGTCCCGGCGCGGGCACCAGGCCTCCTGTTCACGCACCTGCAATACCGCATTCAGCCCGGCCAGCAACCCCTGGGCCGCCGCCTCTTCGTAACCGGTGGTGCCGTTGATCTGGCCGGCAAAGTACAGACCACTGATAAACCTGGTCTCCAGGCTGGGCTTGAGATCGCGGGGATCGAAAAAGTCATACTCGATGGCATAGCCCGGGCGGGTGATGCGCGCCTGTTCGAGGCCTTGCATCGACTGCACCAGGGCGTACTGCACATCGAAGGGCAGGGAGGTGGAGATGCCGTTCGGGTAGACCTCGTTGGTGGTCAGCCCCTCCGGCTCGATAAATATCTGGTGGGAAGCCTTGTCGGCGAAGCGCACCACCTTGTCCTCAATCGAGGGGCAGTAGCGCGGCCCCACGCCCTCGATGACCCCGGTGTACATCGGCGAGCGCGACATGCCGCCACGAATGATCTCATGAGTGCGCAGGTTGGTATGGGTGATGTGGCAGTTCACCTGTTGCGGATGATCATCGATAGAACCGATAAAGGAAAACACCGGCACCGGATCATCACCCGGCTGCGCCTGCAGTTGCGAATAGTTGATGGAGCGGCTGTCGATGCGCGGCGGGGTGCCGGTCTTCAGCCGGTCGACATGGAAAGGCAGTTCACGCAGTCGCCGTGACAGGGCGTTGGCGGGCGGATCGCCGGCGCGGCCCCCTTCGTAATTATTGAGACCGATATGAATTCGCCCGCCGAGAAAGGTCCCAGTGGTGAGCACCACGCTACGGGCGTGAAACTTCAGGCCCATCTGGGTGACCACGCCAGTGACCCGGTCCTGTTCCACGATCAGGTCATCCACCGCCTGCTGAAACAGGTCGAGGTTGTGCTGATTCTCCAGCGCATGGCGTACCGCCGCCTTGTACAGAATCCGGTCGGCCTGGGCGCGGGTGGCGCGCACAGCGGGGCCTTTACGGGAGTTGAGGATGCGAAACTGAATACCACCCTTGTCGGTGGCCAGCGCCATCAGGCCGCCCAGGGCATCCACCTCTTTCACCAGATGGCCCTTGCCGATACCCCCGATCGCCGGATTACAGCTCATCTGGCCCAGGGTCTCGATATTGTGGGTCAGCAACAGGGTCTTGGCGCCCATGCGCGCAGCGGCCATTGCCGCCTCGGTTCCGGCATGCCCGCCGCCCACAACGATGACATCGTAACGCTCTGTATGAAACATGGTTCTTAAGAATCTGTCTGCTAACAAGGCCTAACTATAGCCCAGGAGGCGCATTGTACCTCAGGAACCACCGATAAATAGAAGATCTTCTAAAGGTTATTGCCGGTGCCATTCAGGAAAACCTCCATTGCCCCTGAATCGAGAAAGGCGCAAGGTCTGGTAAACGCGTTTTTGACTGAAAAACAGACTGGAGGAGCCATGCGCCAAAACACCATCACCCCGTTTTTGCTAGCCGTTCTGCTGCTGATCTCAGCTTTTATCTCCCAGGCCAATGCCAGCGATGACAACGATGGCGCGCACAAGGTGGTCTACCATGCCGATTTTGCCGATCCGCGCCGATTCAGTGCCATGCTGACCAGTATCAACAACATGCTCACCCATTACGAGAACGAGATGCTCGACTACGATATACGCATCGTTTTCGTCGCCCACGGCATACGCTACGTCACCGATGACAAGCTGACCAAGACCCCGTTCGAGGAGGATGCCGATCTGGCCGAGCGACGCGCCAACCTGAAGGGACGGTTGATGAGCCTGCACGATGTGAAGAACGTCAAACTGGAGCTGTGCGATATCACCCGTTCGCAGATCGGTCTGGACAAGGCGAAGCTCTATCCAGGTGTGACCTCGGTGCCCTCCGGCGTGGTGCGGGTGGCCGAATTACAGCATGAGGGGTTTGCCTACATCAAGGTGGAGTAGTCTTCGTTATCGGGAAACCTTTTTCGGCGGAACGGGGTCAGAAACTGATAACCCCCTGTTAATCGGGTTGCAGCTCTTGCCCACGAACCGGAGAAGCATGTCATGACACCCCTGACCCATACCCGGCGACTCTCTGTTGCCACTCTCCTGGTAATCCTGGCCATGCTGCTGCTGTTCAGCGGCCAGGTATCCGCGAAACACCTGGATACCAAACCAGCCCCTGACTTTCCGCAACGCGCTGCCGATGGGTGGATCAACAGCAGCCCGTTGACGATGGCCGGACTGGCGGGCAAGGTTCTGCTGGTGGATTTCTGGACCTTTGACTGCTGGAACTGCTACCGCTCCTTCCCCTGGCTGAAAGGGGTCGAAAGACAATTCGAAGAGACCGATTTCCAGGTCATTGGCGTCCACAGTCCCGAATTCGAACATGAACGCGACCTGGACAAGGTACGCGCCAAGGTTGCCGAGTTCGGGCTGGAGCACCCGATCATGCTGGACAACGACTTTGCCTACTGGAAGGCGCTGGGTAATCAATACTGGCCAAGCTATTACCTGATCGACAAACAGGGACGCCTGCGCTACAGCTTTATCGGCGAAACCCACGCCAACACAGGTCAGGCCCAAGCCATCGAAACCGCAATCAAGGCTCTCCTGGCGGAGTAACCGCTCACTCCTGTTTACAGCTCCAGTGACAAGGCCCACAATTCGCAAGCGATAACAAATACCCAGACTTGAATCAATGGAGCAGTAATGGACAACGCACTGGAGCGGTTGATCGAACAGGCCGGAACAATCATTCTCGGCAAGCAGCCGGTGATCAGGCTGGCCATCACCTGCCTGCTGGCCCGGGGGCATCTGCTGATCGAAGATGTACCGGGAGTGGGCAAGACCACCCTGGCCCATCTACTGGCGCGCCTGCTGGGTCTGGATTACAAGCGTATCCAGTTCACCAGCGATCTGCTGCCCGCGGATATCATCGGCGTCTCGGTCTACCAGCGGGAGGAGGGCAGGTTCCACTTTCACCCCGGCCCGATATTTACCCAGTTGCTCCTCGCCGACGAGATCAACCGCGCCACGCCCAAGGCCCAGAGCGCCCTGCTCGAGGCGATGGAGGAGAAACAGGTCACCGCCGAGGGAGAGACCCGCAAGCTGCCAGAGCCGTTTTTTGTCATCGCCACCCAGAACCCAGCCCACCAGATCGGCACCTTTCCCCTGCCGGAATCCCAGCTCGACCGTTTTCTGATGCGCATCAGCCTGGGCTATCCGGACGCACGCTCGGAACGGGCGTTGCTGGCCGGACGGGACCCACGCGAACTGCTCGACGAGATGGAGCCCTGCATCACGCCGGTCCAGCTGCAGGCGTTGCAGAAACAGGTGGACCAGGTGCATGTCGCGGACGCCCTGCTCGACTACTGCCAGATGCTGCTCAGCTTCAGCCGCAGCAATCCGCGCTTCAACCACGGTCTCTCGCCGCGTGCCGGACTGGCACTGCTGCGCAACGCCAAGGCCTGGGCGCTGCTGGATGGCCGTTTCCAGGTGTTGCCTGAGGATGTCCAGGCGGTACTGCCGGCAACCGTCAGCCACCGGCTGCATAGCTCGGAAGATACCGCCGTGGACGAGGGGGAGAATCTCGCCCACTTCCTGCTCAGCGCGGTACCCATCCCCTGAGGGAACAGCACCGGTGAAGCTTCGTCCTCCAGAACGTTTTCTGCGTCTGGCCCGTTCCCAAGGGCAATCGGCCGGCACCACTATCGGCGCGCGCAAGATCTATATCTTTCCCACCGGGCCGGGCCTGGTGTACGGTCTACTGATACTGCTGTTGCTGGCCGGGTCCATGAACTACGCCAATAACCTGGGCTTCATGCTCACCTTCCTGCTCGCTTCCCTGGGCCTGGTGGCGATACTGCATACCTGGCGCAATCTGCTCGGGCTGGAGCTGATCCCGGGGAGATCCGAGCCGGTGTTCGCCGGGCAGGACGCCCTTTTCGAAATCCGCCTGCGCAACAGCAGCAGCCACCCGCGCCCGGGGATTCGCCTGGAGATGCCCGGTGTTGAAGCGAGCGAGAGCGACCTTGAGGCCAACAGCACCACAGCCCTGCATCTCAGCGAACCCTCGGCCAGCCGTGGCCTGCTCAAGCTCGGGCGCTTCAGCGTCTCCAGCCGTTACCCCCTTGGGCTGTTGCGCGCCTGGTGTTATGTCGAGCTGGATGCCGACTGCCTGATCTATCCGCAGCCCGGCCCAAAAATGCCCGCTGCCGACGCCCCCGACTACTCCCATAGCCAGCAGGGCGACAAGGGGGTCGGCGTGGACGATTTTGTCGGTATCCGCCTCTATCGCGAGGGGGATTCACCCAAGCATATCAACTGGAAGGCGCTGGCCCGGGAGCAGGGTCTGCAAACCAAACAGTTCGGCGGCGACCGCTCCGAGAAGCGCTGGCTCGACTGGGATTCCCTGACCGGGCTGAATAGCGAAGCGAAACTGAGCCGCCTCTGCCGTGGTGTGCTCGATGCCTGTGACGCACAGCAGGAGTATGGCCTGCGTCTGCCCGGCATCGAGATCCCGCCTGGTCGTGGTCAGCAACACCGTCATCAGTGTCTGCAGGCCCTGGCGCTTTACGGGGTGAAGGGATGATCGGTGGTCTGCAACTGCATCTCAGCCGGCGTGAGCTGAATGCCCTGGCGATCGTGCTGTTTCTGGCGGTGGCCCCGCACTTTTTCAACCTGAGCATCTGGATCGGGCTGTTTTTCGCCGCAACCGTGGCGCTCCGCCTGGTCCTCAACCGCCAGAAAAATCCCTTTCCCGGCCGCTGGCTGGTCTTTCTGCTGATGCTGATCGGACTGGTCAATCTTTTCATCCAATACCCGATTCCCCTGTTTCGCAGCGCCGCCGTGGCGCTGCTGGTGTCGATGCTCGGGTTGAAACTGCTCGAGGTGAGACGCCGGCGGGATCTCTATGTGGCGGTGTTCCTCGGCTACTTCACCCTGATCACCCAGTTTCTCTATCGCCAGGATATGCTGCTGGCGGGCTATGCCCTGCTGGTGGTGCTGGCGCTCACCGCGATTCTGGTCGAGACCAGCCGCCACTCCCCCTCGCGGTCGCTGCTCTCACCTCTCTGGCAATCCTTCAGCCTGCTGGGTCAGGCCATCCCGGTGATGATCATCCTGTTCCTCTTTTTCCCGCGGTTATCCGGCCCGCTATGGAATCTCGGCCTGGGCGAACAGAGTGGGGTGACCGGGCTGAGCGACAAGATTCGCCCGGGCAGCATCAGCCAGTTGTCCCAGTCGAAAGAGGTGGCCTTTCGTGCCCATTTCCAGGATCCGATTCCCCCGCCGCAACAGCGCTACTGGCGGGGCCCGGTGTTCTGGGACAGCGACGGCGTGGAGTGGGATCTGGGGGCGGAGTTGCAACCGCGCGCGCTGAGTCTCAGCATCGGCGAGCAGCAGATCAACTACAGCGTGATTCTCGAACCGACCAATCAGAAATGGTTGTTTGCCCTGGATCTGCCGGATCGTCTGCCACCCAGGACACGCGTCACCCCGGAGTTCGAGCTGGTTCGCGACGACCCCATCACCCAGCGCATCAGCTATCAGATCAGTTCGCGTCCCGTCTACAACACCGGCGAGATCGCCGACGATGAGTGGATTCGCGGGCTGGCGCTGCCGGACAACATCACCCCACGCATGCAACAGCTGGTCGCGGACTGGAAAAAACAGAGTTCGAATACGGCGGGCATTGTTGACCAGGCGCTCGCCTATTTTCGCCAGCAACCTTTCTATTACACACTGTTGCCGCCGCTGCTGGGACAGAACCCGGCCGATCAGTTTCTGTTCGAATCACGCCGCGGTTTCTGTGAGCACTACGCCACCAGTTTCACGCTGCTGATGCGCATTGCCGGCATCCCGGCGCGGGTGGTAACCGGCTATCAGGGGGGCGAGGTCAACCCGATGGGTGATTATCTGATTGTACGCCAGTCCGATGCCCACGCCTGGACCGAGGTGTGGCTGGAGGGGCAGGGCTGGGTGCGGGTTGATCCAACTGCGGCCGTGGCGCCGGAGCGTATCGAGCGCACCTTCGATTTCGACCTGACCGGCGACACCATCGGAACTCCGATCGATTTTAATCTTCAGGAGTCGGATTTCATCAAAAGCATCGCCCGGCAACTGCGCTGGGGCGCGGATGCGCTCAACACCGGCTGGCATCGCTGGGTACTCGGCTACACCCATGACCGGCAATCCCAGCTGATGCAACTGCTAGGTATGGGCTTTCTCAAGGGTCGTTATCTGGCCATTGGCATGGTGGTTTTCACCACCCTGGTGATGCTTGGGATTGGCATCTATCTATGGCGTAATGGCCAGGAGAAGATCGACCCGATCAAGGCCGCCTATCTGCGCTTCTGCAGGAAATTGGCCAGGCGTGGGATAGTACGCCAGCCAGCGGAAGGCCCCAGAGACTTTGCCCTACGCGTCAACCAGGCAAGGCCCGATCTGCAACAACAAACCGACCAGATCACCCGGCTCTATATCGCCTTGCGCTATGGCCGTGTCGATGCCCCGGAAAAACGTCAAAAACTGCAGCGGTTAGTGCGCGGCTTCAGGGTGTAACATTGACCGCACAGATCAATCCGGACCATGCGATGAAATCACACTCACTGGAAAACTGGCAGCACCAGCACAACTTTTCAGCCGTCAATGAAAAGGGTGAACGACGAACGCTCTATGTGCTGATTCTCACGGCCGTCACCATGGTGGTTGAGATCATTGCCGGTTCGGTTTACGGGTCTATGGCGCTGCTGGCCGATGGTTGGCACATGGGCACCCATGTCGCCGCATTCATGATCACGATTTCCGCCTACCGCTTCGCGCGCCGCAATGTCGATAATCCAGCCTATGCCTTCGGCACAGGCAAGGTGAGCGTGCTCGGGGGTTTTGCCAGCGCGGTTGCCCTGGCTGTGGTGGCATTGATGATGATGCTTGAGTCGCTGTATCGCTTTATCGAACCACAAGCGATTCAGTTCAACGAGGCGATTGCCGTGGCGATTCTCGGACTGCTGATCAATCTCATCAGCGCGCTGCTGCTAAAGGATGAGCATCACCAGCCGCACGCAGACAGCGATGATGACGCACATCACCACCATCATCAGGATCACAACCTGCGCGCCGCCTACATGCATGTTCTGGCTGATGCCCTGACTTCGGTACTGGCGATCGTCGCCCTGTTTTCAGGCAAATATTTTGGCTGGAACTGGCTCGATCCGATGATGGGTATAGTGGGTGCGATCATCATTACCCGTTGGTCCTATGGACTGGTAAGACAGACCGGTCCGATCCTGCTCGACGCGAGTATCGAAAAGAAGTACCAGGCGGCGGTTGTTGAGACGCTTGAAACCGATGCGGATAACCGGGTATGCGATATCCACATCTGGAAGGTAGGGGCCAACCATTTCGCGGCGATAATCTCGCTGATGACGCACAGCCCTAAAGCAACTGAACATTACAAGGATCTGCTCAAGGACTTTCATCGCTTATCGCATCTCACTATCGAGATCAATACCTGCACCGATGAGGCCTGTCTGCCAGGCAACCGGGCAACTTGAACCCGCTTCATCCAGTCGGTCGCAACGCGGTTCTGGTTCTCCACAGCAGAAAACCCTAACCACGTCTTGACCAGGATGATGGTTAGCGCCTAATCCAGGGGGATACGAATTTTCTGCCCGGGGTATATCAGATCAGGGCCCTTGATGACTTCACGGTTGGCCTCAAGGATTTGCCGATAAGCCGAAGCCTTGGGTGTCGAACTCAATCTGACGTCGGCACCTCCGCAACAAGCTACCCTGGCAGGGTTTTTGGCCGGAAGGCCGTGGCGAGAAAAATCCCGATAAAGATGGTTCCCATGCCCAGCAGATGGAAGAGGCTCAGCTTTTCATTGAGAAAAATAACGGCCAGGACGCTGGCGTAGACCGAGATCAGATTGCAGTACATGCCAGCCTGGTTGGCGCCACCCAGCGCGACCGCCTTGTTACAGAAGAAGTAGGAGAGAATGGAAGGGAAGATACCCACATAGCAAAGTATCCATGCGGTAGTACCGTACAGCTCCAAGCGCGCACCATCGCGGATATCCCACAGGTAGAAGGGAAAGATGCCGGCAATGCCCAGAAAGATCAGAACCAGCAACAGGCCCAGCTTGTCGACATCCGGCGACATGCGTTTCAGCAACACGGAATAGAGCGCAAAGCTGAACACGGCCGCCAACATCAACAGATCGCCCGGGTTGGCTTCAAGCCCCATCAACACCTGCAGATCGCCGCGCGAGATGATGATCACCACCCCGAGCAGGGCGAAGATTGCGCCCAGTCTCTGTTTTCCCCGGGTACGCTCCTGACCCAGCATCCAGGTCATGAGAAAGACCATCAATGGCATCGAGGCAGCAACCACGCCGACATTGATCGCCATGGTCCACTGCAGGGCGAGATACTGGAAGGTGTTGTAGACCGAGACCGAAAGAAAGGCGAGCAGAAAGACCATGCCGAAGTTGGCCCGATAGAAGGACATGTCTTTCCAGGCCGCCTTGTAGGCAAAGGGAAACAGCACGACAAAGGCGATCACCCAGCGCCAGAAGGAGAGTTCCGTGCCGGAAAGGTGATCGACCGCGATCTTGCCGACCACGGCATTGCCCCCCCAGAACAGGGTGGTGAGTGCCAGCAGCACGGGTGGCGAGTCTTTAAGGTTCAACACACTCTACCCGGTAGACCAGCATAGGGAAACAACGATCACTGGGCAATCTCGGCAAAGTCTACCACCCTCGGTGTCAGCAGAACCGAATCGCACACCTGTTTGGGCAGACTGGCAATGCAGGCATTGAGATTATCCGTCAGGTCCTTTCCCAGTGCACCGTGCTTTTCCATGAAGAGATCCAGATCCCCGGCGATCTCATGCAGCATTTCGCGCACGATGGCATGGGTTGCCACTACCTGACCGGGATAGCGATCAAGAACATAGGAGAAAGCCAGCGCCGTGTTGATGATCGACTGCACGGCAAAGCGGGGCAGCCCCAACTTCTGTGTCAGCTTGGCGAGATAGATGGCATCAACCACCGCATGGTGAATGCTGAACCCGGCATCCCAGATGCTCTCCTTGACTCCCTTGCGCATGCCCACATCCCACTGCCGCGTTCCCCCGGCGCCACCGTTGAGAAAGGTCAAAAAATCGGCCTGGGCATCGCCTCCGAGCTGATGGCCATTGAAATATTCACTGTGTACCGCCGTGCCGGTTGCGATGCCAACCAGGCCGTTGAACACCAGGCAGTGACCAATCAGCTTGGTGACCGAACCCGCCGAGGGCGAACTGCCGAAATAGCGGGGATGTCCCAGCTTCTGCAACAGCGGCTGTACACGTTGGTAAAGTGCTTCATCGCCACTGGCGAGAATCAGCATCCCCTTGGGGTCTGCACCGCCAAGCTTGGCGCCCAGGGGGCCGCCGGTCAGCGGATAGTTGGCGTAGCTGACCTTTTTGTCCCGGCAATAACGGCTTGCCGCTTCAGCAAAATCGGGACTGACCGTGGACAGATGCAGAATAAACGGCGAATCCTTGCAACGCGCCATGAGCAGTGACGCCAGTTCGGCAATCAGGGGAAGATCATCACCATTCTTGCCGGCACAGACCACAACGCCGTCGATATCACCATCGCCCACCAGTTGCGCAAAACTGTCGACCCTGGCAGCGCCATGGCGATCCCACTCTGCCCGGTACTGATCGCGCAGCCCGCCAGCGCTTCCACGGTCATGCACCCGAACAACCTGGGCAACATCACAGGGGGTGAGATGTACCGCGGCGGGACCTGCCATCATTCCCAGACCGCCAACATACGCGAGCTTTAACATGAGATTTCCTTGTTGATTTTTGGTGCGTCGATTGTTGGGTTGATGATAATGGAAGCGCCGCCAGGTTTCACCGCTATATCGGCCGGTGAATTCCTGCGCGCTACCGATCCAGGCGCGCCACGCGCAGACTGAGCGGCCAGGAGACGGGCAGGCTCGTGCTCTCTGCTGGCCAGGCATCACGCAGTGCCGGAGTGATCCCGGCAACGCCATCCCGTACGGTCGACTGGTTAAAACGTTTCACCGCCGACCAGGTGTTCAGATAACCCAGCAGGTGCTCCAGACTCCACTCTGCGGTCATGGCGAATTCCGGTGTATCGATTTCACCGGCGGGGAAGGGCAGATCGCGGTATCCGTTCTCGACAAATTGACGCTCTGGGGGCCAGTAATCCTCCAGGGTCACCCGATAAAAGTGCTCGATCACCCGATCAATTTCGGGCGTCAGGCGAAACAGGTTGTAGCTCCAGACCGCCAGAACCCCCTCTGCCTTCAGCACGCGTCTGACCTCGGTGTAAAAGGCATCCAGATCGAACCAGTGCAACGCCTGGGCGACTGTCACCAGATTCTGGCTGTCGTCTTCCAACCCGCTGTTCTCGGCACGGGCGATGCGAAAGCTGATTTTCTCGTGCCGCGGCGCATTCTCAATCTGACTCGCGCTTGCATCCGTTGCCAGAACACGGTCGAAATAGCCCGTCAGGGCAACAGCCGCCTGGCCGGAACCGGTCGCGCAGTCCCAAACCGCCGCATGTTCATCGACCAGGCTGGCGAGATAGACAAACAACTCCGCTGGATAGCTCGGGCGATAGGCGGCATAACCGCTTGATAGCGCGGAGAAATGATCTTTGAAATTGGTCATGACAAGGACTTCCGATTTGCTTCGCGTACTGGCCTGAACTCCATCCTAACCTGTTTCCTGCTGGTGGAGCGGGAAACAGCCCGTGAACTAAATGATTAAAGTTTCTCACCGGTACGCCGAAGATAGGATCAAGTGCCTGTCGTTTCGCCTGTTTGCACTGCTCTTGCTCTGAGGAACAACTCCTCCAGCAAGGGTCGATAACTATATAGAGCCATTAATTCTTCTGAATCAGGAGCATAGGATGAAAACCACGATCAAGCTATTTGCTGCATCCCTTCTAATGTTTATCTCGTTCGCGGTGCTGGCCGAGGAGGCGGCAATGAACATCGACGGCGCCACCACGGTCGATGCGGCCAAGGCGAAGGAGCTGTTTGACCAAGGCGCGCTGTTCGTTGATCCCAGGCGGGAGACCGAATATGAGGCGGGTCGTATCCCGGATGCCGTCAGCCTGGAGCTGAAATCCGTATTCAGTGAAGCCGCCCTGGCAGAGCATGCCAAGCCTGATGACGCCGTGGTTTTTTATTGCAACGGACCAAAATGCCCACGCTCGGCCAAGTGCAGCGAACTGGCTGTCAGCTGGGGCTATAAACAGGTCTTCTATTTCCGTGACGGATTCCCTGCATGGCAGGACGCAGGCTATCCGGTCGAATAATGAAAACAGGGCCAGCGGGATAAAACCGACTGGCCCATCGGCATAAGCACCGAAAGGATCTGCACATGTTACTGCGTACACGCATCATTCTCACTGCCATAGTCAGTATACTTTTTATCGCCCTGGTACTGGTGATCTCCGGTCAGATCATGCAGAACCAGGTCGAGCAGCGATTCATCTCCGCCACCATCCAGGGGCAGGACCTGTTGTGGGGGAAGATAGTCGAGAGTCAGCAGGATGCCATGGAAGCGAACATGTCGGGGATCACACGCGACCGGGATATCCGTAAGGGTCTGGCAAGCAGCGATACGACATCCCTGCAACAGACGGCATCTCCGGCCTACAAACGCCTGAGCACCTCGAACGTCCTGACTAAAATGCAGTTGGTCGATCTCCAGAATAATGTCGTCTTCTCTGCACCGGATAACTACACCGGCAAGACGCGCATCACCCTGGCGGCAAAGGCGTTGAGTGAAGGCAAGATTGTCCGCGGTATCGAACGCGGAGATTCGGGTGAGCTGGATATCGTTCTGGCCTTCCCGCTGATCACCCGCGGAAAGCCTGTCGGCGTTGGTATCTACATACGCGATTTCAACGGCGCAATTAATTCCATGAAGAAGAGCGCCCAATCAGAGGTGACTGTCATCAATGCCGATGGCGCGCTTGAGTACAGTACCGACCAGGCGTTTTTCAGCAATCTGGACCTGGAGATTCCGGGCCTCACTGAGTCGACTGTCAGCATCAATCACATCGACGACAAGACCTACACCTCGGCCATTTCGCCCATCTTTGATCCTGCCGGTGCCCCCATCGCCCAGCTGATCAGCTCAAGCGACTACACCGAGAGCTATACAAAGCAGCAGAACACCAATCTCTTCAGTTACCTGATCGTAGTCGCCGGGCTGATCGTGATAATCGCGGGCTTCACCTGGTACATACGCAAGGCATTCTTGCCCCTGCAGAGGGCGGTATTCACCCTGGAAAAGATTGCCGAGGGAGATCTGACCCACGATGTCGAGGCCAAGCGTAACGATGAGATCGGCAAGCTGGTGACTTCCATGGAACGTATGGTGGTCAGCCTGCGGCAAATCATCTCTCAGTTCCGAGACATGGGCGATCACCTGACGGTTTCATCCGGTGAAATGCAGACCATCGCTATAGACACCACCCAGGGTATCGAGCGCCAGTCAGCGGAAACAGAACAGGTGGCGACCGCCATGCGTCAGATGACCACCACCGTCCAGGAGGTCGCACGCCACGCCGAAGAGGCCGCCAGCGCAGCGCTGGCCGCCGACAAGGATGCCAACAACGGCCGTGCGATCGTCAAGAAAACCATCGATTCGATCAATGTTCTTTCCGGTGATATCCATAACGCCACCTCGGTCATTCAGAAACTGCAGTCGGAAAGTAATGAGATCGGCAGCGTGCTCGACGTGATCCGCGGCATCGCCGAGCAGACCAACCTGCTCGCCCTCAACGCGGCCATCGAAGCGGCCAGGGCCGGTGAACAGGGACGCGGTTTTGCCGTCGTCGCCGACGAGGTCAGAACCCTGGCCAGCCGTACCCAGCAGTCCACCCAGGACATTCAAAAGATGATCGAAAAGCTCCAGTCCGGCGCCGATGATGCGGTCAAGACCATGGAACACAGCCTCTCCCAGGTCAGCAGCAGTGTCGAGCAGGCCAACCAGACCGGCAACTCGCTGGATACCATCACCACCGCGGTAAGCACCATCAACCAGATGAATGTGCATATCGCCAGTGCCGCCGAGCAGCAGCGTCTGGTAGCGGAAGAGATCAATCGCAATATTGAGAATATCAGCCAGATCTCAGAAAAAAGCGCCAGTGCAGCCCGAGAAACCTCTTCAGCCAGCGAGGAGTTGCAGAACTGGACCCTGCGTCTGAACAACCTGATTGATCATTTCAGGATATAGCCGGTTATTTACCGATACAGAAACTGGAAAAGATCTTCCCCAGCAGATCATCGGCGGTGAATTCGCCGGTGATCTCAGACAACGCCATCTGCGCCTGGCGCAGATCATCGGCCATCAGTTCGCCGGAACCGGTCTCCAGAAATACCCGCTGACCCTGCCGCAGATGGGCATCTGCCCTCTCCAGGGCATCCAGATGACGGCGGCGGGCAATGAACTCGCCTTCCTGGTTGCCGGTATAACCCATGCTTGATTTCAGATGCTCACGCAGCCGATCCATTCCCGCACCGGTTTTTGCCGATACAGCGACTTCTGTGACGCCGGTATTCACATCGATGCCGGCGGTGGTTCCGGTAATATCGATCTTGTTTCTCACCAGGGTCACCGGGATATCCTGCGGCAGGCTGGCGCGGTCATAGGTATCGTGGTCCGGATCGACCTGATCATCAAATATCCAGAGGATTCTGTCGGCCTGGGCAATTTGTTCCCGTGCGCGCCTGATCCCCTCCTGTTCAACCCGATCCTGGCTGTCGCGCAGACCAGCGGTGTCAATCAGATGCAGCGGCATGCCATCGATCTGGATCTGCTCACGCAACAGGTCGCGGGTGGTCCCTGGAATGTCGGTGACGATTGCCGAATCGCGACCGACCAGGGCATTCAAAAGGCTCGATTTTCCGGCGTTGGGACGACCGGCGATAACCAGTGTCATGCCATCGCGTAGCAGTCGGCCAAGCCGGGCGCTTTTTTGCACGGCTGAGAGACTGTGCAGGATTGCGTGTAAGTCAGTACTTACTTTTCCATCGGAGAGAAAATCGATCTCCTCCTCGGGAAAGTCGATGGCCGCCTCGACATACATGCGTAACTGGGTAACCGATTGCACCAGTTGATGGATGCGGCGGGAAAACTCCCCTTCGAGTGAACGCACCGCGAGTCGCGCCGCTGTAGCGGTGCCACTCTCGATCAAATCGGCTATCGCTTCGGCCTGAGCCAGATCGAGCTTGTCATTGAGAAAGGCCCGTTGACTGAACTCGCCGGGATGGGCAAGCCTGGCGCCACAGGCCAGTACGGACTGGAGCAGCAGATCCATCACCACCGGACCGCCATGGCCCTGCAGCTCAAGGACATCTTCGCCGGTGAAAGAGTGGGGCGCCGGAAAGTAGAGGGCGATACCCTCATCGATCAGCTCGCCATCGAGACTGCGGAATTTGCAGAACATCGCCAGACGCGGCTCCGGGCTTTTACCGGTAACGGTCCGGGCTATCGCCGAGACAAAACTGCCTGAGATGCGGATGATGCCCACCCCGCCCATACCGGGCGGGGTGGCGATTGCGGCAATGGTATCCTGTGTGTTCACCATCAACCGGGGATCAGACGCCTATTTACCGGCCTTTTCGATCTGATGCGTGATGTACCACTGCTGGGTGATGGACAGAATATTGTTGACCACCCAGTAGAGCACCAATCCCGCCGGGAAAAAGGCGAAGAAGATGGTAAACACAAAGGGCAGGCTCATCATGATCTTCGCCTGCATCGGGTCGGGTGGTGCTGGATTCAGTTTCTGCTGGATGAACATGGAGATACCCATGATCAGCGGCAGCACGAAATAGGGGTCCTTGACCGACAGGTCGTTGATCCAGAGCATGAAGGGCGCCTGGCGCATCTCCACGCTCTCCAGCAGCACCCAGTAGAGGGCGATAAATACCGGAATCTGCACCAGAATCGGCAGGCAGCCACCCAGGGGATTGACCTTCTCGGTCTTGTAGATATCCATCATCGCCTGGTTGAGACGCTGCTTGTCATCCCCATAGCGATCTTTCAGGGCCTGGATGCGCGGGGTCAGTTTGCGCATGTTGGCCATGGATTTGTAACTGGTTTCGGAGAGCTTGAAGAAGGCCAGTTTGATGAGCATGGTCAGAAAGATGATCGTCCAGCCCCAGTTGCCGACAACGCTATGGATCTTTTTCATCAACCAGAAAATCGGTTGTGCGAGCACCGTCAGCCACCCGTAATCCACGGTCAGATCAAGGCCGGGGGCAATCGCAGCCAGTTCTTCCTGGAGTTTTGGCGCAGCCACAAACCCGGTTGCAAAACTATGGGTACCCCCCGCAGCCAGAGACACAGCAGGTGAGTAAGCGCCCACTACGTAGCGCCCATTGGACAACACATTGGTATAGAACTTGTCCAGTTCATCGGCCGCCGGCACCCAGGCCGCCATGAAATAGTGCTGCAGCATACCGACCCAGCCGCCTTTCACATCGCGTTCGAGCTTGCTGTCAGCCATGTTGTCAAAAGGCATCTTTTCAAATTTCTCTTCCGGGCTGTAAATGGCGGCGCCGGTGTAGGTATAGAGAAATTTGTTGTCGCCGCTGGTTTCCGCCGGTTCACTGCGTACCAGCTGGCGGTACTCGCGTCCGCTCCAGGCGTTGCCCGATGCATTGTCCACAATGTGCTGCACCTTAACCAGGTAGCTGCCGCGCTGAAAACTGAATCGCTTGGTGACCTTGACGCCGCTGTTGTTGGTCCAGACCAGATCGACATCCAGTGCATCGCGGCCATCGGCCATGGTGTAACTGGTCTGCTCTGCGCTGTAGATCGACTCGTGCGTAGGCGCACTCTCCTTGTCGCTGCCGATCAGGCCGGACTGGGCGACAAACAGGTTGGGCGTCTGGGGGCGCATCAACTGGAATTTCTGCTCGGGGTTTTTCAGGGTCTCAGGATAGTCGTTGAGAAAAACCTTGAGAATATTTCCGCCGCGGGTATCGATCTCCATGCGATACAGATCGGTTAGCACATTGATTTTCTGACCAGCGGACTCCGCATTCACCGCACCAGTGGCGGCCGGGACATCTCCACTTACCGAGGGAGTTACGGGTATGGATCCATCCGATGCCTGGGGGACGGCAGAAAGCTCACTATTGGCAGACGGGACAGTTTCAGCCTGTGGCGGTTTTGGACCATAGTCCTCGTTCCATGCCTGCCACAACATCAGCAGAATGAATGCCAGAGTAAAAAACAATATAAGACGAATATTATCCATTGACTGTCTCAGCTTGGAGCAATTGAAAAACAGGTCGATTAACCAACCCTTTGAACAAGGGCCGTATTATGACGGAAATGGCCGGGTATCGGAAAACAATCTGAACATCGATCGAAAGCATGGTTATGGATTGGCCATGTATTTAGCCAACCGGGCCCAATGTTTTTCCAGGGAAGCGTGCAGCAATGGTTTATCCCCTGCGGGTATCCCCTTGCGGCTCAATACCACGATATCCAGGCCTTCGAGCTCTGGCTGGTGCGACCGGAAGCTCTCACGGACAACACGCTTGACCTGATTTCGGTCTACCGCGCGTTTCAGGTTCTTTTTAGCAATAGCCAGACCCAGCCTGGCCTGATTCAGATCGTTGACCCTATAGAGAACGGTAAAATAGTCGTCGACAGATTTTTGGGCCCGGTTGAAAACCCGGCTATAGTCTTTGGGACTGATTAACCGGGCTGACCTTGGAAAGCAGGCTTTAATTTCTGACAACAGCTAGTTTTTAAGGAGTCAGGCGGGCACGACCTTTTGCGCGACGCGCGTTGATCACTTTGCGACCGTTACTGGTTGCCATGCGAGCACGAAATCCATGGGTACGGGCACGCTTGAGGGTACTGTGTTGAAATGTTCTTTTCATGACTATCTACCGGTTAGGAGTTTCAGACTTTTCCCCGATCGCCGGGAGCAAGAAAAGTCGTTTGAAAAAAGGCGCATAGAGTACTTTGTAAAGATGCAATCTGTCAATATGCGATTGTGCTGATTCCCGCATATTTCCTGTTCTCAGGTACCTGCTGTGTTTCCAGGCTGGTGAACCGAAAAGGGGTTAAAAAGCGGGAATTAGCCTGTGGATAACTCTGCAAAACCGGAGTAGACTGATCCCGAGAAAGCGATCAGAAATACCCTGTCGACCACCGGCAGTAATATAAACCTTTAACTGATCCTATTCCATGTTTTAAACGGTTTTCCTGCGAACGGGATTCAGCGGGCAAGTTTTAGTTTAATAATCATTCAGAAATCAAAATTAGAGAGTAATGTCTGTGGATCTTTGGGACAAGTGTGCGAAACGCCTTGAGGGGGATCTTCCTCCCCAGCAATACAACACTTGGATCCGGCCACTACAGGCAGAGGTCGATGCAAACACCATAAAACTCTTTGCCCCCAACCAGTTTGTACTGAATTGGGTGAAGAACCACTATCTCTCCACCATCAATGACTACCTGGCGGATAATGCCGGCAACGATGCCCCCAAGTTGGTCCTGGGCATTGGCAGCAGTTCAAAAAGCAGTGAATCCAGCCGCAAACAGTCAACCGCCGGTAATGATTCACATTCGGAATCATTACAAACCAGCAGCAAACCACGTATCACCATTCGTCCTGCGGCGGAACGGCTCGCCAGCAACCTCAATCCCGAATTCACCTTTGATACCTTCGTCGAGGGTAAATCGAATCAGCTGGCCAGGGCGGCTTCGATGCAGATTGGCGAAAACCCCGGTACGGTCTACAACCCCCTGTTTATTTACGGTGGTGTAGGTCTGGGTAAAACGCACCTGATGCATGCTGTCGGTAACTCGATCCTGCGTAATAACCCGGATGCACGCGTCATCTATCTGCATTCGGAGGGTTTTGTCGCGGAAATGGTAAGGGCGCTACAGCACAATACTATCGATGAATTCAAACGCCGCTATCGCTCGGTGAATGCCTTGCTGATCGATGATGTGCAATTTTTTGCGGGGAAAGAGCGTTCCCAGGAGGAGTTCTTTCATACCTTCAATGCGTTGTTTGAATCACAACAGCAGATCATTCTCTCCAGTGACCGTTTCCCGAAAGAGGTGGCGGGCCTGGAAGAGCGGTTGAAATCCCGTTTCGGCTGGGGATTGACGGTCGCCATCGAGCCACCGGACCTGGAAACCCGGGTCGCCATTCTGAAGAGCAAGGCCTCCCAGCTGTTCGGTGTGGAACTGCCCAACGAGGTCGCTTTCTTCATCGGTAAACGCGTGCGCTCCAACATTCGCGAGTTGGAAGGCGCACTACGCAGAATCATCGCCAATGCTGAATTCACGGGCAGACCCATCACCCAGGAGTTTGCCAAGGATGCCTTGCGCGATATGCTGGCGGCCCAGGACAAGATGGTGACCATAGAAAATATTCAAAAGACGGTTGCTGAATATTTCAAAATCCGTGTCTCTGATTTAACCTCGAGCAAACGTAACCGTACTGTGGCCCGGCCCAGGCAGATAGCGATGACCCTGGCCAAGGAGCTGACCAACCACAGTCTGCCGGAAATCGGCGAGGCCTTTGGCGGACGCGACCACACCACGGTTCTCTATGCCACCCGCAAGGTGGCCGAGCTGAAAGAGAGTGATCATCGGGTAGAGGAAGATTTTGGAAACCTGTTAAGAACCCTAACGAGTTAATGTGGATAAAATGTTAACTGTTTTAACCATGCTTGATAAACTAAAGTTATCCACAGTTGACTGACAGAGATAAAGCCAAATATAAATAAGTTATACACAGCTGAAATTGAATATAATCTATTGAAATATATAGAAAAATAATAGTTATTCAGGGATTTTGAGCTGCTTAATAACAATAACAGATTAATAAATATACTTTATATTAATTAAGAGAGCTTCATATGAAGATCGTTACACAAAGGGACAACTTGTTAAAACCTCTCCAGCAAATCGGTGGAGTTGTTGAGAGAAGACAGACACTTCCAATCCTGGCGAATGTGCTGATCAACGCACGTACCGATCAATTGACGATCACTGCAACAGATCTGGAAGTGGAGATGAAAACATCTGCACCGGTAACATCGGATGGCGAACTGGACTTTACCTTACCAGCACGCAAGCTCATCGATATATGCCGGGCCCTACCTGAAAACTCCGAGATTCAACTCACGGTCGAAAAAGATCGTGCGGTACTTAAATCCGGCAGAAGTCGGTTTACACTCGGCATACTCCCTGCCCAGGATTATCCTGCCATCGAGCCGACCGTCAGCAGCCACCACTTTTCTGTCTCGCAAAAACTGCTCAAGAACCTGATCGACAAGACGCATTTCGCCATGGCTCAGCAGGATGTACGTTATTATCTGAACGGCTTGCTACTTGAGGTCGGTAGTGGAATTATCCGCACGGTAGCGACCGATGGCCATCGCCTTGCCTCAAGTGAAGAGGCCTGTGACCTGGAAGAGGGTATTGATGTACAGGTCATTCTGCCACGTAAAGCTGTCCTCGAGTTAGGTCGTTTACTGGAGGATGTCGAAGAGAAGGTCGAGGTTGACATCAGTAGCAACCATGTCAGATTGAAAATGGGTGAAACCAGTTTTACCTCAAAGTTGATTGATGGAAAATTTCCCGACTATCAGCGCGTCATTCCGAAGAATTTTGACAAGACAGTCATTGCTGATCGGGACGAGTTGAAGCAGGCACTACAGAGAACTTCCATTCTTTCAAATGAAAAATACCGGGGTATCCGCTTTCAGTTTACCCAGGGACGGTTGCAACTTCTTGCCCACAACCCCGAGCAGGAAGAGGCGGAAGAGGAGATGGAGATTGATTATAAGGGAGAGGAGTTAACCATAGGTTTCAATGTCGGATACCTTATTGAAGCACTGAACGTTATAGACTCCAGCTCTGTCAAACTCTCCCTCAGTGATGCAAACAGCAGTTGTCTGGTACAGGATACCAAGACCGATAACAACAGATATGTCATCATGCCCATGCGTCTTTAAAATGCCATGCACAGGACGCCAGAGATATTGTTCAATTTGGCGTCCCCTTTTCTACAACCCCGCTGACTTATTTCGGCCGCTTGCTTGATATGGCCTTCCAGACTCTACGCATCTCCAATCTCAGAAATATAACTCAACTGGAGATTGCTCCTGCGGAAGGAATCAATCTCATCTACGGAAAAAATGGATCTGGCAAAACATCGCTGCTGGAGTCCATATTCATGTTGGGCAGGGGACGCTCATTTCGTAGTTCACGCGCAGCACCACTCATATGCACGGGTAAAAAGTCCCTTGAGATTTATGGCGAGTACTGCGCCAATGACACTCTCAATAAAATCGGTATCAGAAAAACCCTGTCGGATACTGAAATTCACTTGAATGGTGAAAATATCCACCGTCTTTCACAATTAGCCGTCACGGTACCCTTGCAAATTCTCACACCTCAAAGCTATCAACTACTGGATCGTGGACCTGAGTATCGTCGAAAATTCATTGAGTGGGGTGTGTTCCACGTGGAACATCAATACAGTGAACTGCTGAAAAGATTTTTGCGGGCCATGAATCAACGCAACGCAGCACTAAAATCCAACCAGAAAATTGCAAGAGCATGGGATAAAGAGGTAGCTGATTGCGGTGAACTAATCAATTCAAAGAGAGAAAGGTATTTTGGCCAACTGAATACGCTGTTGGAGAATGAATTGAAATGTTTCATGCCAGATTTGGAATTTGACATAGTCTGGCGTCGAGGGTGGAAAGCAGGGCTGACACTGAGTGATTCACTTATTCAAAACTTTGAAAGGGATTGTGAAAGAAAATTTACCGGGTCTGGTCCTCAGCGCGCAGATATCGAGATTCGTATTAACAAAATCCCGGTCTCCCAATATGCATCCCGTGGCCAGCAAAAACTCCTGGTAGCAGCACTTTGCATTGCCCAATTGAAATTATCCCGTCAAATAACAGATCGAAAATCGGTTCTATTGGTTGATGATCTCGCCGCCGAACTTGATAGTCACAACCGGGAGATGCTTTTTAGCCGATTTAAAGAGTCAGGTTCACAGGTTTTTTTGACGGCAACAGACCCACAACTACTCTCCGGAATGGTTGATAGTATGTTCCACGTGGAACATGGGTCCTTGGCCTGATTTCGATAGAAACCCTTCAGTTAAATTTACCAGTCGTGATAATCAGTTTTATATGCACTTATCTGGGGTGTGTCATCACTAAGGTGTATAATGGGCGGAATATCACTTGGAGTGCTTTATGAGTTACGACTCTTCGAATATCAAAGTTTTAAAAGGTCTGGATGCGGTTCGTAAAAGGCCGGGTATGTACATCGGCGATACAGATGATGGCACAGGCCTGCATCATATGGTTTTTGAAGTTGTCGATAATTCAATCGATGAGGCGTTAGCCGGGTATTGCAGTGAAATCACCGTAACAGTCCATCACGATAATTCAGTGACGGTCACGGATAATGGCCGTGGTATACCGGTCGACATGCATCCGGAAGAGGGTAAGTCTGCAGCAGAAGTTATTCTCACCGTTCTGCATGCCGGTGGAAAATTTGACGATAACTCCTATAAGGTTTCAGGCGGTTTGCACGGCGTTGGCGTTTCAGTGGTGAATGCACTGTCGGAATATCTGAAACTGACCATCATGCGTGAGGGTAAAATCTATACCCAGGAGTATGTGCACGGCGTGCCCGAGTATCCCTTGAAAGAATCGGGTGAAACGGAATATACGGGTACACAGATCACCTTCAGACCCAGTCCGAAGACCTTCACCAATATCGAGTACCATTACGATATTCTGGCCAAACGCCTGCGTGAACTCTCCTTCCTCAATTCCGGCGTGCGGATTGTATTGAAAGATGATCGCAATGACCGGCAGGATATCTTCGAATACCAGGGCGGTATCAAGGCCTTCGTAGAACATCTGAACAGAAAGAAAACACCGCTGCATGCCAAGGTGTTTGATTTCTCCGTAGAGCGCAGCGACATTACGGTTGAACTGGCTTTGCAGTGGAATGAGTCCTACCAGGAAAATATTTTCTGCTTTACCAACAATATCCCCCAGAAAGATGGTGGAACCCACCTGGCTGGTTTTCGTGCCGGATTGACCCGTACCCTCAATCAATATATCGAAAAAGAGGGATTGGCGAAAAAACAGAAGGTCAACACCAGTGGCGATGATGCCAGGGAGGGGTTGACGGCAGTACTCTCGGTTAAGGTTCCTGATCCCAAGTTTTCCTCCCAGACCAAGGATAAGCTGGTTTCATCCGAGGTGAAGGGTATTGTCGAGGCAGTGCTGGCGGAACGGTTGGGCGAATTCCTGTTGGAAAATCCGGCGGAGGCCAAAACTATTGCCGGTAAAATGATCGAGGCGGCACGTGCTCGCGAGGCTGCACGCAAAGCCCGGGAGATGACCCGACGTAAAGGTGTTTTGGATATCGCAGGTTTGCCAGGAAAACTGGCGGACTGTCAGGAGAAAGATCCGGCAAAATCCGAACTTTACCTGGTGGAGGGTGATTCTGCGGGGGGATCCGCGAAGCAGGGCAGGGACAGGCGCAGTCAAGCAATCCTGCCTCTCAAGGGCAAGATCCTCAACGTGGAAAAAGCCAGATTCGATAAAATGCTCTCCTCGGCCGAGGTTGGCACGCTGATTACCGCGCTCGGCTGTGGTATTGGCCGTGAGGAGTTCAATCCAGACAAGTTGCGTTACCACCGTATCATTCTCATGACGGATGCCGATGTTGATGGTGCGCATATCCGCACCCTGTTGCTAACCTTTTTCTATCGCCAGATGCCGGAACTGATTGAAAGAGGGCATATCTACATTGCCCAGCCACCACTTTACAAAATCAAACGCGGTAAGCAGGAGCAATACCTGAAAGATGATGCCGACTTGAATAATTACCTGCTGCAGACTGCCATGGACAATTCCGAGCTGCATGTCAACGCCGAAGCCCCGGCGCTGTCCGGCAGTGCACTAGAGGAGCTGTCCAAACAGTTTATCGACGGCATGAGCATCGTGCAGCGGCTATCCAAACGCTATGACAAGGATATAGTGGAGAAACTGATCTATGTGCAGCCCGTTGACCAGGAACTCCTGGCTGACGAGCAGAGACTCGCCGACTGGACTCGAGAGCTGACGGAACGCATGAATGTTGAGCAGAATATCGCCAACCAGTATCTGGTCGAAAAAGCCGGTGACGAGCATCCCAATGCCATCCTGGTTTCCAAACGCGTTCACGGAATCAACAGCGACTCCTATATTCCTTTTGATTTCTTTTCCTCCTCTGAATATCGCAAACTCCGGGAACTGGGGGAGAAACTGGATGGATTGCTGGGTGAGGGTGCCTATATAAAACGCGGTGAACGGGTCAAGGAGATCATCGCTTTCAATCAGGCGTTGCAATGGCTGATGGAGGAAGCTAAGCGTGGCCAGCATATCCAGCGCTATAAAGGCTTGGGCGAGATGAATCCCGATCAGCTGTGGGAAACCACCATGAACATGGAATCCCGCCGTCTGTTGCAGGTTAAGATTGAAGATGCCGTTGGCGCTGATGAAATTTTTACTACACTGATGGGTGACCTGGTGGAACCCAGACGTGAGTTTATCGAAAAAAATGCGTTGACGGTGGAGAATCTGGATATCTGAACAGTGTTCAAATATGCAACAGAGAAGGTGGTTATTGTAACCACCTTTTTTTATATGTAAAAAATCTTCACACCTGGAAAATAGTGATAGTAAGTGTTTACTTTCAATAGTAGCATCGCTATTGATGGAATAATTTCACACGGTATGCTGCCATGAACAGTGCTCAGCAAGGGTTCAGATTAACCAAGCAATTTGCGGTGATCAGCTTTCTGTCGATCACCCTTTCGGCCATCCTGATCTTCCTTTTTTTTCGCTACGAGACCATTCAAACCATTGAAAGCACCAGCCGCGACGGCAACGAGGCGCTGACCATTGCGCTTGAATATGCCCTGAATGATCACTTCATTCAGTTTATCGAGCAGGCTTCAGTTGAAAAGGATCAACCCATAAAGCGTGTTCCGATCGATCCGGCGTTGGCAAAGGCCCTGGATAAGATGCTGTTTAATACCAATGTGGTCAGGGTCAAAATCTATGACCGTCACGGCCGGGTGATTTTTTCCACCAAAGAGTCCCAGATTGGCGATACCCAGGAGGATAACCATGGATTTTATACAGCAATGCAGGGTGATCCCTCGACGATTCTGATCTATCGCGACACCTTCAATATCTTCGACAAGGCAACGGAAGATGACAATCTGGTTCAGACTTATGTGCCAATTCGGGATACATTTGATTCACCGATTGTGGGTGTATTCGAAGTCTATTCCGATATCAACAGGCAGATTGATCAGTCGTACCAACTGACAATCCTGGTCTGGTTGATCATTACGCTGGTGATGTTTGCGTTATTCGCCTTCCTGTTGCTGGTGGTCAAGCGCGCTGAAAATATCATCCGGACGCAGAATCAGGAGACGAGTGAACGTAAGAAGATGCTCGAATTTCTCAGTGCCAAGATGATCAACGCCCAGGAGGATGAGAAAAAACGCATCGCCCTCGAATTGCATGAAGATGTGGTACAGACGATATCCGGGGTAAAGATGCAGCTTGAGCGATACCTGCTGACGGTCGATAAGATTGGCGACAAAACAGACGTCGATCTGAAACAGATCACCAGGGATATAGTGCCAATCTTGCAGGAGGCAGCCCGCCGGATACGCCTGGTCGCCATGGATCTAAGACCACCGAGTCTGGATGATTTCGGCCTGATTGCGGCCATCAATTCCCTGATATCGGAGTGTGATACCCAGTCGCCAGGTCTCGAGATCCACACCCATTTTACAATTGAGGAAGGGGATATTAGCGAAGAAGAGAAGTCGATTCTCTACCGCATGGTCAAAGAGATTGTGAGTGTTGTCTGTTTCCAGGAGAAGATTTTGGGCGTGCTTCATCTCTTCATTGAAAATGAGGGGGGGCAGCTGCTGTTAAGGGTTGTAATTGAGAGTGAACAGATTAAGTCTACGGCGAGGGGGCAGCTTCCCAGAGTGTTTGGAGCGATGAGGGAGCGCACCATTCTCTCGGGGGGTGATTTTCAGGTCGTTAAGTATGTGGATCAGCGTATCGAAGTCAGCGCTGGCTGGCTGAGCTAAGCTTCCTGCCCATTATTATAGTTAGTAAGTGATCACTATCAAATAATCAGCTTACATGATTGCTATTTGGCAGTGACTCAACGGTAGATTCAATCCAATCCTCGACCCGCTGATGGATCTCCTTCATGCTCAGTCCCTGAGTCTCCATGCGTGGCCCAATCACCACTTGGATGGTGCCCGGGTATTTCTTCAGTCCACGCCTGCGCCAGAAGACACCGGCATTGTGGGCAATAGGAATGATCGGATAACCGCTCTTCTCGGCGAGCATGGCACCGCCGATTCCGTATTTCTTGCGTTCGCCCGGGGCGACACGGGTTCCTTCCGGAAAGATGATCACATAGAGGCCCTGTTCCAAGCGCTGTGTACCCTGGGTGATCACCTGCCGCGCGGCCTCGCGACCGGCCTTGCGATTGATGGCGATGGGGTTGACCATGGCCAGGGCCCAGCCAAATATCGGCACCCACATCAGTTCGCGTTTCAATACCCAGGCCTGGTTGAAGGGAAGAATGCCACGCAGCGCGATGGTCTCCCAGGCTGACTGGTGTTTGGAGAGAATGATGGCGTTACCACCCTCGAGATGCTCCATGCCCGTTACGTTGTATTTCAGATTGCAGAGCCAATCCAGCAACACCAGATTGATCCGTCCCCAGAGATTCGCTGCCTTGGAATTGACCGAGAAAGGCAGCAGCCAGCCGAAGATTGAAATCGCCAGGCCAATAGTAGCGGTGCTCACCACCAGGGTGATGAAGTAGACAATGGAGCGCAATAGAATCATGGTTTAGCCCTGCGGTATTAATCCATATCCCGGAATTCGGAAACCCGGATACGCCCGTCGATCATGCGCGATTGACGTTGCATCAGTTTTTCCATCTTGTTCCAGAAAGCCTGATTCAGATCGAAATCCTGGGCGATTGCGGTTCCCATCACCAGAATCAGCAGGTCGGCGACCTCCTCGGCCAGCGCCTCACGCCCCTTGCCTTTGCTGACGCAGGAGGAGATCTCGCCCAGCTCCTCCGCCATCAGGGCGACCCGGTAGAGCATCTCCTCACCGCCGGTCTCCCGGAACCGGTGCTTGTCGTGAAACGCCTGCACCGCGTTCATCATCTCCTCCCATGAATCACTAGCCGCCATGGTGGGTTTCCGCTCCTTCAGGATTGCAGCCGTGAGATATCGGCAACACCGATAAACAGGTTGTAGAGCTGGTTGAGCAGGGCCAGGCGGTTGTTGCGGATCGCCTCGTCATCGGCCATCACCATCACCTTGTCGAAGAAGTGATCCACGGCCTCGCGCAGATCGGCAAGGGCCACCAGGCTCTCTGCATAATCGAAAGCCTGCATCAGGGGTTCGATCTGCTGGGACTTGGCGGTAATTTTCTGGAACAGCGCCGCTTCCTCGCTGCCCTCGAACAGGTCGGGTTTGACCTGCGCGGCGATCGGTTGATCCACCTTTTTCAGGATATTGTGAATGCGTTTGTTGGCGGCGGCCAAGGCCTCCGCCTCGTGCAGCTTCTCGAACGAAATCACCGCATTGATGCGCCGATCGAAATCGGCAATGCTGTCTGGTTTCAGGCTGGCGACCGCCTCGAAGACGTTTACGCTGATGCCCTTGTCAAGGTAGATCCCCTTCAGGCGCTCCAGCATGAAGTCATACACCTCATCCACCACGGTCTGGGACTCTATCCGGTCACCCAAGCCCTCGTCGGCACTGCTCAGCAGGGCGCGAAAGCCGATGGTCAGATTGTGCTGCTGCATGATGCGCAGCGCTCCCAGCGCGGCGCGGCGCAGGGCGAAGGGATCCTTATCCCCGGTGGGCTTCTGACCAATGCCGAAAATACCGATCAAGGTGTCGATCTTCTCCGCCAGGGAGATGGCAATGCCAGTCCGGCTCCGGGGCAGCTGATCGCCGGAGAAGCGAGGCAGGTAAAACTCCTCCATGGCCGTTGCCAGTTCCGCTGGTTCGTCATCACGGCCTGCCTGGTAGCGTCCCATCACACCCTGCATCTCCGGGAACTCGTAGACCATTTCTGTCATCAGATCGCAACGGCTCAGCATACCGGCCCGGTACGCCAGCTCAGGATCTCCACCGGTCTTTTCAGCGATGTAGCGGGACAGGGCGGCTACCCGGTGGGACTTATCGTACATGCTGCCGAGTTTCTGCTGGAAGACCACCGAGTTGAGCGACTCAATGCGCTCTTCCAGGCGTTTCTTGCCGTCCTGTTGCCAGAAAAACATGGCGTCGGCGAGGCGCGGGCGCACCACGCGCTCATTGCCTTCCTTGATCACCTCCGGTTTCGGACTGTCGATGTTGGCAATGGTGATGAAATGGTTCATCAGCTTGCCGTCACCATCCACCAGGTGAAAATATTTCTGGTTTTTCTTCATGGTGAGGATCAGCGCCTCATGGGGTACCTCGAGGTATTTTTCCTCAAAGCTGGCGGCGATCGGGATCGGCCATTCCACCAGTGCGGCGACCTCGTCGAGCAGCGCCTCGTCGATCTCCGCCTGGGCGCCGAGGGCCTCGGCAGTGGTGTTCACCTGCTGGCGGATCTTCTCCCGGCGGCTGGCGAAATCCGCAATCACATAACCCTGGCTCTCGAGAATCCCGGCGTAGCTCTGCCCGTCGCTGATCTCGATCTTTTCCGGATGGTGGAAACGGTGGCCGCGGGTGAAACGGTCGGCCTGTGCCTCGAGAATGGTGCAGTCGACCACCGCGTTGCCATGCAGGAACAGCAGCCAGTGCACCGGCCGGACGAACTGGGCATCGGAATCACCCCAGCGCATGCGCTTGGGAATCGGCAGTTTGTTGAGGGCGGTCTCGGCGATTTCGGGTAACAACTCGGCAGCCGTCCTGCCGGTTTCGTTGATGCGATACATCAGCCACTCACCCTTGTCGGTCGCGACCCGCTCGAGCTGATCGAAACTGACACCACAGGAGCGGGCGAAACCCTCGGCCGCCTTGCTCGGGTTTCCGTCTTTATCGTAAGCCGCCTGAACGGCAGGGCCGCGGCGTTCCAGTTCCCGGTCAGGTTGACGAAGTAAGCAATCACTTACAAGAATGGCCAGGCGTCTTGGGGCTGCATAGGATTTGACCTCGGAGTAGCTGAGGTTTGCACGCTCCAGACCGGCGACAAATTCTCGGGTGAAGGCATCCGAGAGCTTTTTCAGCGCAACCGGGGGCAGCTCTTCGGTGCCAAGCTCAAACAGCAGATCGGCTGACTCAGCCATTGGCGGCCTCCTTCGGGGTGTGCAGCATCGGGAAGCCCAGTTTTTCACGGGCATCGTAATAGGCCTGGGCCACGGCACGGGCCAGGGCGCGCACCCGCAGGATGTATCGCTGGCGTTCGGTGACCGAAATGGCGTGGCGGGCATCCAGCAGATTGAAGGCGTGGGACGCCTTGAGCACCTGCTCATAGGCAGGCAGGGGCAGGCCTTGTTCGATCAACTGGTTGCTCATCTTTTCGCACTGGTCAAAATAGCTGAACATGAAATCGACATCGGCATGCTCGAAATTGTAGGCGGACTGTTCGACTTCATTCTGGTGGAAGACATCGCCATAGGTGACCGGGCCATGGGGGCCTTGGGTCCAGACCAGATCGAACACGCTTTTCACCCCCTGCAGGTACATGGCGATGCGCTCCAGGCCGTAGGTGATCTCTCCGGTGACCGGGCGGCAGTCGATACCGCCAACCTGCTGGAAGTAGGTGAACTGGGTCACTTCCATGCCGTTCAGCCAGACCTCCCAACCGAGACCCCAGGCACCCAGGGTCGGTGATTCCCAGTTATCCTCCACGAAACGGATATCGTGCACCATCGGATCGATGCCGAGCATCTTCAATGAGCCGAGGTAGAGCTCCTGAATATTCAGCGGCGAGGGCTTCATCACCACCTGATACTGGTAGTAGTGCTGCAGACGATTGGGATTTTCGCCATAGCGGCCGTCGGTGGGGCGGCGCGAGGGCTGCACATAGGCGGCGTTCCACGGCTCAGGGCCGATCGAGCGCAAAAAGGTCGCCGTATGGAAGGTGCCTGCGCCCATCTCCATGTCGAAGGGCTGGATGATGACGCATCCCTGATCTGCCCAATACTGTTCGAGAGCGAAAATCAGCCCCTGAAATGTGGAGACGTCCTGGCTATTGCTGCTGTTCGTCATGCTCAAGGTTAAGGTCCTAGTCCTAAAGGGAAAGTTAATCGGCAATTATATCGTCTTGCGGCGGCGAAAGGCCAACCTTTCAATAATCGGCGGCCTTGGCGTTGTTGCCGGATCACGGGACGGGTAACCAACCTTTGAAGTTGCGCCTTTTTACTGCATTTGGTCTGACGTATAATCGCGTCAATCAATTTTTCCCGCCAATGTCTAAATCAAATTCGTAATGACTGAAAAACGCAAGGCCATAGCCCTGATCTCCGGTGGTCTCGATTCACTATTGGCCGCCAAGGTGATTCAGGAGCAGGGTGTGCATGTCGAGGGTATCAATTTTTTCACCGGCTTTTGCGTGGAGGGGCATACCCACGCCATCCGCAAAAAAGACCGTGCCAGGCCGAAACGCAACAATGCGCTCTGGGTTGCCGAGCAATTGGGTATCAAGCTGCATCTCGTCGATATCGTCGAGGAGTACAAGGAGGTCGTGTTCAATCCCAAGCATGGCTACGGGGCGAATCTGAATCACTGCCTGGACTGCAAGATTTTCATGGTGAAAAAGGCCCATGAATGGATTCGCGCGAACGGCTTCGATTTCATCATCACCGGAGAGGTGCTGGGCCAGAGGCCGATGTCCCAGCGTAAGGACACCATGCCGGTGGTATCGCGGGATTCCGGCGCCAATGACCTGCTGCTGCGCCCGTTGTGCGCCAAATACCAGCCAATCACCAAGCCGGAGCTGGAGGGCTGGGTCGATCGGGAGAAGCTCTACAACTTCAATGGCCGCTCACGCAAACCGCAGATGGCGTTGGCTAGGGAGTTCGGTCTGACCGACTATGCCCAACCCGCTGGTGGCTGCTGTTTTCTCACCGATGTGCAGTACTCCTCCAAGCTCGCCGACCTGTGGCAGGCGCGTGGTGAAAAGCAGTACGAGATGGATGACATCATGCTGCTCAAGGTCGGTCGGCACCTGCGGCCGCGACCGAATTTCAAGCTGATCATCTCGCGCGAGGAGGGGGAGGGTAATTTCCTGCAGGGCTACCGCAAGCAGTTCATCAATCTCAAGACCACCAGCCACGCCGGCCCCATGGCGCTGCTGGACGGCCAGGTTGATGAGGCAGACATCCAGCTGGCAGCGCGTATTGTGGCGCGTTACAGCCAGGGTAAGCAGGAACAGCAGGTTGTCGTGGAAGTGGCCGATCTTGCAGGCAACATCCGTGAACTGACGGTAGCACCCCTGCCATCTGAAGATGTGCTTGAAGAGTGGCACTTGTGAGCAGGGTGATTGTGGATGCCCGCCGCCTGCTCTGTCCTATGCCGGTCATTCGGGTGCAGGATCGGGCCAAGGGGCTTGCGCCGGGTGCGGTGATTGAAGCGGTCTGCACGGACCCCGGGGTCTTGAACGATATTCCCGCCTGGTGCAGGATCAATGGTCACAAGGTACTGGAGACACGCAACGAGAATGATGAGTATATCGTTGTGTTGGAAATCGGCGAGGAGTGATATCCATGGCCATGGACGAAAATAAAAACAGTAAGCGCCTGCAGGTCACCCAACGGGTGACTGTGCTGGGCGCCGTCATCAATATTATTCTGGCGCTCGCCAAGACCGTGTTCGGTTATATCGCCCAGTCCCAATCCCTGGTGGCAGACGGCATCCATTCACTCTCCGATCTGCTCTCCGATGGACTGGTGCTGATGGCTGCGCGCCACTCCCATAATGGCCCGGATTCCGAACACCCATACGGCCACGGCCGGTTTGAGACTGCGGCCACGCTCGGTCTGGGCATTTTGCTGGGTCTGGTGGCGCTGGGTATCTCCTGGGATGCGGCCAAGCGTCTGTTCTCCCCCGATGAGCTGATGCAGCCGAAAATGCTGGCTATCTACGTGGCGCTGTTTTCGGTACTGGCCAAGGAGTGGCTCTATCACTACACCATGAAGGCCTCGCGTCAGGTCAAGTCAGACATGCTCAAGGCCAATGCCTGGCACCACCGTTCCGATGCGGTTTCCTCGATCGTGGTTCTGGTGGGTGTCGCCGGAACCCTGGCCGGACTGCCCTATCTGGATGCCATAGCCGCCGTGGTTGTGGCGTTGATGATTGCCCATGTCGGCTGGGAGATCGGCTGGCCGGCGTTTCAGGAACTGGTCGATGCCGGCCTGGAAGAGGAGCAGTTGCAGAAGATCACCGACATCATCCTGTCGATCGGCGGGGTCGAGGCGGTGCACATGCTGCGCACCCGTAAAATTGGTGGCGAGGCGGCGGTGGATGTCCATGTGTTGTTATCAAAGCCCTGGTTAAGCGTCTCCGAAGGGCATCTGATCGGGCAGACGGTGATCGATCGGTTGCGCGATGAGATGGATGAGGTGACCGATGTCACGGTGCATATCGACCCCGAGGATGATGACATTGCACCACCGACCAAGGGGTTGCCACTCAGGGTCCAGGCCGAGCAGATGCTTGACCAGCTCTGGCAGCATGTGCCCGAGGCAGGCAGCCGAACCCGGGTGCTGTTTCACTATCTGGATGGCAAGATTGACGTAGATGTCTATTTCCCCCTGGAGACCTGCAGCGGGGTGGAGCAGGCCAAGGCGCTGAGACAGACCTTACAGGCCGCATTGGATCCAGTCGTTGAATTTGGCGCCCTGGAAATCTATTTCGGCTAAAATGCACCATTTTAGTCCATTGCGATTATTGTGTGCACTATATCGGTGCAATATTGCTTTGGATAAAGGTTTTGGTCTCAGAGACTAGGGAGGTGAAACGCCTTTTCCTTGTCCGATTTCTGCTCTCTCAGGTCGTGAGGCAGAGACATGCCGTTGAAATAGGGCAAATTTTTTACAGTCTCTCGCTAATTGCTATAAAAAGTAGGAGAATGCGCTGCACGATAGGATGGGGTCCGAACCTGTGGCACGCTTTCTGCTTATAGCCAGTGAACTCATCTGCTCCTGGAAACAGGGCTGATATCAATAATCCCCGAAATGTAGGAATACTGTTTCGGCAGTAACAACCCAACGAAAAAATGCTGGAGAACATCTATGGCCTCTAAAGTCTTGAAAATGATGAAAGACAACGATGTGAAGTTTGTAGACCTTCGCTTCACCGATACCCGCGGCAAAGAGCAACACGTGACACTCCCCACCCATGAAGTGGGCGAGAACATGTTCGCTGATGGCAAGATGTTCGACGGCTCCTCGATTGCCGGCTGGAAAGGCATCAACGAATCCGACATGGTCCTGATGCCCGATCCGAGCAGCGCGGTCCTGGATCCGTTCACCGATGAAGTGACCCTGAATCTGCGTTGCGACATCCTCGAACCTTCCACCATGGAAGGCTACGAGCGCGACCCCCGTTCCGTTGCCAAGCGTGCCGAGGCCTACCTGCAGTCTACCGGCATAGCCGATACAGCCTACTTTGGTCCAGAGCCTGAGTTCTTCGTGCTGGATGACGTTCGCTGGAATGCCGACATGAGCGGCTGTATGGTGAAAATCGACTCCGAAGAGGCCGACTGGAACTCCGAACGCGTTTATGAAGACGGTAACATCGGTCACAGTCCTACAGTAAAAGGCGGCTACTTTCCCGTGCCTCCGGTTGACTCCCTGCATGATCTGCGTGGCGCCATGTGTCTGGCAATGGAAGAGATGGGCGTGCCGGTTGAGGTTCACCATCACGAAGTGGCAACCGCCGGTAAGTGCGAAATCGGAACCCGCTACAGCACCCTGGTAGAGCGCGCCGACTGGGTTCAGATCCAGAAATATGTAACCTGGAATGTTGCCCACGCCTATGGCAAAACCGCCACCTTCATGCCCAAACCGATGGTGGGTGACAACGGTTCCGGCATGCATGTGCATCAGTCTCTGGCGAAGAACGGCGAGAACCTGTTCGCCGGTGATCAATATGGCGGCCTGTCTGAGATCGCACTCTACTACATCGGCGGTATCATCAAGCATGCCCGTGCGCTGAATGCCTTCACCAACTCATCCACCAACTCATACAAGCGCCTGGTGCCTGGGTTTGAAGCACCGGTTATGCTGGCCTACTCTGCCCGCAACCGTTCAGCCTCTATCCGCATCCCCTTCGATCCAAATCCGAAAGGACGTCGTATCGAGGTGCGCTTTCCTGACCCCACAGCCAATCCATACTTGGCCTTCGCCGCGATGATGATGGCTGGTCTGGACGGCATCCAGAACAAGATCCATCCTGGTGAGGCGATGGACAAAGATCTGTATGATCTGCCGGCTGAAGAAGCGGCCAACATCCCGACAGTCTGCCACAGCCTGGATCAAGCTCTGGATGCTCTGGACGCGGACCGTGAATTCCTGACGGCCGGCGGTGTGTTCAGTGATGACCTGATTGATGGTTTCATCAGACTGAAAATGGAAGAGGTCACGCGCCTGCGCATGACCACTCATCCCATCGAGTTCGACATGTACTACAGCCTGTAATTCACCTGCCGGCTGATGAGTAAAAAACGCCCCCTTGCGGGGCGTTTTTTTTGCCAGCAGTTATGTAATCGTTGGGACTACTATAGAACCAAACATGTCGGTTACGTTCGTCGGCAGATCAGCGCTTCCGATCCACTGCCAGTTGTTGTTGACACCGAGTTGTTCTATTCTCGGTATATTAAAAATCTGTTGCCTATCATTCTGCTGTTGGTGTTCGTCACCGCCCATGCCAGTGTCTATAAATGGGTGGATGAAAAGGGCGAGGTTCACTTCTCCGATCAGCCCGAAGCAGGCGCCGAGCAGATCGAACTCTCCGAGCCGACCATCTATACGCCCCCGGATGCCATCCGTTCCCAGCCCTATTTCGATCGGGATCAGGGGCGCCCCAGCATCTCCCAGCAACGGCCCTCTGGCTATCAGGAGTTGTTGATCACCAGTCCGGCGAATGAGGAGTCGATTCGTTCCAATGAAGGCAGCGTGTCGGTGACACTGCAACTTTCGCCGGCACTGCTACCGGGCAACAAGTTCCGGGTCTATATGGATGGCGAGGAGATCTCCAGCGGACTGACGACCACCAGCATTCAGTTGATGAATGTCGATCGGGGTACGCATCTACTCTACGCAATCGTGGTGGATGGCAGCGGCAAAGAGTTGATCCGGTCGAACGAAGTGACCTTTACCATTCACAAAATATCGGTGCTCACCAAACCGAAACCCAATAACAGCTCAAACTAGCAGACGAGCTTTTCATAGCTGAAGAAACCACCCACTCTGGGTTGAATCATCCGCAGTCATGCACCATTATAGTGCATGACTGTGCGTTTATTTTCCCGTTTGACCGTCTCACCAGACAATTCACAGATGCAATGCAGGCGGCGCCAAGCCGTTCCAGGGGCATTCAGTAGTTTGGTGCGGTTATTGCTACCTACTATTTTAGAATGAAAGCATCTGACGAAACCTTATTGCAAAGTCGTTTGCAGCGGATTGTCGACAATCTGAGCAGTGCGGTTTTGCTGTTTGACACGGATTACCGCCTGCAATACATGAACCCGGCGGCGGAGATGCTGTTTGCGGTCAGTGCGCGGCATATGCTGGGGCAGTACGTGGGAGAACTGCTGTTCTGCCCGGCTGGCGGAGCAGAGAATAATCTGGCCCGGGCGGTCAACTCCGGACAGGCCATCACCGAGCGCCAGCTGACCCTGCCGTTGCCGGATCGCACCACGGCAACGGTCGACTGCACCATGATACCGCTGATGCAGGAGAGTCACCTCCCTTCCGGTGTGCTGGTGGAGATTCAACAGATTGACCGGCATGTGAGGATCAGCCGTGAGGAACATCTGCTGTCACAGCAGGAGGCGGCGCGGGACCTGATTCGCGGTCTGGCCCATGAGATCAAGAATCCGTTGGGTGGCCTGCGCGGCGCGGCGCAGTTGCTGGAGAAGGAGCTGGGTGATGCCGCCCTCAAGGAGTACACCCAGATCATAATTGATGAGGCGGACCGCCTGCAGAGCCTGGTCAATCGCATGCTGGGTCCGAACAAGCTGCCGGACCTGATTAGCGTCAATGTCCATACCCTGCTGGAGCGGGTGCGCAATCTGGTACTCGCTGAATCTGTGGGGCAGGTCAAAATAGTGCGGGACTATGATCCCAGCATCCCGGAGGTGCATGTCGACAGTGACCGGATCATCCAGGCGCTGCTGAATATCGTGCGCAATGCCGCGCGGGCGATCGCCAAGGTCGAGGATGGCTGCATCGAGCTGAAGACGCGCATCCTCAGGCAGTTCACCATAGGCAATATCCGGCACCGCCTGGTTGTGCAGATCAGCATAGTGGACAACGGACCGGGCATTCCTGAAGAGATTATCGAAAAGCTATTTTATCCGATGGTTACCGCCAGTGAAGGCGGTATGGGCCTGGGGCTGTCGATTGCCCAGTCCCTGATCAATCAGCATGGCGGTTTGATTGAATGCAGTAGCAAACCGGGCGAAACACGCTTTCAGGTGTTGCTGCCTTTGGAGAGGCCAAATGTCGAGAAGTAATAGAGTCTGGGTTGTCGATGATGACCGGTCCATTCGCTGGGTGCTGGAGAAGGCCCTGGAAAAGGCCAACATGGAGGTCACCTGTTTTGCCAACGCGGATGGTGTGATGGATGCGCTGGCCCGTGAGCAACCCGATGTGATGGTCTCCGATGTGCGCATGCCCGGTATGGATGGACTGTCACTGCTCGGCAAGGTGCATGAGACCTATCCCGATCTGCCGGTGATCATCATGACTGCCCACTCTGATCTGGACAGTGCCGTTGCCGCGTTTCACGGTGGCGCCTTCGAGTATCTGCCCAAGCCATTCGATGTGGATGAGGCCATCGAACAGGTGTCGCGCGCCTGCCGCAGCAGCCAGAGTATGCGCAAAACAGCGATTGAGGAGGAGAAGAGCGACCCGGAAATCATCGGCGAGGCGCCGGCGATGCAGGAGGTGTTTCGCGCCATCGGCCGTCTTGCCCGCTCGAACATCACGGTTCTGATCAATGGCGAATCGGGCACCGGCAAGGAGCTGGTGGCCCATGCCCTGCACCGCCACAGCCCCCGGGCGGATCAGCCGTTTATCGCCCTGAACATGGCGGCCATCCCCAGGGATTTGATGGAGTCGGAACTCTTCGGCCATGAGCGGGGGGCCTTTACCGGTGCGCAGAATCGTCGCATTGGGCGGTTTGAACAGGCCGATCAGGGCACCCTGTTTCTCGATGAAATCGGCGACATGCCGCCCGAGTTGCAGACGCGTCTGCTACGGGTGCTGGCGGATGGTGAATTCTATCGTGTGGGCGGGCATGAACCGGTCAAGGTGGATGTGCGCATCATTGCCGCCACTCACCAGAATCTTGAGCAGTTGGTCAAGCAGGGCCGTTTTCGTGAGGATCTTTTCCACCGTCTGAACGTGATACGCATCCATATTCCATCGCTGCGCGAGCGCAGGGAGGATATCGGCCTGTTGATGCGCCATTTTCTGAAAAGTGCCGCCGTGGAGCTGGGGGTCGAAGTCAAGATACTGTTGCCGGAGACCCTGGCTGAACTTGAACATCTGGACTGGCCGGGCAATGTGCGTCAGCTGCAGAACACGGCACGTTGGCTGACGGTAATGGCCTCCAGCCAGGAGGTGCATGTCGAGGACCTGCCTCCAGAGTTGCGTGAGCATGAAGTTCGCGTTGCCAGGGATAATGACTGGAAGAGCAGTCTGCGCAGCTGGGCGCGCAACCGCCTGCAACAGGGTCAGGAGGGGCTGCTCGATGAAGCGACTCCGGCCTACGAGACCATCATGATCGAGACCGCGCTTGAGCAGACCGGCGGGCGGCGCCAGGATGCGGCGAAACTGCTGGGCTGGGGGCGCAACACCCTGACCCGCAAAATCAAGGAGCTGAAACTGAGCGGCGTTTCCGCAGAGGAGCACGAATAGGGCCTGCCGGTTTCGCTTGCTGCATACCTTCTGGTAATCTCTAAGGTGACGGTGCTGGATTGCCATTCAGGAAAACATCTGTCGGCCAGACGCCGCCAAGGCAAAACCATGACAAACAAACTGTTCTGGGAAAATCCCTATCTGACCAGCCTTGAAACAGTGGTCAAATCGGTTGTCGGTGATCTGATTACACTGCGCGAGACCATCTTTTACGCCCTCTCGGGTGGACAGGAGAGCGATGCAGGCACGATTTGCGGCTACCCGGTTATCGATGCCAGAAAAACCGGCTCGGATATCGAGTACACGATTCCCGCGGGGCATGACCTGAAGCAGGGTGACAGCGTGCGGGTCGAGATCGACTGGGAACGCCGTTATCGACTGATGCGCCACCACTTCGCTGCCGAGCTGATCCTCGAACTCGTCTATCGTGAATTGGGCGAGGTGGAGAAAATCGGTGCGCATATCGCACCGGACAAGGCGCGCATTGATTTTCTCTGGCCGACGAATATCTCCCCGCTATTTCCCAAGCTCATTTCCCAGGCCCGCTCGCTCATCGATCAGGACATCGAGATCATCAGCGCCTTTTCCGATGAAAGCAGCCAGCGGCGCTACTGGGAAGTGCCGGGCTTTGCACGTGTTTCCTGCGGCGGTACACACCTGAAACGCACCGGTGAGCTCGGTGAAATTACCCTGAAACGCAAGAATATTGGCAAGGGCAAGGAGCGGATCGAGGTAGTGGTTGCCTAACCCTGTTACCGGCCATCTGGGTATCCGGCGATCGTTATGGATTCAACCCACCTGGGGCCGTTGATGCATAATCCTCCATGACCCGACGTCACGCACGCAAGAATCGCCAGGCCAACTTTCGCTTCTATGCGGAGCTGAATGATTTTCTACCCGAGCAGCAGCAAAAGAGATCCTTCTCCTTTGCTTTTGCGGGCAAGCCATCGATCAAGGACAGCATCGAGGCGATCGGTGTACCGCATACCGAGATCGACCTGATTCTGGTGGATGGCAACTCGGTAGGTTTTGAGTACCAGATGCAAGGCGGCGAGCAGGTGTCGGTCTATCCGGTATTTGAATCCCTGGATATCACCCCGCTGGTTCATTTGCAGGCAAGGCCCCTGCGGGAAACCCGGTTTGTCGTGGATGTAAACCTGGGTAAACTGGCGCAGAAATTACGCCTGCTCGGATTCGATACCTGCTATCGCAATGACCTTGACGATGAAGAGATCATCACCACCGCAATCCGCGAGCAGCGGATTATCCTCACTCGGGATATCGGCATCCTGCGTCAGAAAAGGGTGACACATGGTTATTGGGTGCGCAGTGATGATCCGGGTGTTCAATTGCAAGAGGTGGTCAGGCGACTGCAACTGGAGAATAATTTCAAGCCGTTTACCCGCTGTTCGATCTGCAATGGATTGGTGAGCGCTGTGGATAAGGAATCTGTCAGGGATCGACTGCCTGAGGATACCTGCCGCTATTACGACAGTTTTCTGGAGTGTGAGCTGTGCGGAAAACTCTATTGGAAGGGATCTCACTATAAGCGCATCCTGGAACTGATTAATACCCTCCGTGCGGAGGTTGTGCATGCCTGAACATGCGAGGACAGACAAACTGTTTTACTTCTCCTATGGCTCCAATATGTCGACCACACGCCTGCAGAATCGCATTGCTTCCGCCGTGCCAGTCACCGTCGGGTGGACGGGTGAACATCGGTTGCGGTTTCATAAGCGGGGGAGGGACCGTTCTGGGAAATGCGATATCGAATTCACCCGCCAAGAGCGCGACCGGGTGTTTGGCGTGTTATTCGAAATTGCTGCCAGCGACAAGCTGATTTTGGATCGCTTCGAGGGGCTGGGGAATGGTTATGATGACAAGCGAATCATCATCACTACTGCCCAGGATCATCAGGTGGAGGCGGTTACCTATTTCGCGACCCATATCGACGCTTCATTGAAGCCATTTGGTTGGTATAAAGAACATGTGCTGCGGGGTATGAGGGAGCACGCATTGCCAGCCTATTATATTGCCGCTACAGAAGTGATTGAGAGCATCGCCGATTGGGATAGGGAGAGGCACCAGCACGAACTGGCCATCTATCTCTGAGCATCCCCTGGGTCTGGGATACATGCGTCTGCGATGTCACTGTATTTGATGAAACTGCCGAGTATTATCGAGAGTACAGGAGAGGTATTTTTCATGGCCAAAAGCAAACACGCTATCACCCTTTTGCTGCTGATCTTGGCAATCCTGTTTTATGCCTTGGGGCTTGCGCTGCCGGCAACACTGTTAATCCTATTCGGTGTACTGCTGGAGGGTGCGTTCTGGATTCGCCTGTTCAGGGGTGTTCGTCACAAAGACGGTGCCTGATAAGATACGGCAGCCTGGTAGCACGAGAACACTGCCTCTGAAACGGTGGCTGAGTATGGCGATGTTTAACAACTATTGCCGGTATCTTGTTTACCCAATGCGCCGTAAAGCCCCGTCGTTCAGGGCGGGGATATAAGGCGCGATCAGCTATCCGGGAGTCTGCTGCTGTTCGATGTACTGGCGAATGATGCTGATTGGCGCTCCCCCGCAGGAGGCCGCAAAGTACGATGGCGACCATAGGACACCCTTGTAATATCTTTGCTGGAGATCAGGGCGTACCTTTCGCAGCATCCGACTGGATACACCTTTCAAGCTGTTCACAAGATGGGATACTGCCACCTTGGGTGGGTAATTCACCAACAGGCGAACATGATCATCTTCGCCGTCCACTTCAACCAGCTCCGCTTCGAAGTCCATACAGACCTTGGCAAAAATGTCACGCAAGTGCTCGATGGCGTCACCATCAAGAACATGACGCCGATATTTAGTCACAAAGACCAAGTTGACGTGCATTTGAAATACACAGTGCCTACCCGTTCGATATGGTTGTTGTTCATTCATAGGCCAAGTATAATATGCGGCATGAAACGATTACAAGCCTTCAAATTCGAACTGCGATCCAATGGTGAACAGGCGCGGCTGATGCGCCGCTTCGCTGGCTCGTGCCGGTTCGTGTTCAACAAGGCGCTTGCCTTGCAGAAGGCACGGTATGATGCGGGCGAGAAGAAGTTGAGCTACGCCGGGTTATGCAAGGAACTCACGCAGTGGAAGCGAGACAGTGAGACGTGCTGGTTGAGCGA
>PKUO01000001.1 GCA_002869585.1 Sedimenticola sp.
CCGCTACGCAGGCTTTGGATCTGCTTTTTCAGGGCAGGAATCCAGATTTTATGGAAAGCGATGGGAGCAGTGCAGGCAACTGTGCTGAATAGTTACAAACTATTTTGGCTGTACCCCTTGTGGCAGGATAAGCAGTGTCAGACGGGTATAAAGAAATAGCCTGCAAAAAATAATCTGAACCGTTAAACTCGCTAATATCCTGCATAACCAATACAGGTGGGTCAGTTGGTTGATTTTCATACGGGTTTTGTTCTTTTTTTGATTGCGCTGGCCCTAATACTGTTCGCCAGGGAACGAATCCCTATTGCCAGTTCCAGCCTGTTTATCCTAGTGCTTTTAACCCTTGTGTTTGAGCTGATTCCATATCAGAGTAATCAGGGCACAGTACACAGCTTTGAGTTTTTAACCGGATTTGGTCATCGCGCACTGATTGCGGTATGCGCACTGATGATTGCCGGACAGGGTCTGGTACGCACCGGAGCGCTGGAACCGATCGGGCGGCTCCTGGCAAAATACTGGTCGAGTAACCCTGCCTTGGTTTTTTTGATGACTCTTATCACTGGGGCTTTGTTAAGTGCTTTCGTCAACAATACCCCAATTGTTATTCTGTTGTTACCAATACTGATCAGTGTCTCACTGAAAACAGGCGAATCGGCTTCGAAGTTGTTAATGCCCGTTGGTTTTGCCACTCTGATGGGTGGAATGTCTACCACTATCGGGACCTCTACCAACCTGCTTGTTGTGTCCTTTGCGGCGGAGCTTGGACTTAAACAATTCAATATGTTTGATTTTTTTATACCGGCGATGTTGGCCAGTGCGGTTGGTATCGTTTATCTATGGTTGATCGCACCACTTATCATGCCGCGCCGTGAACCCTTAATGCCAACAACCTCGGCACGTATTTTTGATGCACAACTGCGGGTTGCAGAGGACAGTTTCGCAAATGGCTCGACGCTGGCTGAGGTTATAGAGAAAACTGACGGACAACTCGTTGTCAGCGAGATTCTCAGGGGTAAGGATGGCAACCGACTTACCCCATTTCCTGATGTTAAACTCAGGGTAGATGACAGGTTGTTGGTTAAAGATACCCCGGATCGATTAAAAAATTACGAGTTGATACTCGGTATGCGACTTTACAGCCGTGACCAGCTTGTTGATGATGACCACCCGTTAAACGACAACAATCAGCAGAGTGCGGAAGTGGTGGTGATCGGTGGATCGGCACTTGAAAATCGTACCCTGAGAAACGTGAGATTCACTGATCGGTATCAGTTACTGGTTTTAGCACTACATAGGGCAAATCGCTGGAAAAAGCAGTCGGATCCGGGCCATCCGGAAGATATTCAGCTGAAATCGGGTGATGTTATCCTGGTACAGGGTTCCAAAGAGAGTATTAAAAGACTCAAAGCCAGTCGAAATGTGATGGTTCTGGATGCCAGTACCGATTTGCCGCGCTCAAATAAGGCAATAGCTTCTCTGTTGATCATGGCGTTCATTATTATAACTGCCGCGACGGGGCTGTTGCCGATTGAAATCAGTGCACTCTCAGGCGTGTTTTTGATGCTGGCAACAGGTTGCCTGCGGTGGCGCGATGTTACCCGGGCACTGAGTGCCCCCGTGGTACTGATCATTGTTACCAGTCTGGCAATGGGAAACGCACTGCTGCAAACCGGTGGGGACGGTTTTCTGGCCCAGCAATATTTGGCATTTACCCAGGGTTGGTCAGCGACCGCAATTCTCAGCGGACTCATGCTACTCATGGCAGTGCTGACCAACGTGGTTTCCAATAATGCGGCAGCGGTCATAGGTACACCCATCGCAGTCAGTATTGCCCATCAACTCGGGTTAAATGCAGAAGCGTTCGTACTTGCAGTTATTTTTGGAGCCAACATGAGCTTTGCAACACCTATGGCCTACCAGACTAACCTGCTGGTGATGAATGCCGGTAATTACCAGTTCTTGGATTTCGTCCGTGTGGGTGTTCCTTTGACCCTGTTGATGTGGTTATTGCTGACACTGATATTGCCCTGGTTGTATGGCTTCTAGAACTGACAGTGTGATCAATAGCAGTTAATTTAGGCAATTGTCATTTGCCAGTAAATGAATTATCTATCTTTAATCCCTGTTATAAATAGGGAGTTTCATCCCATGTTGAGATAGAACTTCGGTACTTACACGGCACCTTATTTTGGAGATCAGAGACAATGCGGGTTGCTTTATATGATAAACAGTCAGGACTACTACAAGCCGGTAGCTTGGAATTGCTCGAAAGCTGGCAGTTAAACTCACAGCAATTTATCTGGCTTGATCTTGATGGCAGTCAGCCTGTGGATGAAAAACAACTGCTACTGGATAAATTTCATGTTCATCCACTTGCAGTCTCCGATGCATTGAATGCGCGCCATCCCCCCAAATTTGAAGTTTTCGACAGTTACACATTTATATTACTCAAGGGCCTTAGCGATCACACAGAGAACCTCGAGTACAGTACCTTGCAACTCGCGATGCTATGCGGAGACAATTTCCTGGTAACGCGACATTCTGCAGATTCACCGAGCATCAATATGGTGTGGGAAAACTACCAGAAGAACCCTGGATTATTTTCCGATGGTGCGGGGATGATTGTTCTAAATATTTCTCGGACCGTGGTTGGCAGATTCACCAACCTGATTTTAAGTCTGGAGCCAAGGCTCGATTCGCTTGAAACGGATATGATGGAAAATCCAAACGATAAAATCCTTACTGAACTAATAGGATATAAGGGAAACCTGACAAAATTACGTCGTATATTTTCGTATCACCGGCGCATATTCCAGGAATTACAGGAAGTGACTACACCAGGGATACCAGATGAACTCACCCATAACATCAATGATGTATACGAACATCAGGAACGTGCTGGCAGTCTGACACAACTGTATTACGAACTCGCAAGTGACTTGATTGATGGTTACATATCACTCGCGTCTCACCGGCTCAATCAGATAATGAAAGTGCTTACCATTATTACCGCGATATTTGTACCGATCACATTTATAGCGGGCATCTATGGCATGAATTTCGAATACATGCCGGAATTACATAGTAAGAGCGGGTATTTTATTGCACTGAGCGTAATGGCAACAATTGTCCTTGTATTAATGCTTATTTTTAAACGTAACAGATGGTTATGATTGTCACTGAAATTTCAGTCGTGAAATAAATATCAATCGCTTTTCCAGGGGATATCCAGAAGTGCCTATTCATTCCAGGTTTCACGAAGTGTCGTGTCGGTTAGTGTCATCAGGTTCGATCAGAATGATATAACCGTAGTTGTCAGGCAGGTAGGGATGGTATTCCCAAACCTAGGTCGTGATCAGGAAATCGATCAAATGCTGCTTCAACGAATCTATTCGACAAGATGGCTGGGAAGCATGTATTATCAGGGATAATCAAAAGGAAAGGGAGGCCGGAATGGGCCATGGATTTACCTTTATACATCTCATATGGACAGATCGCAAATCGTCATCGTTCAGTGGCGAGCTGGTTTCATTCTTCCTCGACAAATCTGTCAAAAGCAATTCCTTATTCAATAAAAATCGTCAGTGGCTGATGAGTGGTTTAGACCATTGGGAATTTATACGTCTGAATGTATGCTCCAAATATACATACGGATATGAAACCAAAAGCCCATAACAATTGTATTCAACACGAACACTGTGTGTGCTCCATCTCAAAAGCGATGCGCATTAAAGTGGTTGAAAATGCAGATCTCTGAGGTAGTTGAAAATAATAAAAAGCAGAAATACTGACAACAAGAAAGAATCATGGTCCGCTATTCAGTGGTCAGACGTTAAGCAAGGAGAGTAAAATGAAAAAGTTCGGAATGTTATATATTACTGTAAGTTTGATAGCTATTTTCCAACTGACAGGGTGTCAAAGTAATACCGCTAAAAGTGACGGTGGTGAATGGACATGTACTGCAAAGAATATGCAAAACTCTTCCTATACAGGTGGATCAAGCGCATATATTCATTTGTTTGGTTATGGGCGTGGTAATAATTATCCTGTCAAACAAGTGGCACCCAATAAAGTAGAAGGAACAACCGGTAATGGAACTCCATTTACTTGTACCCTGAATAAGTAAATAATTTGCAATGACCGCCAGTGGTATGTGTGTTGGTGGTCTTTTTACGCACCAGTGGATCATTTCAAATAGGACAGGAACTATTGGAAAACAGGACTGTTCCTGTCCTTGGAAAAAACCCTTTGAAGGGTCGATTGGCGGCGAGAATGTCAAAATTACTTCTAATCTGGGTGGTGAATGTGGCTTTATTGTTATCTCATTGCTCAATCGGGTCAAATTAACAAATGTGTAGTGAACGGCGAGACAACATTTAGTCAAAGGCCCTGTGCAGACGATGGGGAATTAATATCAATCAAACCTCACTCTATCGCCAACAAAGATGCGGCAGGGCGAGTCGAAAAGCTTAATGATGCCTTAGATGAAGTATCAGCCAGCAATCGCCTAAGCGACCTTCAAAAAGAAGAGAGGGCGCTGATAAAAGAAATTGAACGATATGACCGTATGCGGAACAGGGATTTAAAGAGCCTGCAGGCTAAGAAATTTCGTGCTAAAAACAATCTGGCTGGAGCAGAATGGGAGCAGAGTATTTCGCAGGAAATGCAATCTGTGAACATGAAGTATTCGAGTAAGATTGAGGTGGTGAAAAGTAAACTTGAAATTGTCAGCAATCAAATCCGGTCGCTTCAGCAAAAGGGAGTGCATTGATTTATTGCAGGCGTTATGTGATTCCTGATTTGATAATTTTACTGTAGCCGATATGCGGAATAGAATCACCGTGAACAGACTTTGGTCACACCAGTTTGACTAGTAGCTCAGCAAATGATATCTCCAACATGCGTGTGTGATAGCTTGACTCAGGTTATTAAATAGATGCTGTGCCGATTTGGGAAGGGACTTAAAAGAATCAGGCGAGATTGCTAAGATTTGCCCTAAATGCCCACGGCACAAAGGTAAAAAGGGCTGTGATTCAGTGACCTACCCAGTGACTCCAACAAAAAAGGCTCACAACGCAATCGCTGTAAGCCTTTGATTTGTATGGCTCCCCGGGACGGGCTCGAACCGCCGACCTAGTGATTAACAGTCACCCGCTCTACCGACTGAGCTACCGGGGAATATTGTAGAGGCGCGTATACTAATCATCATGCCAGCTCAGGTCAAGAGCGGAGGGTAAATTAATCAATTGCAGGTGATCTCTGCGCCATCCGGGCGCTTATCCGATACCCTTGGTCTGCCGGTATTTGAGACGATCACGGCTTTCGATGTGCCAATGCCCTCTGAATCACAGAATTCAATGGTTGCGGTTGAGCCGGGAGACATGCCCGATGGGTAGTAGGAGATGGTTTTTCTGCCGTAATTACTCTTTGCGCTGAGTATTCTGATGCGTTTTTCCTTGGGCTGGTGAACGGTCAGTATTACGTCATCAGCATCTTTTGTGCGGTTTTTGTTGAGATCGGCAAACACCATAAAGCCGTGTTGCCATTCAATTGACTTGCTGCAGGTTTGACCATCGCTGGTAGCGCAGAGCACCGCGTTCCGGCCACGTTTGATAGCTTCGCTACGGGCCAGATGCATGTAAGCCACCAGTTGGTTGACTTCACTGGTTACAGTTGAATTTGCAATCAGTGTTCGAAAGCTGGGTATTCCGATGGTCAGGATGATTGCAGCAATGGCAATTGTGACGATGAGTTCTACGAGGGTGAATCCACTGGGTCTAACAGGCCTGTCCATGCCTCGATCTCCATTCCTTGGATTATGAGTGCGTGATTGTTTTCCGCCGGTTTCGGCATGACAAGAGGGTATGAAAAAGGCGGTACTGATGGCATCAGATACCGCCTAGGAATGTTGTAGGAATTTTCCTATTACTGGTTCAGGACTTTCTCGATGCGATCCAGTGCATTGGTCAGATTCTCCATGCTGGTGGCAATTGAGATGCGCACATGTCCGGCAAGCCCGAAGGCTGTACCGGGCACCAGCGCCACACCGGCATGTTCTATGAGATATTCCGCCAGTTCCAGGTCATTATTGATGCCGTCAAGTTTGTTGATGGCCTCCTGGACACTCGGAAAGGTGTAAAAAGTCCCGTCTGCGGGCAGGCAGCTGACACCGGGTATCTTGTTCAAGCGATCCACCATATAATCATGGCGCTGTTTGAAGTGGCCGAGCATCTCCGCGATGCAGTCCTGTGGCCCTTCGAGCGCCGCCTGGGCAGCAACCTGGGCGATGGAGGTCGGGTTTGAGGTGCTCTGTGACTGGATTTTTTTCATCGCCTTGATGATGTTTGCCGGACCGCCGGCATAGCCGATGCGCCAGCCTGTCATGGAATAGGCCTTGGAAACGCCATTCAGCACCATGCAGCGGTTGTCCAGTTCCGGGCAGACATTGAGAATGTTGACGAAGGGCTTGCCGGTCCAGCGGATATGTTCGTACATATCATCCGTGGCGACCACGATTTTCGGGTGCTCAAGCAGTACCTCTCCCAGGGCGGTCAGTTCCTCGGCGCTGTATGCCATGCCCGTGGGGTTGGATGGGCTGTTGATCACTACCAGCCGTGTCTTGTCGGTAATTGCCGCTTCCAGTTGGGCAGGGGTGATCTTGAAGTGCTGATCCGAGCCGGCGTGGATGTAGACAGGTACGCCACCGGCCAGAATCGCCATATCCGGGTAGGAGACCCAGTAGGGCACCGGGATGACCACTTCGTCGCCCGGGTCCAGAATCGCCTGGGCCAGGTTATAGAAGCTCTGTTTGCCGCCACAGGAGACCAGGATCTGTTCCGGCGTGTACTCGAACTGGTTATCCCGCCGGAATTTCTCGATGATGGCCTTCTTCAGGGACGGTGTTCCATCCACAGCGGTATACTTGGTGAAGCCATCATTGATGGCCTTGATGGCGGCTTCCTTGATGTGCGCCGGAGTATCGAAATCCGGCTCACCTGCTCCCAGACCGATAACGTCTTTCCCGGCTGCGCGCATTTCATTGGCGCGGGCTGTAATGGCCAGGGTAGGAGAGGGCTTGACTGCCTGTACGCGGGTGGAAAGCTTGATACTCATCTTGATATGACCCGAAATCGCTGTTTGTGGATTGTCCTGTATCCGGAAAATATCCGGGGTGTCTCTTGGTGGCACTCCTGCAATAATATCTAATCCGAACAGTAAGCAGAATCCCTAATGTCAAAAGAATTTCAATTGGTGGCAAAATTTCAACCCTCTGGCGATCAACCGGAGGCGATTCGTCGTCTGCTGGACGGGATTAGCGATGGCGAGGCGGGCATGACCCTGCTGGGGGTCACCGGGTCTGGTAAAACCTTCACCATCGCCAACCTGATCCAGAAAACCCAGCGCCCCACTCTGATACTGGCCCACAACAAGACTCTGGCGGCCCAACTGTATGGCGAGATGAAGGAGTTTTTTCCGCAAAATTCAGTGGAATACTTTGTTTCCTATTATGACTACTACCAGCCCGAGGCCTATGTTCCATCCTCGGACACCTTCATCGAGAAGGATGCGTCGATCAACGAGCACATAGAGCAGATGCGCCTCTCCGCCACCAAGGCGCTGCTGGAGCGTTCGGATACCATCATAGTGGCGACGGTCTCCTGTATCTACGGTCTGGGTGATCCGCGCTCCTATCTGAGCATGGTGCTGCACCTGGTTCGGGGGGATATTGTCGATCAACGGTCCATTCTTCGGCGTCTGGCGGAACTTCAGTACACCCGCAACGAGATTGAACTGCATCGCGCCACCTACCGGGTACGCGGTGATGTGATTGATATCTACCCGGCGGAATCGGACAGTGAGGCGGTGCGGATCGAGATGTTTGACGATGAGATCGAATCTATCTCGATTTTCGACCCCTTAACCGGAGAGGTGAGTAACAAGGTGCCACGCTACACCATCTATCCCAAGTCCCACTATGTCACCCCGAGGGAGACGTTGCTGGAGGCGGTGGAAAAGATCAAGGTCGAGTTGAAAGAACGGCTTGAACAGTTGCGTGACAATCAGAAACTGGTCGAGGCGCAGCGACTGGAGCAGCGCACCCGGTTCGATCTCGAAATGATCATGGAACTGGGCTATTGCTCCGGCATCGAGAACTACTCCCGCTATCTATCCGGCAGGCAGCCGGGCGAGGCGCCGCCGACCCTGTTTGACTATCTGCCGGCGAATGCTTTGCTGGTGGTTGATGAGAGCCATGTCTCTATCCCGCAGGTGGGAGGCATGTACCGGGGTGACCGGTCACGCAAGGAGACCCTGGTCGAATATGGTTTTCGCCTCCCCTCTGCGCTGGACAACCGGCCCCTGCGGTTTGAGGAGTTCGAGGCCAGATCCCCTCAGACCATTTACGTCTCGGCGACACCGAGGGAGTATGAGCTGAAGCATTCGGGGGTGATCGCCGAACAGGTGGTGCGTCCCACCGGTCTGGTCGATCCGCTCCTGGAGGTGCGTCCGGCAACCACCCAGGTTGACGATCTTCTCTCCGAAATCGGCAAAACCGTCAAGCGCAATGAAAGGGTTCTGGTCACTACCCTGACCAAGCGCATGGCGGAGGATCTCACCGACTATCTCAATGATCACGGGGTGCGGGTGCGTTATCTCCATTCCGACATCGATACTGTGGAGCGTGTCGAAATCATCCGCGATCTCAGGCTCGGGGAATTCGACGTGCTGGTCGGGATCAACCTGCTCCGGGAGGGCCTGGATATGCCGGAGGTCTCACTGGTGGCGATTCTGGATGCCGACAAGGAGGGTTTTCTGCGCTCCGAAGGCTCGCTGATCCAGACGATTGGCCGCGCGGCCCGCAATGCCAATGGCCGGGCGATACTCTATGCCGAAAAGATGACAGGTTCCATGCAGCGAGCGATTGGCGAGACCGATCGACGGCGTGACAAGCAGATCGCCTATAACAAGACACACGGAATCACCCCCAAAACCATCAAGAAATCGATTGCCGATATCATGGAAGGGGCCTATCCGGGTGCCCAATTGCCTGCCAAGGTCTATGCGAAGGTGGCCGAGGAAGAGGCGGAATATGCCGCGCTTTCACCTCAGCAGATGGCAAAACGAATCAAGACGCTGGAAAAGGAGATGTATCAGCACGCGAAAAACCTGGAATTCGAGGAGGCCGCCCGGGTTCGGGACCAGATACACCGCCTGCAAAGCAGAGGGATTCTCGCATGATCCCCCTGTTTTGCTAGCTGGGTCAGGGTTTTAGCTGAATGCGGATTGCTTTGTTGTTGGTACTGTTGATCTAGTCGATCTATACTACGTGACAATTTTTGCCAATTGCATTGCTGAAGTTGGCATGCAGGGCACTGAAACCAAGGAAAGCCTGTGCGGATAGCGATTCTCGAAGACGACCTGGATCAAGCGAACCTGGTAAAGCTCTGGCTCGAAGGAGCGGGGCATGTCTGCCATATCTATCCGGACGCCGCTGGTTTTCAGAAAGATATGCGCCGGGGCAGTTTTGATCTTCTGGTGCTAGATTGGGAATTGCCGGTATCCTCCGGGCTTGAAGTGCTGAAATGGCTACGCCACAACAGCGACTGGGATTTGCCGGTGCTGTTCACCACAGTCAGAGACTCGGAAGAGGATATAGTCACCGCACTGGAAGAGGGCGCGGACGATTACATGATAAAGCCGCTATCCAAGGCGGTTGCGCTGGCTCGCGTGCATGCCCTTGGGCGGCGCTCCCGTACCGGTAAGCAGAGCGAAGTTAAGAAGTTCTCCGTCGGTGATTTCACCATAGATCTGAAAGACGGTTCGATTCTCCATGGCGACGAGCCCGTTGATCTGACAGAGCGGGAGTTCAAACTCGCGATCATGCTGTTCAACAACATCGGGCGTCTGATTTCCAGGGATCACCTGTTGGAGACGGTGTGGGGTATCACCTCCCAGGTCGCCACTCGAACGGTGGATACCCATGTCAGCCGTCTGCGGCAGAAACTCCAGTTGTTACCTGAGAAAGGCTGGCATCTGAAGGCGGTATACCAGCATGGCTATCGCCTGGAACAGATGGACGATCCCCAAGCCGCCTGAGAACTTCTAGCGGCCTTTTAAGCCTGCTCTTGGGCAAACAGTTGATCCATCAAGCCTGATAGCTTCAGGTATTCCCTCTCTATATCTTCCGTGTGTGCACCTGAATCTGCCTGCAACTGCAGGATGATTTTCTGCTCCAGGGCGCGTCCCGCCTCCGACAGCTGTGGCAGCCCATAACCCCCGCCAGACCCGGCAAGACGATGTGCCAGTGTTTTCAGTTCATGCAATGCCGTGTGGCTCCACTGCTGATTTTTTGCGGCAGCCAGGGCGGTTTCAATGGCCTGCTTTTTTGCTGGGAGGGTATTGATGTAGCCTGCGCGTAGCTGCGCGAATTGATGTTGTTCATTATCGCTGTTTGGATCCACGGAGCTCCCTTAACTGTCAGACAACAGGGTTGCCACGGACGCCTTTAGATGCGCCGCATCGATAGGCTTTTGCAGGTACTCATCAAAACCTGAAGCAATTGCTGCATGCTGTACGCTTTCGGATGAGGCCGCTGTCATCGCAATGATCGGTCTGTCGAAGCCCTTTTGGCGAAGAACTTTGACAGCCTCATCACCGCCCATTTTTGGCATGTTGATATCCATCAGAATCAGGTCTGGCTGACTCTCCATGGCGGCATCAATCGCATCCACGCCATTTCCGCAGATCCGTAGGGAATAACCTGCTGATTCCAGGTGGAAGGCCAGAAGCGCCTGTATATCAGGATCATCTTCGGCGATCAGTATACTGTTTGCCTGGAGTCGCTGGTCAGGGTGTGTATTGGGGTGCATCTCCCTGGCGGTGAGCGTGAAGCTGAATTCACTGCCCTCGCCTGAGGTGTATCTCAGTACAAGGTCGCCCCCCATGGCGCGGCTGATCTCTCTGCTGATCGCCAGGCCCAGGCCGGCCCCTTTCTGGTAGCTGGTTCCCGAGTTCTGTTGGAAGGGCTGGAAGATTTTTTCCCGCAGTTGTTCCGGGATGCCCGGGCCGGTGTCTTTCACCGTCACGGTTAAGTCATTGTCGTGCCATGCGGCATGGACATCAATTCGGCCAGTCTCCGTGTATTTTACGGCGTTTCCAGTGAGGTTGATCAACAGTTGTCTCAGTCGCATCTCATCAATGAGAACAGATGCGGGCAGGTCGTCGGTCACAGTCAATTGAAAGTCGAGCCCCTTGCGCAGCGCCAGCGGCTCAATGAGTGAGACCAGGTCGGCAAATACCGGCTTGAGATTGATCTGGGTTGCGCTGATGTGCAGTTCATCGGCATCTATTCTCGCCTGATCCAGCAGATTGTCGATCATTACCAGCAGGTGCTGGGCATTGCGTTCGATGGCCTGGAGATAGCCAGAGGCCTTGTCGGGCAGATCGTTCATCTCCCGCAGCAGATCGCCGTATCCCAAGACCGAGGTAAGAGGCGTTCTGAACTCATGGGACATATTGGCGATAAAACGGCTCTTTGCGCTGTTGGCCTCTTTCAGTTGCAGCAGTAGTTTCTCCTGCTTCTTTTTCAGCAATTGAAGTTCGTTGGCCAGTTGCTGCTGCTGTTGGAGACGGTCATGTTCTTCCGTGGCGTCGAGAAAGATCACGCCCAGTGTGCTGCCGCTTTTGAACAGATGGATATGTGTGGATTTCCCAGCTGGCGTCGAGACAAAAGGCAGTATGGAGGGGGTCTCCTCCAGACCTTCCAGTATTCCTTCCAGAAAGGGCATGGTATTCAGCAATGGCTGGCCAACTGCCGGTGTATCGAAGCCAAAATAGTCAGGTGATCCCTGGATGTCCAAGACACGCAGATGCAGGTCCAACTCCACGGTCAGCGGATGGGTGTTATCCAGAAAGAAGCGCTCAAGATAGCTGTCTACACCCATGTCAATCACTGCTGAGCATTTCTGCCAGCTGGGTAAAGGTGTCTTCCACTCCTTCACCGATCAGAGCACTGCACAGGGCCAATGGTCGGTCGCCACTTCCCAGTTGCTGGAGCTGTTGTTCGCTGATTTCCCACTGGTCGATCAGGTCGTGTTTGTTGATGATGAGTATACGGGGCACGGCACCGAGCATCTCCTGGGCCATCTTGTCCAGTTCGAGTGCCGATGTGAGAGTCTCGGCTCGTGTGCCGTCCACCACCAACAGATAGGCGGCCGCGCCGCGCAGGTATTTCTGCTCCGTGGTGGAGAGGGCGGATGTACCTGCGATATCCCAGAGTACCAGCTTGATGGTCTCCGCGTTGCTGAGGGTGACGATTTTACTGTCGATCTTCACGCCAACAGTGGTCAGGTATTTCTCCGAGAAGACGGAATGCACAAAGCGTGCGACCAGGCTGGTTTTCCCCACGCCGAAATCGCCGATCATGCAGACCTTTTTAACCCGCATCAGGGGTCGCCTTGGCTGGGAAATCGAGATTGCTTTTTACGCTAAACTCCGCACGCCGCATCTCCTCGAGCGTGCCTCCATTATCCTGATTCCATGCCGCTGAGATATCCGGTATGGTCTCCAGAAGATGCGACTTCACACCTTTGTTTACCAGCCATTGCTGTATCGCTTCCGCGCGTTGTTTGGCAAGCTCCTGGTTCAGCATCATGTTGCCGGTGCCGTCTGTGAAACCTTTGATCTGCACCAGAAACTTCTCCCCCAGCTCATGGTAGAGGGGATCGAGTTGGTTGATCAGGCTCAGCACCTTATTGAGGTTGGGGGTTTGATCTTCGAGGTTCGTGCCGCCGCGCCCAAAAAAGACCTTGGTACCCTGCAATTCGTCTTGAATGATGCGAATCTGTTCCAGTTCCACGGGCTTGGTCTGGTGGGAGCGGATCTCTCTGAGGTCACTGAATGCAGCCAGCTTGGAACGAACGCTCGCCAGCCACAGGTTCGGGGCCTCACCTTCAATGTCGAGCACACCTTCTTGCAGCGCCAGTGATATTCCATCAGGAGGTACTAGTACCGCGGTGATCTGCTCCAGCAGTACCTCGTCCGGCAGACGCACCGCTGAGCTGTCAAAGGCATCAATGCCGGGAATCAGACGGGTCAGCAGCTTCGCGTTCTGTGTCCACTCTCTGACGGCGATACCCTCAGCCCGCAATACACCATCGCGCAACGCTAGGCTAATGCCTTCTGGTGGT
>PKUO01000046.1 GCA_002869585.1 Sedimenticola sp.
TCATCAATGAGGTGCCGGGTATTTCACGGGTGGCTTACGATATCTCCGGCAAGCCACCAGCGACAATTGAGTGGGAATGATTCCACGTCTGGCACTGGCAGGCACCAACAGGCATCAAACAGCATATAACATATTGAATTAACTAGAATATCATCACTTCTGTCTGGCACCTGCTGGCACTGGCAGGCACCGCCAAGCAAACTTTTTTAATGGTATAAATCATGGTATTGTCGCCAACAGGATCAGGGCTGCGACAAAATACCATGCCATGTTATTCATCGCATTCATGGTATTAAAAATCATCAAGTCATTGATAAAAAATAAGAAACACCAGAAAAGCACGCCATGAAATATCATGGTATTTTTACCCCTAGGGGAGGACTTGTGATGCTGACGGATACCAGGCTGCGAAATTTGAAGCCCCAGGACAAACTCTACAAGGTGAACGACCGCGACGGGCTCTATGTGGCGGTGACACCAGCGGGAGGAATCTCCTTCAGATACAACTACTCGATGAACGGTCGACAGGAGACGCTGACGATAGGCCGGTATGGCAAGCGTGGCGTCACGCTTTCAGAAGCGCGAGAACGAGTCAGCGAAGCAAAGAAGATGATCGCGGCCGGGAAATCACCGGCCAGGGAAAAGGCGCGCGACAAGAAGCGTGTGAAGAATGCTGTGACGTTCGGTGCATGGGCCGAAAAATGGCTGCGTGGCTATCAGATGGCTGAATCGACGCGCGACATGCGCAAGTCGGTATACACCCGCGAACTGAAAAAGCGGTTTGGAAGTCAAAAGCTGAGTGAAATCACGCATGAGGATTTGCGTGCTTTGACCGATGCCATTGTCGAGAGGGGAGCGCCTGCCACGGCAGTGCATGCCCGCGAGGTGATGTTGCAAGTCTATCGTTGGGCAATCGAGCGCGGGCAGAACGTGGAGAATCCGGCGGAAAAGGTGCGTCCGACGAGCATCGCCAGATTCGAGCCGCGTGACCGTGCGCTGACACCGGCAGAGATCGGCCTGATGTATCGATACATGGACCGGGTGGGCACATCACCGCAATACCGGGCTGCTATCAAGCTGCTGCTACTGACCATGGTGAGGAAATCGGAGCTGTCCAATGCGACCTGGTCAGAGATAAATTTCACCGAGGCGCTTTGGACGATTCCAAAAGAACGGATGAAGCGAAGAACTCCGCATCTGGTGTTCCTGCCTCGTCAGGCGCTCGACATTTTCATCGCGCTGAAAACCTTTGCTGGTGGATCCGACTACGTGCTTCCCTCTCGATATGATTCGGACTTGCCTATGAGTGCAGCAACGTTGAATCGTGTTCTAAGTTCGACGTATAAGGCTGCGCAGAAAGATGGTGAACAGCTTGGAAAATTTGGTCCGCACGACCTGCGCCGAACTGCTAGTACGCTACTGCATGAGGCGGGTTACAACACAGACTGGATCGAGAAGTGCCTTGCCCATGAGCAGAAGGGAGTGAGGGCCATCTATAACAAGGCCGAGTATCGAGAGCAGCGTACGGCGATGCTTCAAGACTGGGCTGATATGATCGACGAGTGGACGATCAAGCAACCGCAGTGATGCCGGGGCGTTCAGCCTGTTCCCCCGATCGTTTTCTCGTCTCTATCCATTCCTCTACCTCCGCCAGGTCCCAGGCGACGTTACGGCTGGTGAGCGCAATCCGCCGCGGAAATTCACCGCGCTTCTCCATATTAAAGATGGCGCGATCCGACAGCGGGATCATCGCCAGTAAAGTCTTTCGGTTGATCAGGGTCTTACCCGGTAGGGCTTGGTCTCCGCTGTTCATTGGCTCAACCCATTAACTGGCAGCCAGGTGCTATTTGGGGTGATGAAATTGTCCATGCCAAAACTTTAGCACGGTGCCAATTTAATGAGCAAAGGATAAATGTTTAGCAGGCTGGTAAATATCTACTTGGTGAACGCAGTGGGGTGATAGTCCGTCCAATCACAACGAATGGGTGTCTCGGGCTAGGAAGGTATTTGAATCTCGCGGAACGCCTCGCCAAGCTGAAGCGCCGCACTTCGCCGATCTCCCATGTCGACTAGCATGTCGAGGATTCGCAGGAACTTCTGTGCCAGGGTCAGCGTCACCGGCGCGTCACGATGTGCAAAGTGTTGCACCAGCTCTGCAATGCGTGCTGGGATGAATGTTCCATGCCAACCTTTAAGGCTGTTGGGACCATCGCCGATAATTGCGAGCACTTGCTCTGCGAATGCTTCGGCCGGGTAGTTGGCTCTAGCTCGTTCACAGAGTGTCAAGAATGGGTCCATCACTGAAGCAGCCCATCCGCCAGAGCGAATGAAACGATCAATCAAGGGCAGGATGCGGCTGATTTCGGACCAGTCGCCATTCACGTAGCGAGCGGCCAAATCGGCGCGTTCGACTGAGACAAACATCAACGTACGAACAAGCTCGGGTTGATCGAAGCCTGAAAATTCTCCGCTCTGGTAGGTGTCGCGCTTGAAGGAACGGTCCTGGAGGAGCCGCGCTAGACAGAGATCGAGTATCGCAACTGTATCGACTGGAACGACCGGCGCATCGTACACGTAAGCGCAGACAAAGGTGCTCGTGAATGGCGAAAGAAGCGACCAGCAATTGTCGCCTTCGAGCTCCAAAATCGGATCAAGGAAGCGGGCCTGAAAGTCGGCAAGCGGCATAAGGCCAGCCACGTGTCCCAGCCTTGATCCGAGCGTATGCGTCCACTCAAAGATTTGGGTCGCCGACCGATCGCGGCGTCCGGGCTTCAACCACGGTGGTGCATTCTTCTGGTTGGTCCAGTCGAGAACACTGGCAAGGAAGTCGAGAAGCACGCTCTTTGCACTGCTGTTTAGAACCTCGTCCAAGGGGATGCGCTGAAGGACTTCTGCAGCCTGCTTTGAGTGCCAGAAGACATCCGGTTCACCCCATACTTCAGCAGCGTCGGTTGCATCATCTAAGTCGTAATCTTCATATCTTTGATACCCACGCCGGCCCTTCCCAGGTTCGACCTTCACCCAGGCTGGAGGCGGTAACGGGAGAGGCGCCCATTCGCTTCCGTGCTCATAGAACGCAAGCGCCGCGTTGACAGCGGCTTGTGCTTCATTTGATGTATGCAGTGCTTCACCGTGTTGACGGGGCTGGTCACGCGGCCGCGAAGGAACGTGGCAGAGTGAAAACGCCAATATCAGCGCGGCCCAAGTCAACTTCGAGTCCTTAGGCCAAAGCTTGCAGGCCTCTTCGAGTGCGGTCAACGCAACAATTTCAAGTGGGTGCGCGATCAGCCCTAGGAGGTCATTAGCCGTACTGGGAGCCGCTGTACCTTCCCGGAGATCCGCTGCGAGGGCTCGGGCCACATAGATCCCCTGGTGCCATGAGACGACGGAACCGGGGGACCACATCAGATCGAACTTTTCTGGCAGACGGATCGCGCGTCCTAGGACACCACGAGCCCACTCGAGGTCTTCGTGTGTACACCCTTCTCGGAAGTTAAGTGCTATGGCCGCTGTGGCGGCGACTGCACCCCGACGTATTCCCAACTGCTCTTCTTCATTCTCGTCGTTCGAGTGTTCGAATAAGTTGCTGGCGTCTGCTTCCTTGGCTAATACGATAGCATCCTCGACCGTATAGGTGTTGCTCAGTGTCTTCTCTTCGAAGGATTTGGAAGCCCACGTCCAAAGGCTCGTCTGCCTGAGGTATCTAGTAGCCTCTTCGGCCCTAGCGGCTTTTTCAGGCTCAGCAGCAGAAGGGCTGACGTGGACAATCGCAATCTGGTCTGAATCCTCTTTGGTGCGGTAGGCCTGATAGTTTTCCGGGTCTGCTAACTCGGCATATTCGAGGGCTTGTGTTGTGAGGTGCTCCCGTGCCTCCGGAATGTCGCGGTGCTCTTCATACTGGTAGGGCAGATCGTTCTTGAAATTGAGGATCGCTTCGCGTGCTCGATCACGGAGTGGCTCCGTAGAAAAGACGAATTGGGGTACCATCCATCTGAGCTGAGTCTTACGAACCGGTCGAGCATTTGCTGTCTGAATTGCCTCAATGTGAGGCTTGTCGGTGGGATGTTTGAAGCCGATCAGGTTTGTCGTTGACGAAAGGTCTTGCCCCATTCGGTTGCGGTCTGCCGTTAACAGACGCTGCGAGGTGAAGAGCGGCAATGTTGTTTCTGACACCGTCTCGGTATGGAGCGCAATCATCGAAGCGATACCCAGGATGGCAATGCACTCGTTACCCTCGACGATTTGCTGTATCAGCTCGTCAACGGGTCGGCCGCGCTCAATCTCGGCGAAGCACCACTCTTCAAGTGCCATATAACCGCAGCCGATGGCATGCGGCGCCCATGTCGACCGAAACCAAAGATACTCCCGGTCGGTGCCCCAGAATCGTTGAGTGCCCCAGGGAAATGTAAGTTCGAGCGGTATAGGGGCGCCACCACGGTCGCGTGAGTGGTGATGCAGCTGTCGCCACGCGGTCATCGCGTGATTGCAGAGCTCACGAAGGAGTCTCAGTGCCTCGTCGGGAGATGATTGGAAAAGCGAGTGAAAGGGCTCTCGAAGCGGCGAAGGGGGCCAGAAGCTTTGGTGGTCGTCGTGGATCGAAAGCCTTTCCCAGTCGTGGTAACTGAAATCACCGATGGTTCGCATATAAAACCCACCCGAAAGCGCCATTTTTTCTTGACGCGTGCGCTCAGCTTCCGGTTTGGCCAGAAGTGCTTTGCGCCACTCAGCCTCGTTATGAATCTCCTGTTTTTCACGGGCAACCTGCTCATCTGGAAGCTCTTCTCGCAGGAATGCGAGTGAAAGTTCAACGACCGACTGGGGCAGCGATTGGGCGATGATGGGTGAGTAGGTGATGATGTCATGAAATGCATCATCGCGGATACGCTTTGAGTCGGTCACCCGCTGCAAATAATCAGATGCAAAGGTTGGCTCAGCTCTCGACGATTTTAAGAGAAGCTGGCCCAACGATTTTCGTAAAGCACCCAGCCCGGGCACATTCTCCCAGTATGCAGAGTTCTCATCAGGTCGATCGGCGGTACTGGTCGCGTCGATAGAGGCGAGCCAAGTAGCGCATTGTTGCAGAAGAGCTCGAGACGTCGTGTTGCGAAGGTCGGCTAGGGCATTCTGCCAGACCTCAAAGATAGCGACGATCTCCGGATAGAGCCTTTGCGGAATCTCTGAAATGCGTTGGAGGATAAAGTGGATGAGGCGTCGCCACGCGGAGAAGTCCGAAGGCCATCCAAGAAGATCAGCGAACCGTTGGCGTTGCTCCTGCGGGAGCCCACCAGTGAGGATATTCTCATTCGGGGTGGTCTTTTCAGCCTGAAACCAGACGAGCGTCTTCCTGAAAAGACGGAAGTCGTTGGCAAAGACGGCTGTCGTGAATTGGTCTTCATCAACTTCGAATCTCGCAGTCCCTAATGGACCAACCAGCCATGCTCGCAGCCATTGCGGTCTAAGTTCTGAATCCTCCGTTTGGGCAAGGTACGCTGGCCAGTTTGTTCCCTGCGCATACTCCCATTGGGAGGCGAGTTCGACGACGCGCGCTAGCGCCGGTGGCTCGCCGCAGGACTTGATAACTTCCATCCATTGTGGTCCGCGATCGGCCAGGACATGGAAAAAGGCCCATTCGAAGAAGATATCATGGGCGAAGCGAACGAAGACCCCTTCGCGGGCATTTTGGAGTATGCCGTCTGATCTTAGGTCATCAATGTGCGCGACTGATGTTAGCTGGCTAAGGGCAATCGGCTGGCTAAGCTGGCAGGCACGAATACGTGCTAGGTCAAGCAGCGTGCGCTGGCGTTCAATCGCGTTCTGGCCTGTCTCATTATAGCCACCCCGGCGCCACCAATTCTCAATCAAATCGACTTCAGATTGGGGAGCGAATGTCGAAGCGCTGGGGTCGGCCACGTAACTCTGATTCAGCACCTTTGCAAAAAAGGGCCGTCGGACGATCTCTTTCACCTGGACTGATCCAAACAGAAGTGACCTTAAATGTGGTTTGGCTTTTGCAAGCGTCTCGGCTTCTTCGTCGCTCAGCTGACCAACGTTTAGTGTCTCGACCTTTAGGACATCAAGGAATTCGCCCAACCAATTGCGAAGCACCTCAATGCCGGTGTCGCGAAGGGAAACGACGACCCGCCAGTTATCAAGCAGTGGTGATTCCACAATGGTGTGGATCACATCGACGATGATGGGCTGGTGTTCTTTATCGATGCGGTCGATCGCATCGATAAAGAGTACGGGAGTACTGGCAGCCCCGATCTCTACGAGAAGTTTCTCTAGGGGAGCACCCGATAAACCCTGCGAGGTCGCATAGCTGATCCAGTTGGTCCCTTCGAGCTGTTCGGCTTTGAGGAAGAGAATCGGCCCGTGTTCTAGCGCGCGCTGTACCGCTCGCCTCACCACGACTGATTTGCCACTTCCTGGCAGGCCGCGGACCTGGACGGCACGGGCTGTGGTGAGCTTTGCATCCATGGTCTCAAGGAGCGAGATGCGGTCGAGCTTTGTTCCCCCAATATCGTCCGGAATGAGATTCGCGTAGCTCATCGCGAGCTCCGTCAACTTGTCGAGGTCGAGACGTAATGAGGTCGCGCCGCGTAGGCGTGCGACAGGGGAGATCGAGCGAACAAGTCGTATGCGATCAAACTGACCTGATTTGCCAGCTGATGAACGGGCTAGCTGAACTACTCGCGACCAGACAAGCGGTGCCTTGGCTGTGTCATCTGGCGCGAGGCAATCCTGAATACGATTAATGGCATCAGGGGGATCAGTGGCGCCTTCGCGAAGGAAGTCGAACTGTATGAGCACGAAATGAGCAAGTAACTGATGCTCTTCTTCATTCGTACACGGTGCCCCCTTCACTGCTTCCAGTAGAGCAACGACGTCGTTCTTAACCGTTTTGATGTCTGCACTGGCGCTGCCGCCCTTCGCAAATCGAGCGTGGAAATGGTCAGCCGTCAGGCTTTCGCGTGCCCAATCGCAAAGGGTCTTTAGTGCCCGTTCTTTGGCAGGAGTAACCGTACCAACTGCGGCCCCGTAGCGGTCGACGTTGAAGCGGAAGTCTGACTTGTTGAGGGTTGCCCAACTGTCGCGGATGACTTCGCGGAAGTCTTTGTTCGTTTTTGCACTGCTGATTGTGAGCGAACGCTTTACCTGGAGGCTAAGTCGGGCGGGGTTCTTTGAGGCATCTTCAAAGTCGACGATCACATCATCCAGCGGTTCACCGAAATCGCGTTGCTGAACAGAAACTCGAACAACGGTTCGATCATCAATGCCGGGTGCATAAGCCTCGGCTAGCAGCGCGGCGAGATAGAATGCAGCCGCATCGCCCTCAAAGGTGAAACCTTCGCCCCCGGCGAGTTCAGGTGATTGTGGCATCGATAGCTTGAAAGATTCGTTGCGCAGCCATAGGCTGAGGAACTGGCTGGTCGATTTTCATTGTATTTTGGCTCAAACCATCTCTCCCTTAAACACCACCACCCCGCAGATCCGGGCATTCTGGTTGACCTCGATGATCCGGTTAGGCCACTCCGGGTTTAGCGCCTTAAGATACTGATGACCTTCCTCGACAATAAGTTGTTTGAAGGTGGCCTCTGCTGTGTCTTCAATCATGACGACTACATACTTTCCATGGACCGGGTCGGCATGAGGATCCACGAAGATCAAATCGCCATCATGGAACTTGGGTTCCATGCTGATACCGCGTACGCGCAGGACATAAGAATCATTGCTGCAACTGACGGGGCAGGGTAGTAGCTCCTGACCGTATTGCGGTTGGTAACCTTCGGCGATTTCCATCCATTCGCCAGCCTGCACCCAGGAGATCACCGGGCATAGGTTGCGGATATCCGGTCCAAGGTGCGCATTGACCTCTGTGCCAGCGATGTGTGACTCGTCTCTATGCAGTGTGTCCATCCACCCCTCCTGCTTGTTCATTCCACGTTCCAGTTTTTCCGCCAGATCGTCGCCGATGCCCCGCGGAGTACCTTTCTTCGTACGCATCTGACGCCGAACCTGGCTGATATAGGAACTGTTGGTGCCGACGCGTTCGGCCAGTTTCGCAGCGGAGCCGGCTTCGGTAATCAGGAGCTCGAGATTTTTCAACCGGATTTTTTCTGGGATGCGCATCATGCAGGGAATATAGCAGAAATTTAGCATAAAGATAAACATTTAGTTGGCGAGTTAGCTTGCTGATAGATATGCATGGTGCTAATGTCCGGCATCATGAAGCTAAGGACATTTTTGAAATATGCCACCAAGCGGGAACGCGCCGAGTTGGCAACGGTTTGCAACGATTCAGTTGCGTATTTGTATCAGCTGGCTGGTAAGCACCGGCATGCGAGCCCCCAGATGGCGACACGAATTGAGCAGATCAGCCAGCGGGTGGCGGACCGATCAGGAGGACGGCTGGAGCCGGTGCCGCGGGAAAGCCTGGTCCGTTACCCGGAGATATTCGTCGGCCTGCAGGGATGGGAATGACCAATGGCCGGCAAACCCACAACGCCGTCTGCGAATTTGTCGATCTCACAACCGGCAGAAGTAATCACCAGCCCGGCGCCACAGATGATCGACATCTCCCGAATTCAGCCATACGAGCACAATCCGCGTCACGGCCGCAATCCCGAATATGACCGGATCAGGGATTCGATTCGCACTACCGGCCTGGATCAACCGTTGGTAGTCACGCAACGGCCAGATGCGACGGACTATATCGTCCATGCCGGTGGCAATACGCGCCTGATCATACTGAAGGAGTTATTCGCCGAGACCGGTGATCCGCGTTTTGCCGCAGTACCTTGCCTGGTCAAAGCATGGTGTTGCGAATCCGACGTCCTGCTGGCGCATCTTCGGGAAAACGACCTGCGGGGAGGTCTTACCTTTATCGATAAGGCGCGTGCTGTTTGCGAAGCGCAAAAATTGCTTGCCGAAGAACTCGGTCTCGACGTGATCTCTCAAAGGCGTCTCGAAACAGAACTCCGCCGTGCAGGGTATCGCATTACCCAGGGGCGTATTTCCCAGATGGTATACACCGTCCATCGACTGTTACCCGTCATCCCCATTGCGCTCGAAGGCGGACTCGGCAGACCACATGTGGAACGCATTCGCAGATTGGAGCGTGCCGCTCAAAAGATTTGGCAGGATCGGTGTTCCGAGTCGGCAGAGGATTTCGAAGAGGTCTTCACGACGCTATGCAAACGGTACGATAGCCCCGACTGGGACACAGATGTACTCCGCAGCGCATTGGAATCTGAAATTGCCGCTGCATTGGATGTCAGCATTCATACCGTACGCGTGATGCTCGATGCCGAGATGGCCGGCAGGGAACTGGTGATTCCAGAGGCCGAAGTGGAACCGGATCCGGATGAGGATTCATCAGAACTTGAGCGCCCTACAGACGAATCGTTCGATGCTGACCAGGATGATGGAGGTTCGCGTGTATCCAGTTCGGATCGAACATCCACTTATGAGTTACCACCGGAACTACCGGATCAGTCGAATCCCGGGAAAGTACCGCTTCCTGGTCTGCCAGATGACGATGTCAAAGAGACTTCTGAGCCTGACACCGAGCTACCGAATCTCACCAACGATACCAGCCCGAATGATCTGAAGTCTTTGCGTGGCCGAGCCTGGACGCTTGCGACACGACTGGCCCAGCGTAACGGTATGGCGGACCTCGTTGAAGCAGTGTCCGGCAAGGGATTGGGATTCGTGTTACGCGATGTTCCAGATCCCACCCTGGCGGATCAGCTCGACGAGGATAGTTTGAGTCAGCTCACCATGCTGTGGTGGCAGTTGGCGGCCTGCGCGGAAATGACCTTTGCGCCACTCGAGGCCATTCTGCCGCTGCTGCCGGACGAATCCATCCTTCGCCGTGCACTCGAGACCGAAGATGCCGATCTGTTATTCAGCAGTATCTGGACACTGGATCCAGGTCACACCGGCTATCGGCTCTGGCGGCCGCTCGATGATCGGGACTGGCGAGATCTGCTGGCCTTGATGGATACCTATCGACGCATCCGACGTATCGCCGCGGATACCGGTGTATCGGTCTGGGAGTAGATGCGATGGAAAGCACGAAGGAATCCGATCTGGTCACTGCCGTATTGATGTATGCCATTCGCTGCCTGGCAGAAGGGGACCACGTGGCCCTGCAAAACATGAAATTCGGTCCACGTGAGATCGAGGCTCTGCGGGAGATGAACGTCTCGGACCTGTACCGTGTTGAATCGCTTCGTGCCCACTGTTTGGATATCGCCCTGAATCGGCAGGTGTACTGGCCGATGATCGATCACCTGCGGGTGCAGCGCGAATCGGAAGAAACCCTGCAGTCGCTGATTGCAGCCGATGCGCCGCATGAGATGCTGTTGATCCTGTTCGGATTGAATGCCCGTGATTACGGTCGGCTAAGGCGTACCCTTTCTGTGAACCCTTCGGTGGGGCGTCCCCCCGAGGCCGATGAGGAAAGTTCCCACCGGCTCTGGCAGGCCTGGTCGAGCCGGGTCGATGGGGAGACAACTGGATTACTCGCGCCCAAGGATTACCTGGAACTC